>JAWLBS010000363.1:0-5021 GCA_041687575.1 Phycisphaerae bacterium | reverse complement strand
GCCTGCTTTTCAACCGGCATGTCCAGCACCTCGAACAGCCGCGCGGCGGCCGCTTCGGCCCCCTGGATCCGGTTGTTCACGCTGGCGACCCGGCGGATCGGGGCGAGCATCGCCACCAGGCACGCCGCCGAGGTGAAAAAGGCGGGCGCCTCCATCTCGTTGCGAAAGACCAGCCACCCCCCGAACAGCACAAAGCCGCACACCGCCCCGGCCCCCAGCGTCTCCAGCAGCGGGCTGGTCGCCGCGTCGGCCCGGGTGATCTTGAGCTGCTGGACGAACAGCTGCCGGATCCGCCGGAAGAACTGGAGCCGCTCGCGGCCCTCGGCGCAGCTGCTCTTTAAGATCTTGATGCCGGCGATCCGCTCGTCCAGCAGGTCCAGCACGTATCCCCACGCCCTGAGACTGCGACGCTGCGCCCGCTTGACCTTCATGCCCAGGGCATAGATGATCCCGCCGGCCGCCGGCAGCACGACCGCCACCAGCACCATCAGCCGCCAGTCGATCGCCAGGCTCAGCCCGAACACGCCCGCCGCCTTGAGCGGCTCGGCGAGCATCTTCTCGAACAGGATCTTGTAGCCGAACTCCAGCACGCTCGTGTCGCGGGCGAACCGGCTCATCGTGTCGCCCGCCTGCTGCTTGCTGTACCACGGCATCGGCAGGGCGATCATGTGGCCGAAGATGTCCCCGCGCATCTTGATCATCGCCCGCTGGATGATGATCCCGGCGAGGTACTCGTGGACGTACTTGCAGATGCCCCCCAGCAGCACCACGATGAACAGGCCGGTCATCACGTACTTCAGCGTGCGGAACTGCGAGTCGCTGTCGTGCCCCTGCGGCAGCAGGCCCGCCACCCGAAGCGCCAGCGGTCGGTACCACGAGGCGTTGTCGGGCACGGCCGTGATCTGACGCGGCTCACCCCCGCCGCCCGAGACGACCAGGAAGGTGGCCGGCCGGCCGTTCGGCAGCTCCATGATCGCGCGCTTCAGCTGCGAGCTGCTGCCGGTCCGGCCGTTGACGGCGATGATCGTGTCCCACCGGGCGGCCCCCGCCTCGTCCAGCACCCCATCGCGGGTCATGTTCTGCAGGAGGATGCCGTTTGCGTCACTGGCCGGCGAACCGTCCGCCACGGGCAGCATCCGCTGCGGCTGGACGGTGACATCCAGCCGCCCTTCGACGCTTCGCTGGTAGATCCAGTCCGGCAGCGTCTGGTTCTGGTTGAACATGACCTGCAGCAAAGGCAGCACCGAGGAGATGCTGGCGGCATAGAAAATGCTCACGCCGACCGCGGCGGTGACCATGAGCACCAGCAGCCGCTTCTGCGGCCAGACATACTGCAATCCCCTGCGGAAATTCGGTAATGCTTTCATACGCCCCTGCATCCAAAATCATCGGCCGGACAACCTGCCCCGGCCGGGTATGTCAATCCCAACACACGGGCTCGCCCGCCCCGGGGGGCCGGCCGCTCCGCGCCATGCAACACTCTCCAGTCGACCGCAACAGTCTGCGACCTGTCACATCCGGCGATGATACCCGAAGCGGGGGAACCGGCCAAGCATCGATAGGGGGGGTGCGCCGCCGCCCGTCTCGGCCGATGAGGGTCTGAATTCCGCGCCGGAAGCGCTGTCTCGGCATCACTTTCGCCGCTGCCGCAGCTGTTGTCGCGGTCTTCGAGCCCCCTGCGGGACTGCCTTCGGTCGTCCCTGGCGGGACGCGAGCAGCGACCGGACCGCCGGCGGCACAGGTCCCCCGCAAAGGGGCCGGCCTGGGGGCGCAAGCTGCATGCGGGCCTTTACAACCCGTGCCGATGCGCCTACAACCCCTTGTCGTATCGCCGATTGACATTGACGGAGAATCTGCCTCATGCCCCGGGACCCTCGACATATCGTCCTCGCCCACGGCGGCGGCGGGCAGCTGACCGCCCAGCTGCTGGCCGAGACCATCCTGCCCGCCCTGGACAACCCCGTGCTCGGGCAGCTCGGCGACTCGGCGGTCATCGACCTGGGGGGCGAGCAGCTGGCCTTTACCACCGACAGCTACGTCGTGCAGCCGCTGGAGTTTCCCGGCGGGGACATCGGCCGGCTGGCGGTCTGCGGCACGGTCAACGACCTGGCGATGGCCGGGGCCGTGCCGCTGGGGCTGTCGCTGGCGCTGATCCTGGAGGAGGGGCTGGAAACGGCCGTGCTCGAGCGGATCGTCGCCTCGATCGCGGCGGCCGGGGCCGAGGCGGGCGTCCGCATCGTCACCGGCGATACCAAGGTCATCGAGCGGGGCCGCGGCGACGGGATGTACATCACCACCGCGGGCGTCGGGCGGGTGCTGGCCGAGGCGAACCTGGGCTATGATCGACTGGCGGTCGGCGACGCGATTCTGATCAACGGCCACATCGCCGAGCACGGGCTGACGGTGCTCAGCCGGCGAAAGGAGCTCGCCTTCGCCAGCCGCCTGCGGACCGACGCAGCGCCGCTGGCGGGGCTGACGGGCGGGCTGCTCCGCGAGCTCGGCAGCGCGGTCAAGTTCCTTCGCGACCCGACCCGCGGCGGGGTGGCGGGGGTGGTCGCAGAGATGGCGGCCGGCAGCGGCCGATCGGTCGAGATCCACGAGCCGCGGATCCCGCTGACGGCCGATGCCCGGGCGGCGGCCGAGGTGCTCGGTCTCGACCCGCTGACGATCGCCAACGAGGGCAAGGTCATCGCCGCGGTCGCTGGCGATGCCGCGGATGAGGCGCTGAGGCTGATGCGGGCCCACCCGCTGGGGCGGCACGCGGCGATCATCGGGCGGGTCACGGGCGAGACGCCGCCGCTGGCGGAGCTGGTCACCGAGATCGGCGGGCGGCGGGTGATCCAGGTGCCGTACGGCGAGGATCTGCCGCGGATCTGCTGAGATGCACTGCGGTCAAGTGCTTTGGCGGGCATAGCCCGCCCTACAGACGAAAAGGGGCGGTGCCCCGGAGGCGACGTTGCCATGCCCTGGCTGCGACTGCAAAAGGCGCTGCTCCGCAACCGCACGATCGCCGAGCGGGTGCGGTGGCTGATCGGCCTGCGATGGGCGGCGGCGGTCGGCGTGGTGACGGTGGTGGCGGCAGCGCAGCTGCTCACGCCGGTCCGTTTCGACATGCGGTGGCCGCTGCTGATCGCCGCTGTCATCGCCGCGTACAACGGGGCGCTGTACCTGCTGGCCCGCCGGCAGGTCTGGGACAAGGGTCCCGAGCAGGCGGTCGTCGCCTCGCGCTACATGATCCACCTGCAGATCGTCGCGGACCTGGTCAGCCTGGCGGTGCTGGTGCAGTGTACGGGGGGTCTGATCAACCCGTTCCTGGTGTTCATGGTCTTTCACATGGCGATCGCGGGGATCATGCTCCCCCGGCTCGATGCGCTCGTGCAGGCGGCGGTCGCCTCAGCGCTGGTCGGGGGTCTGGCGATTCTGGGCGTGACCTTTCCATCGCTGCGCGAGCCGCTGATCGGTTACCCGCTGGAGGTCCTGGTCGACGGGGTGCCCATAGCTGCGCACCCGCTGTACGCCGGGGCGGTCTGGCTGGTGCTGACGATCACCTTCTTTTTGACCATCTACCTGACCGGCGGCACGAGCCAGCAGCTGGACTATGCCTACCGCGACCTGGCGATGGCCTACGAGGAGCTGCACCGGCGGGAGGCCGCCAAGAGCCAGTTCCTCCGCGTGGTCGCCCACGAGATGCGCAGCCCCCTGGCAGCCGTCACCAGCCTGGTCGACCTGCTCGACAGCGAGGAGCCGGCCGACACCGTCTCGCAGCAGGTGCACCGGCGGATCCGCAGCCGCTGCGAGGTGATGATGGACATGGTGGACGACCTGCTGCGGCTGGCGCACGTGCGGGCCGGCGGCGATCTGGCGGGGACCCCGCAGCTGCTGGATCTCGCCGAGGTCGCCCGCGCGACCGTCAGCGAGTTCAGCGAGGAGGCGGCGGCCAAGGGCGTCCGCCTGGAGACCGACCTGGAAGGTGCAGCGGGCGTGACGCTGCTGGCGGTCCGCCGGGACCTGCGGGACCTGCTGGCCAACCTGATCGGCAACGCGGTCAAGTACACGCCGACCAACGGCTACGTGCGGGTGACCGCCTGCCAGCTGGACGGGCGGGTCGTGCTGACCGTGGCCGACAACGGCATCGGCATTCCCCAGTCGGAGCAGGAGAACCTGTTCCAGGAGTTCTACCGCGCCAGCAACGCCCGGCGGGTGACCGCCCACTCCAGCGGGCTGGGGCTGAGCATCGTCCGCAGCATCGCGGAGAAGCTGCGCGGCGAGATCCGCCTGCAGAGCCAGGAGGGGCGCGGCACGACGTTCGAGGTGAGCCTGCCGGTCAGCGGCCGCGGCCAGTGACGGCCGCGCGGCCGCGGATCCCGCGCGGGCGGGCCCGCCCGCGCCATTGGCGGACCTTGCCGCGTTGTGCGGAGGCCTGCCCGAACCGTTAGCGGACGGCCACGCATCATCCGGGGACGTCCACGGATGACCCGTTGCCTTCCACGGACGACCCGTTGCCTTCCACGGACCATCCGTTGCCTTCCCCGGACGGTCCGTTGCCTCCCCCGGACGATCCGTTGCCTCCCCCGGACGGTCCGTTGCCTCCCCCGGACCATCCGTTGCCTCCCCCGGACGGTCCGTTGCCTCCCCCGGACGATCCGTTGCCTCCCCCGGACGGTCCGTTGCCTCCCCCGGACCATCCGTTGCCTCCCCCGCATCGTCCGGGGGCTCCCACGCGTCACGCGTTGCCTCCCCCGCGACACGCGTTGCCTCCCCCGCGTCACGCGTGGACACAAGTCCCGGCCGCCCCGCAGGGCCGCCAGGGCCTGCCGTGTCCCGGTCGGCCGCCAGTGCCCGCATGCCCTGCCGCCGCGAGCCCGACGGATTATCCGGCCCTCGCCAACACCGCCCCGGCCGACGCAGCCCCCGACCCGCCCCCCGACACCCGAGACCCGACCCCCGAAACCCGACCGCCGCCCGTCCCCTGTCGTGGCTGTTTCCAATCTGTGTACATCTGCGAAATCTGCGGAAGGCCG
>JAWLBS010000362.1:0-5037 GCA_041687575.1 Phycisphaerae bacterium | reverse complement strand
GCGCAACGCGCTGATCCAGCGCGGCCCCAGCGTGCTGGTCGAACAGACGCTCTCGCACTGGCGCTACCTGCTGGAGCAGCTCGAATGCGGCAAGCCGCCCGTACCGCGCCGCACGCGCGGCCGGTGAGTTGGGTGCCATGGCAGGGGCTGTTTCCGGCCATGGAATTCTGCGAATGCGCAGCGTGTTCGGTCCGTGACAACCGCTCCAAGCTGTCATTCTGAGCGCAGCGAAGAATCTCTCATGGACAGCGGCCCCAGGATTGAACGGCTCGCTTGTCAGAGATCCTTCACTTCGTTCAGGATGACAACCACGGCCCTTCAGGATGACAGCCCTGCATCACTGCGGCATTGACACCTCGCCCCCGTCCCATCTACATTGCACCGGTACCGCAAAACGAACCCGGACCCCGGAGGACGATACATGGCCCGCCCGAACCTGCTCCTGATCACCACCGACCAGCAGCGCTACGACGGCCTCGGCATCAACGGCAACCCCGACCTGCAGACCCAGACCCTCGACGCGATGGCCGCCCGCGGCGTGAACTTCTCCCGCGGCTACACGACCTGCCCGAGCTGCATCGCCGCGCGGCGGACGATCCTGACCGGCCAGGCCCCCGCCACCCACGGCCTCGTCGGCTACAGCGAAGAGGACAATTTCAACCCGGCGTTCACCCTGCCGGGCCTGCTGGGTCGCGCCGGCTACCAGACGCAGCTGGTCGGCAAGCTCCACCAGATGCCGCAGCGCCGCCGCTTCGGGTTCGACAACGTCATCCTGAGCAACGCCCCGACTGACCGGCCGGACTCGGCCTGGCAGAAGGAGAACGACTACGTCGACTGGCTCAAAGACCAGGGCGTCAAGGCGCCGCCGCAGGTGCACGGGATCAACGGCAACAGCCGCGTCGCCCGGCCGTGGCCGATGGACGAGTGGTACCACCACAGCACCTGGGTCACCAGCCAGGCGATCGAGTTCCTCCGCAAGCGCGACCCGTCGTGCCCGTTCTTTCTGCACCTGAGCTACTGGGCGCCGCACCCGCCGCTGGTGCCGCCGCAGGCCTACTTCGACCGGTACGTGCGGATCATGGACCGGTTCCGCCCGGCCATGGGCGAGTGGGTGCCCGACGAGCCGGTCCGCCCGGGCGTCGCCCCGGATAGCAAGAACGGCCCGTTCTCTCTGGAGGAGATCCAGCAGGCGACGGCGGGCTATTACGGGCTGATCGACCACGTCGACGACCAGGTGCAGCGGCTGCTGGAGGCGTTCTACAGTTATGGCAGCGACCGGATGCGCGAACCGATGTGGATCATCTACACCAGCGACCACGGCGAGCTGCTGGGCGACCATCACCTGTTCCGCAAGTCGCTGGCGTACGAGGGCTCAGCGCACGTGCCGTTCTTCATCTCCGGCCGCAACGTGGACCTGCCGAGCGGGACCAGCGATGCCCTCGTCTGCCTCGAGGACATCCTGCCGACGTTCTGCGACCTGGCCGGCGTCGACGTGCCGGACGGCGTGGACGGCCGCAGCCTCATGCCAATCGTCCGCGGCGAGGCGGGTGCAGTCCGCGACGACCTGCACGGCGAGCACGCCGGCGGCAAGCACGCCTCGCACTTCGTGCTGGCCGGTCGCTACAAGTACATCTGGTACGCCGTGACCAACGAGGAGCAGGTTTTCGACATGCAGGACGACCCGCAGGAGCTGCGGGACCTGTCCGGCGACGAGAAGCTGCTGTGCCCCCTGCGCGAGCGGATGGCGGCGCACCTGCAAGGCCGCACCGACTGCACCTACGACGTGACAAAGCTCCAACCGCTGAGCAACCAGGTTCCGACGGCGCTGTGGTGAGGCGCTGCAAACGCCTCAGCCGCATACCGCCGGCTGCACCACCCGCTCGAACAGCCCCACCGTCTTCTCGATCAGCTCCGGATCATCCCCCAGGTGGAACCCCACCAGCACCACGTCCTGCGGGCGGATCACCCTGGCGACGTACTCGAACGCCTGCTCGGCCGGCGTGCGGCCCGCTGCCAGGACTTTGTAATGCACCGCTGAGGCCTTGAGCGTGCGGATCGTCTCGGCCATCCGGTCGCGGTGGGCGGGGTCGAACTTTTCGTGCTCGGTCGCCACGTGGTCTGGCTTGTCGGTCCGCGGGCTCGGGTCGTAGTAGCAGGTCAGCTGAAAGTCCGGGTCGAGGTGGTCGCGGATCCACTCGTGCGGCTCGGGGTTGTGCGCCGCAAAGCCGGCCGCCATGCCGCACTCGCGAATCGTCGCCAGCGCCCCGGCGAACCGGTCCGTCTCGCCGCGGTGGAAGTAGTAGTCGGTCTGGCCGCCGTGCAGGTAGCAGCCCTTGGCGCCGACCGAGCCAGCCGCGCGGATGTTGCGGAGGTAGTCCTCGCGCTCGCTGGCGGTCTGGGCGAACCACTGGATCGTCCCGCCCTCGTCCCAGTACTCCTCCAGCATCCGCATGACGTGGTTGTCCACGCGGCCGAAGAAGGTGTTGATGCCAGCCGCCTCGGCCTTGCGGAGCGTCTCCTTGATGCGGGCGCACGTGTAGTAGCGGCGCATCTCGGCGTCGCGCCCGGCGCCCTGGTGGCTGAACCCGCTGAACGGATTGCCGCCGATCGCCAGCCGGGAGACCTGCACCGAACCGAGCCGGACCATATCCAGAGCCATGCGACGTCCTCCAGCAACAGGCATGTTCGATTGGACTGCCAGTATACGAGCCGTTCCCGCCGGCGCCTACGACGGGTACAATGCCAGCTGCAGCCGCATATCGCCACCGTGAACCTGGCGCGGCCGGTAGCGACAACCGGAACCGTCGAAGGCCACGCAAGGCACCGAGACAAGGTGACACGGTGACCGGGTGACCCGGCTTCGCCAGACAACGGCTACGCCGGGGCAGGCAAGGTGAAACAACTGCGACCGATCCGGGAAACCTTTGCGTGGCGCGAAGCTGGTGCACGTTCGGGTTACAAGGAAGCGTCATCATGACCGAAGGAACCGCAAATCAGCCGCAGGCCGAACCGGCCCCGATCAACGACATGGACATCGACTGCCCCGAGTGCGGCTACAACCTGCGGGGCCTGACCGAGCGGCGGTGCCCCGAGTGCGGGCTGGTGGTCGATTTCGAGGAGCTGCGTCGGCAGTACGAGCAGTACGGTATGAAGGGTCCGCCCCTCCGCTGGGTCATCCCGACGATCCTGCGGCACCCGGTGGCATTCTGGTCGATGCCGCAGGTGCGGCTCAGCCCCGGCCCCGACGGCGACGACCTGCCCACGATGGCCCTGTGGGCGGCAGCGATGATCGTGCTTCCACCGATCATCGGGTGGCCGCTTGAAGCAGCTTCGCCGCTGATTATGGCGTTGCCTGTGCTGCTCGCGGTCCTCCTGCTCGTGCTGCTGCACAGCGGCCTCTGCAGAATCGTCACCCGGCCGGAGGATGCCCAGAGTCGCCTGATCGGCGCCTGGGGCGTGACGACGTACAGCCTGACATGGGGCGGAATCGGGTTCGGGCTGGCGTCGGCCGCGGCCGTTGTCTCCGACACGATTCGGTCGAGCCCCAGTGGCGAGGCCATCGTGGTGGCGCTGCTGGCCTGCGCGGCGGCAGCCAACGTCCTCTGGGCGGTGACGCTCTATCACGGCGGCCTGCTCATCTGTCGGGGCAGTCGGTGGCGGGCGTTGTGGTGCGTGATCTCGAACCCGTTCTGGTGGCCGGTATGGGTGGTGATCCTCGCGCTGCTGCTGGCTGGTTGAGGCGCGGCGTGGTCGCCGGTGCGTGATTCTCGGGCACTTCAGCCGTCCCTGACGGGACTCAACAACAAAGACATAGGCCCAAACCTTTGGGGCCCAGCGTCCCCCGCCTTGAAAGGCGGGGCTACGTTCGGTCGTCCCTGGCGGGACGCGAGCAGCGGGAACAGGCAACCACAGCGGTGTTTCAGATCGCCCCTTGCGGGGCTCGAACGACCACGGCAACAGCTGCGACTGTGGCATCCGCCCTGCCTGCGGGAATACCGCTTCCTCACGGTCGCGGCTCGTTGGGGCAGGACCGCGACACCCGAATTCACACTTGCCCCCGGACCCCTGATCCCTGCTCGCCACGGCGTAGCCGTCGTGTGGCGAAGCCGGGCCCCCTGCCGTTACGACACCCGAAACCCGGTTTGCTGTCACCTGCTTGCCCGGCGTAGCCGTCGTTCGGCGAAGTTGGGTACCCTCTAGCCTGTCCCCTGCCGTTGCCGTTCATCCGCGTTCATCCGTGGCCAATATCATCTTTTGTTGTTGCCGTGGTTGTCGACCCCTGACCCCTGACCCCTGATCCCTGACCCCTGATCCCTGACCCCTGACCCCTGCAGTACTGTTGCCGTTGATCCACCAACCTCGCCTTCATCCGCGGCGGGTACGGCCCTTGCTGTTGTTCATCTGCGTTCATCTGCGAAATCTGCGGAAGGTCGTCTGCTCCACCCGCTGGCCAGAATCGGCGATGGTTGTTATCTTACCCCTCCGGGCGGATCGGGATAATGGGGCGTGTATGGCCACGCCGGGGCGATGTTTCCGGACCGGCCGCCTCGTGGCATGCAGGATTCACACAAGGAGTCAGTCATGGCAAGGATGCGCCAGACGAGAAGCCGGTTGCTGTTGGCCGCGACAACCATTGCCGTCGCCGCCGTCGCCATCTGGTGGTGGCGATCGGCCGCAGAGGACATCGGCGAGACGCCGCCGACCACGCTCGCGACCACGCAGTCGCCCGCCCCGACCGCCGTTACACCCAAACCGGCGGCGGCCCCCAAGCCTGCCGCGGTGCCCGCTGCCGTCGCCCCGGCCGCCGCACCGTCTGCCCCCGCGACCCAGCCGACGACGGCGGGGCCCGCCGCGACTGATCAGCCCGAAACCGACCCGACCGCATCGGTCGCCCTGGCCGAGGTCTCGTCCGCGATTGCCGGCGGCAACCTCGTCGAAGCCAGGCGCCTGCTGAACCAGGCCGTCGACCCCCGCGCGGGCGGACCAGTCGACCAGCAGGTCGTTCGGCAGCTGACGAAGCTGGCCGACGAGATGCTC
>JAWLBS010000361.1:0-5040 GCA_041687575.1 Phycisphaerae bacterium | reverse complement strand
AAAGCGGCGTCTGCGCCGCCGCAGTCCATAGTCGCGCGGCGGCACCTGCTCGAGACTTGGTGCCGCAGCGGGGTCGCGGCCCGAGCGAAAGGCAAAGCGGCGTCTGCGCCAAAGCCGTTGCCGTTGCCGTTTCACCTTGCTTGCCCCGGCGTAGCCGTTGTCTGGCGAAGCCGGGTCACCCAGCCACCTTGTCACCTTGTCACCTTGTCACCTTGTCATGTTGTCATGTTGTCACGTTGTCACGCCGCCCCCCCTTGCCCGCACCGACCGTTTGCCCGAAAATACGGGGCTATGTGTACATTCGTCGTGGATTTGTCGTGTTCGGGCCTCGTGGCGGCGGCGGGCGGGCCGGAGCTGGTCCAGCTGATCGGCTCGTCGGTGATGCCGCTGGCGCGGCTGGCGGTGCTGGTGATCCTGGGCGCGGTTCTGATGCGCTTCGGGGTGCTGACCGCGCCGACCGTCAGCGCGCTGGCGCGGCTGGTGGTGGCGCTGCTGCTGCCCGCGTTTATCGCGACCAACATCCTCAGCCAGTTCCGCCCCGAACAGATGTTCTACGAGGGCTGGTACCTGCTGCCGATCAGCGCGGTGCTGATGATCGGTGCCATGGCGCTGCTGGCGTATCCGATCGGCCTGGCCGGCCGCAACTGGCTGCAGCCGCGGTACACCGTGGGGACGCTGGCGTTCCACAACGCCGGGTACCTGACGATCCCGATCATCACGGAACTCTACGCGGGCGAGCACCTGGTCGAGTACCAGGGGCCGATGCTGGCGCTGCTGTTTCTGTTCGTGATGGGGATCAGCCCGCTGATGTGGTCGGTCGGGGTGATTCTGTTTCGCGGCAGCGCCGAAGGCGGCGACGACGGGCCGCTCTGGAAGAAGGCGATCTCGCCGCCGTTCGTGGCCAGTGCCGTCTCGGTGACGGCGTGCCTCTTGCACATCCCCCAGCAGGTCAGCGAGCCGGTGCTCGGCCAGATCCTGGCGCCGTTCGCGTCGCTGGGGGCGTGCACGGTGCCGCTGATGATGCTGATCCTGGGGGCGACGCTGATGCAGCTCGACCGCTCGTACCGCCCGCCCCGGGGCGTCTCGGCGGCGGGGCTGTCGCTGCGGCTGGTCCTGTTCCCGGCGATCATGTTCGGCCTGCTCAGCGCGCTGATGGCGTGGGACGTGCTGGACAGGTCCAAGGCGGTGATCCTGTTCATCCAGTCGATCATGCCGACAGCTGTGGCGATCGTGGTGATCGCCCACCGCTACGGCGGCGAGCGGACCGCCCACGCGGTCAGCGGGCTGATCTTCCTGCAGTACGTGGCGGCGGCGATCACGATCCCGGCGTGGCTGGTGGTGTGGGGGTATGTGTATGGGTATGGGGTGGGGTAGTAGTCAGTAGTCAGTAGTCAGTAGTCAGTTGCCAGGGAACGGCAACGGCGGGGATCAGGGGTCAGGGGTCAGGGGTCAGGGAACGGCAACGGCAGGTTATCCGCAGATTTCGCAGATTACACAGATTAAATACAACGACAACAACGACAACTACGGGTGCCATGGCCACGCCGTATGTGGCCATGGAATCCTTCGGATGAGCGTTGCGCTCGGAGACAAACGGGAGGGAGCCCGACGCGTAAGCGAGGGAGTTGTTCCGGATGCGAGAGACATCCGCGGCCTTTGGGAAAGGACCCGAAGCGTAAGCGAGGGTGTTGTTGCCGTTACGATTCCGGATGCAGCGCCCTCGCATCCGGAGTCGCGCCCAAACGAGCCCGACGCGTGAGCGAGGGGGTCCTTTCGGCCGCTGCGGGCGCTACCGGGCCTGCCGCATCTCGACACCCGAAAATGCAAAGCGGCGTCTGCGGCGCCGCAGTCCAAAAGGCTGGTGACGGGTTGTTACCGTGACGTCCCTTTGCAACCCGTAGGAAATGCAAAGCGGCGTCTGCGCCGCCGCACTCCAAAGGGGGGACGCCGGACTTCGCGGTCCCTCGATTGTGGAGTCCACCTCAAAGGTTGATGCCGCGCATCATGCGAACGTCACCTTTACACTGGCAATGCCGCTGGCGGGGATCTTTACCGAGAAGCCCTTGGCCGTGCGGGTGGCGGAGCCTTTGCTCACCGGCTGTTCCAGCAGGTCAACCTCCACGGCCTCAGCTACCTTGCCCAGCAGGGTCGGCGAGAGGTCCAGCCTGGCGGTGGCGGCCTTGCCCTGCGTCTCGTGCAGGCGGAAGATCACGGCATCGCCGGTTTCGGCCTTCTTGATGGCGGCCAGGACGACGTTGTCGGGACGGACAACCGAAACGCCCTCGGCGGCGGACGACAGCCGGCCCTTGTGCACGTCGGTGGCGACGACCTGCAGCGGGTGGTTGAAACCCGCGCCGAAGCGGACGAGGTCGGCGACGGCCGGCCGATCGGCATGGGGCATCACGGCGAAGCGGATGCGGTGGTCGCCGACTTCCGGGATCGGGTCGGGCTCGTAGCTGGAACGGATCAGCGTCGCCCGCAGGATCGAACCGTCAAGGCTGTAGCCGTACTTGGAGTCGTTGGCGACTGCGCAGCCGGCAACCGCGGCAGCTGCGCGCCCTCCACGGCCGGAGCGGGCGCCGCGGGCCTGGCCAGTGACATCGACCCAGCGAAGGGCGGGCACTTCCTCGCCGGCGTTCAGATCGCGCTCGATCGAGCCGTACGGGATCTCGTAAAGCCCGCGGGCCTGGTCGATCGCCAGCGGCAGCCGCATCAGCAGGCTCGGGCATCCCTTCTCGCGCGAGCCGATCTCGACCCAGCGGGCCTGCACGTCGATCTCCAGCCACGGCTGGCCCGCCTTGAGCGTGTACGTCACGGTCAGGTCCGAGTCGTTGACCTTGAGCTTCGCCTCGACAGCTGCGGCGTAAGGGCCGGCCAGCGTATGTTTCAGCGACTGGACCGCCAGCGGGTACTCACGCTGCTGCGGCGGGGCGATCACCCACGAGGACATGCCCCAGGGACGCTCCAGGACGTATTCGAGCACCCCGAGGGGACTCGCGGGATCGGCGAGGTCCCGGCCGGAGGCCTTGTCCAGCAGCCTGGCCACGCCGCCGGTCGCCGGATCGAACGCGACGGCGAGGTACTCGTTCTCGAGTGAAGGCAAAGCGGCGCCGTAGGGTTCGTGCTTGGGGCTCGGGGCGATGACCTTGACGGGCGGGTCGAAGTCCGGCACCTCGCCCTCGTCGATGGCGACGCTCGTGTAACCCAGCGGCGCGACATCGACCGGGAAAACGAGTTCGGTGAACTTGTGCCCCCAGTAGTTGCCGGTGTTGACCTTCTGGGCGGGCACGACGGTGCCGTCGGCCGCGCGGACCAGGAACCGCGCACTCGCCAGGTCGGTCGCAGCTGGGCCGGTGTCGGCGTCCCAGACGGTGGCGCTGACGAGCTGCCCCCGCTGCCAGGCGCACGGGTTGAACACGACGAAGGGCCGCGGGCCATCGACGACGTGCCCCGCCTCGGACAGTCCGCCCCAGTACGCACCCCGCCCTACGCCCGCGCCCAGCGCCATGCTGGAGCCGGCCGGCAGGATCTCGACATCGCTGTCCGCTGAGCCGGCGAAGGAGGTGTCGACCTTCCCCGCCAGGGCCCGCAGGGCGTTGGTCTTGACCATGCTGGTCGCGGCGGCGATCTTCTGGAACTGCCCCTGGTTGTACTGGCGGGTCTCCGCGACGCCCGAGCCCGGCAGGATGTCGTGGAAGTGGCTGAACAGCACGTCGATCCAGTTGTCGCGGAGGGTCTCGGTCGGATAGCCGCAGTCCAGGGCGCAGCTGGCGAGGGTGGCGGCGGTTTCCGCCTCGACCATGTAGTTCTCGCCGAAGCGGTTGTTCCGCTTGATGGCCGACTGCGAGGTGTAGCAGCCGGTGAATTCGAAATTCAGCTCGCGGTCGATGACCGGCCACTTGCGGCCGTTGTCCTCGAGAATCTTGTAGTAATCGCGCATCGTGCCAAAGCGGAAGGTCGGGTAGATCGGCCAGGAGTCCATCTCGTAGCAGCGGAGGATATCGCGCCGGGTAGGCCCGCCGCCGTGGTCGCCGACGCCGTAGACGTTCATCCAGTCGGTCAGGCCGGTTTTGCTGCAGAACTTGAGCATCGCCATCGCATTATGCGGGCCGATGTGGTCGTTGTACCAGGTGGTCTCGAGGTTGACGAGGATCCGCGAGCCGTCGGGCCCCTGGTACCAGAACACGGGCGGCTTGTCCCAGTTGCCGCCGCGGCACATGTAGTAGTGCTTCACGCCGCCGCGGCTGTCGATCGTCGGGATCGTCAGGGCGTGGCCGAACGTATCCGGCGAGAAATCGATCGCCACGTCGGCCGGTTCGAGGTCCAGGTGCTGCTTCATGAACCAGCGGGTGTACAGCATGTGGCGGGCGAGGGCCTCGCCGGAGGCGATGTTCTTGTCGGCCTCGACCCAGTAGCTGGCGGTGACCTCCCAGCGGCCCTGCCGGATGCGGCGCTTGATCCGCTCGAAGAGGTCGGGGCTGTACTGCCTGGCGATGGCGTAGACGGAGGCCTGGCTCTGGCTGTAGCAGAAGTCGTCGAACTCGTCCATGAGCTTCAGGACGGTCATGAACGTGTCGTTGGTGACCGCGACGGTCTCCGGCCAGGACCACATCCAGTTCATGTCGATGTGCCCGTGGCCGACGCAGTGGACCGTATATGTCTTGGCGACCTTGCCGATGGGGGCCAGGACGATTTCGGCCTGCTCGACGGCCGCTTCGAGGCCGTCGACGGTCCCTTCCTCGACGACGCCGGCGACGATGTCGCAGGCCTGGTCGATCAGGCGCTTCCAGCTGGCGGCCTTGCGACCGAGCAGATCGGCCAGCCCCTCGGCAAACTCGATCTGGGCGTAGAAGCGGTCGAGGGGGGCGCTGTTGACGGCGGCATCGTTACGTGCGAGGCGTTGGAGCCGTTCGCGTCGGCCAAGGGCCATGTCGATCTCCTTCGGGCGATTCTCTCGATTTACGGGCGCACCAGCGTGGTTGCGAGCACCATACCAGATCGCCGGCCGGGAACAAGCCTGCGCCGGCGATCCCCCCTCTC
>JAWLBS010000360.1:0-5060 GCA_041687575.1 Phycisphaerae bacterium | reverse complement strand
GTGCAGTTGTATACCAGGTTATTGTAAATGTACCCGCCCTTGACGCTGCGGACCTGGAACGCGCCGCTGCGCGAATTGAGGATCAGGTTGTTGCGGACCGTGATGTTCACCCCCTCGTAGTCCCCGCGAACCGTGCCCGACCAGCCGCCCAGCACGATCGCCTCGTCGCCAGCCGCGCCGTAGTGGTCCAGCAGGATGTTGTCCTCGACGACGATATTCCGCGAGCCGGCCTTGGCGTTGATGTACTGCCGGCTGGTGCCGCCGCAAAAGAGGTTGCCCGCGATCCGGCCGCCGTCGACGTCGTAGTAGTCCAGCGTCTCCTGCGGGCCGGCGCCCCCGAGCCGCGTGCCCGGATCGTGCAGCACGCAGCCGATCACGTCGATGTCGGCGGCCGCGTTGACCTTGATGCAGTCGTCGTTGATGCCGGCGTGGTGGGCGTAGAGGTTGCGAAGGGTCACGCCCCGGCTGCCTCCCTCGACGTGGATCAGCCCATTGGCGCCGCGGTTGTCCATCTGCAGACGGGTCAGCTCGAATCCGTCGAGCACGACGTTCTCGACGCCCCACCAGTACAGGTGCGGCCCGCGGTCGAAGACCGCCTTGTGCAGCTCGGCCGAGCGGATCGTCAGCGGCCGATCGGCGGGAAATTTTCGCCCGAAGGAAAATCCCGCATAGCTGCCCGGGGCGACAAGGATCGTCTCGCCGCCGGCGGCGCTTTCCAGTGCGGCCTTGAAGGTTGCGTCGTCGGAGACGTGCCAGATTCTGGCTGACCCGGCTTCGGGCGCCGCGGCGGGGCGGGACGTGGTCGCTGCGGCCGGTTGCGTGGCCGGTCGGGTCGCAGGAGCGGCCTCGCCGGCCGCGATACCCGCCGTCCCGCCAGAAAATGCGACCACTGCGGCCCAGAACATGCCGACACAGATGCGGATGCAGGTCGAATCGGCCATTTTGTCGAGGTATCTCACCTTGGCTTCCTTTGCTTTTCTTATGTCGTTTGTCATTCCGAACCACTAGCCGGGACGTGCATTATGCCGCAAGTTCCGGTATTATCCACGGCTGGTGCATCAGTATGGCTCCTGGGGCCTGGCAAGGGGAATCCCCTACGGGAGAACCGGGGCTTGCCCCGGGGCGTACAGGGATGATAGCCGCCGGTGCGGCTGGGCGGGGCAGGGGAAGACCCGCCGTGGCAGCAGAGGCGCCCGGGCCGGGCGAGGCACGACGGCCAGGGCACAGAGGCAGCTGGAGTGAGCGGTTGCCACCGACCGATAACCACCCTGCAGCAGGACAATCGGCAACCACTGCAGACCGGATGTGACAAGGACGAAGCAAGGGAATCAAGCAGTCCGTTGGTATCCCTGCAGCCAGGGATGGCTTGAGTGCGACAAGTGGAGGTAGTGTAGTGCGCCGCTTGGCATTTGTTGTAAGTGCGTTCGCCTTGGTTCTGGCGTTTCCCGCGATGGGCTCTGCGAAATCGCCGCAGATCGAGATCCACTTCATACCGCAGGGCCAGTTCAAGGACTATATCCCCGAGTATGTCGACGGGAACATCGGCTTTTTCTGCGTGCACTGGAACGGCGCCGGCGCCTGCACCCGCGCGACGATCCTGATCGCCAGCGACGTGACCAGCCAGGCCGAGCGGCTCCACGCCATTCGCGAGGAAATCACCCAGTCGCTGGGCCTGATGCAGGACAGCTACACCTACCCCGACAGCATCTTCTACCAGCGCTGGACCCCCGGCACCGAGTTCGCCCCCATCGACCGGACCGTCATCCGCATGCTCTACAGCAAGCAGATCCGGCCGAAGATGACCGCCGAGCAGGCCCGCGAGGTGCTCAGCGGGTCCTACAGCCAGAAAGAGATCGACTACTTTTGCGAGATCGCCTTCGGCAGCGAGTACGCCGAACAGAAGTGCGTCATCCACAAGTGGACCCACAGCGCCGACATCGAGGTCTACGGCCAGCCAACCCAGCGCGACGTCCAGGAGGTGACCAAGGTCGTCGGCGAGCTCAACGCCCTGATCAGTCCGGTGCGGCTGCGGATCGTCGGCTGGAACATCGAAGACCAGGCGGCGCTGGCAGCGGCGGCCGATTGACCCGATTGCTTGGGAGAGTGGAGCGCTGAACGTTCCGACTGTCCGAGGCGGAGGCCGAGGCCTGATTCGAGAGAGCCGCCTTGCTGCATACTGCCTTGGGGGCATATCGCAGCACCGGTTGTGCCGGGGCCCCAAGGCAACCATGTGTCGGAACCGTCATCCGCCCTCCCTGCTGGCTGGGAGAACGTCGCGCCCGACGGCGGCAGGGGCGGCGGGCTGGTCCGCCTCAACCAGGCTCTCGCCGATGGCCTGTTCCAGGTCGGCGACCGCCCGCTCCAGTTCGCCCCTGGCGCGGTAGTACTGGATCCGCGACTGGAGCCACCGCTGCCAGTTCTCGATGAGGAACTCGAAATCAGCGGCGCCGACGCGATAGCTTGCCAGGGCCGATTCGTAGGCCTGCTTCGCCTGCGGGATGATCGCATCGGCGAACAGTTCGACCAGGTCCTGCTGGGCCCGCACCCGGGCCAGCGCGTCCTGCACCTGCAGAGAAGTGCTGTTGTGGGCCGAGGCGTACGCCATCCGTGTCGCTTCCAGGTTGTGCCGCGCCTCGCGGATGCCGGCCTCGATCTTCTGGTGCCAGATCGGGATGTTGAACCCCAGCATGATCCCGACATTGTCCGAGCCGTCCTCCGACAGCGGCGGCGGGCCTGACCTGCCGGCGGTCGTGCTCGTCGGGGAGTCGCGTCCCACCATCAGCATCCACTCGGCCCCGACTGTGAAGTCCGGCCAGTACGCCAGCCGGGCCAGGCGCACCGCCTGACGGTCGCTGTCGATCTGCCGGCGGAGCATCTCCAGGCGGGGATTCACCCGGCTCGCCACCTCCAGCAGCCGGTCGATCTCCAGGTTGGTCCGTCGCAGGCCGAACGGCGGGGGCTCGGGCACCGGGGTCGTCGGGGCGCGGTCGAGCAGGGCGTTGAGCGTGGCAGCCGCCGTGATTCGCTGTTGGCGCAGGTCGATGATGCGGGCCCGCACGTCGTCCAGTTCCACCCGCGCCCGCAGCAGGTACGCCTGGCCGCGCAACCCCGCCTCCACCTGCGCCCGCACGACGTCCACGAGCGACCCCAGGATCTCCAGGTTCTCCTGCAGGACCACCAGGTTGCGGTCGATCACGTACAGGCGGAACCAGGCTCGCTTGACGTCGCCGATCACCCGCT
The DNA here is from genome assembly GCA_041687575.1 of Phycisphaerae bacterium. GTDB lineage: Bacteria > Planctomycetota > Phycisphaerae > UBA1845 > JANYLN01 > JANYLN01. The sequence continues at coordinate 1,820 of JAWLBS010000360.1, read as the reverse complement.
GGCGGACCTGCTGCCAGTCGGCGATCGCCGCCCGGGTCGCCTCCAGCGCGACCCGGCCGCGGGCATCGAGTTTCGCCGGAACGGGCAGTTTCTGCGTGACGCTCAGGCGGAAATAGTTGTCGCCTTCGGCGGTGCGCACCGGCGTCGGCAGCGTGTTGGTCATCAGCATCGGGTCGTCCAGGGCCGTCGCCTGCGCCACGCGGGCGGCATGGGACCGGGCGATCTGCTCGGCCCGCAACACGTCGGGGTTGTGCTCCACAGCATGGACCAGGTAGTCGCGGAGCGTTTCGAGAACTTCAGCCTGCCGCGGCGGCGCTGTTCCGGGCGCAGCCGACTGCGTGACAGCCGGTTGCGTCGCGGCCGGTGCGGGCACCATGGCATAGGAGGCGATCGACCCGGGCATCCGCGGCCGGGGCTGCTCGAACGCCGCCCGGATCTCGCGGTCGGCCTGGCGGTTCAGCGAACAGCCCGCCACCGTACCCATGGTCAGCCCGGCCAAGAGAGTGCCCACCGCCGTCATGCACGTGCGTCGCATTCCCGATCCTCGTTTCATTGCTCAGTCCGTTCGACGTACTGGAGATCCATACCTTGATCAAGTCTATTCCCGCAGTGCCGAAAGCCAATGGTGCGACCGGGATAAGGGTTCCCCCCAGCGGCACCCCTGACCTGCCGATCCCACCCTGTGCGCGCGGCCGCGTCGCTCCCGCGTGTCACAACGTCGGGGGCGACAGGTCTGGTTCCATCGCTGACTCACCACCGGGGCGCGCCGCACCTCTGGCCGGATGAACGCGACATCCCCGGCTGCACGTTACGTTTGTGTGGACAATAATTTGGTAGGGGGCGGCAGGCGGCAGCCATGTTGCGCGGTCGCCGCAACCCCCGGCAGTGAAGTGGAGATCCGGACCATGAAGCGAACACGATTCTACCCGAGAGGCGGGCCTTTCCGCCTGGCATTGGCGACGCTCGTCGGCGGCACGTTCGCCTTGACGGGCCCGGCCGCCCTGGCCTGGGAGCGACCGGCCGGACCGCCACCGCAGCCCGCGCCGGTGGCGGAGAGCCCGGATGCCGATGTGCAACGGCGTTACAGCGAGCCGGACAGGATTGAGGAGGAGTCAGGGCTGGACTCCAATGTCGACAGCATGACCAGACTGAGGATGGAAATCTACACCGGCAACGACTACTCGGAGTGAGCAACACGCGCGTGCTGACGAGGCAGGGGGAATGCTTGTCAGGTTGTCGTCCTGGACGAGGGGAAGGATCTTCTGCTGTGGAGGCGTTACCGTTATGGAGACTCTTCGCTGTCGTTCAGAATGACAGCGTGGGTGTCGCTTTGCACAGAGATTGCCCGTTGTGCCCGCAATGACAGGTCCCGCCGCGATATGACACTCGGATGGGAGGACCGGCACATACCAATGTCGCCAAGCTGACACGGCCGCCCCTGCAAGACGGGTTCGCTGCCGACTGCGCTGCTGCTGTCCGTTTCGGTCCGCGTTTGAACCAGCGGCCGGCGCACGTGCGTTTATAGGCCAGGGCGCTCGGCATGTGTGAACGAGGCCGCAGCCATTGCTCTGCGGCGGTTGTCGTTACGGAGGATGAGAATGACGAACCAGGACGGCAAGGCCATCAATGCGGAACATCCCGTGCTCGACGCCGGGTGGCGGGCACTGTCCGCGCTCCCGTTGAACCCGAGCCCGGAACCGCGCAACCGCGAAGGAGCATAGACAGTGACGTATCACAATGCACAACGAAAGCGTTGGCTGATCGCCGGCGGCTTGGCTGGGCTACTGATCGGGATATCGGTCGGTTCGTTCTTCGCGGGA
>JAWLBS010000359.1:0-5064 GCA_041687575.1 Phycisphaerae bacterium | reverse complement strand
AAGGTTGCCGGTCCGAGGGGATCCAGCACTTCAATCGTCCCTGACGGGACTCCAACGACAAGAAAACAACAACACAAGTTGTTGGCCGCCAGCGGACCCCGCCTTGGAAAGGCGGGGCTACTATCGGTCGCCCCTGGCGGGGCTCAAACAGCAACAGCAACGACGGCCCGCATCGCAGCACCTGCGGTTTTCGCTTGGCGGGGCTCGAAAAGTAAAGACGACAGCCGGCGGCAGCGGGAAATGTGATGAAGAGACAGCGCTCACGCTTGGGGTTCGTTTGGGCGCAACTCAGGAAGTGGATGCCATGCCCTTGCCAAGAGCTATCGCGACCTCACGGTCGCGGCTCCTTCCCGAAGGATGCAGAGATCTCTCGCATCCGGACGACTCCCTCGCTTACGCTTCGGGCTCCTTCCCGTTTGTCCCTGAATGCAACTCGCATCCGAGGGATTCCATGGCCACATACGTCGTGGCCATGGCACCCGGTTTGTCAACCAGCGGCAGTTCGCGTTCCTTCACGGCCTCGGCGGCGAACTGGAGGGCTTCTCGGATATCATCTGGCTGCAGGTCCGGATAGGCATCCAGGATCTCCCGGGTGCTCATCCCTTCCGATACCATCGTGACCACGGTCGCCACGGGAATCCGCAGGTGACGGATGCACGGGACACCGCCCATCTGGAGCGGATCGACGCTGATTCGTGTGAATCTCACAACACGGCCCTCCAGGCAACGATCATCCTGACTGCAGGTTGCCTCACTTACCTTTGCCGGGTTTGTTTCCTTTGCCGCCCTTCTGGCCGGCGGTCTGCTGGCTGGCGATCCTCGACCATGTGTCCTTCAGGGTGACGGTGCGGTTGAAGACGACCTTTTCCGCGGTGGTGTCCGGGTCGACGCAGAAGTAGCCGAGCCGCTCGAACTGGACGCGGTCGCCGGGTTGGGCACTCTTGAGCGACGGCTCGACCTTGGCAGTCGGCAGGACCTCCAGCGAGTGGGGGTTGAGGTTGTCGCGCCAGTCGCCGCCTTCGGGGGCCTGGTCGGGGTCGTCGCTGGTGAACAGGTGCTCGTAGAGGCGGACCTCGGCATCGGCGGCGTGCTCGGCGCTGACCCAGTGCAGCGTGCTCTTGACCTTCCGGCCGTCCGTGGCGTCGCCGCCGCGGGTGGCGGGGTCGTAGGTGCAGTGGACGGCGACGACCTTGCCGTCGGCGTCCTTCTCCACGCCGGTGCAGGTGATGAAGTAGGCGTAGCGCAGCCGGACTTCGCGACCCGGGCTCAGCCGGAAATACTTGGGCGGCGGCTCCTCGCGGAAGTCGTCCTGCTCGATGTAGAGGACCTTACCGAAGGGGACCTCGCGGGTGCCGGCGGCGGGGTCCTCGGGGTTATTGACGGCGTCGAGCTGCTCGCTCTGGCCGTCCGGGTAGTTGTCGATGATCACCTTGAGCGGGTCGAGCACGGCCATCACGCGGGGGGCGACCTTGTTGAGGTGCTCGCGGACGCAGGCCTCGAGCAGGCCGAACTCGTTCCAGCCTTCGAACTTGGCGACACCGATGCGGCCGAGGAAGTCGCGGATCGCCTCGGGGGTGTAGCCGCGGCGGCGCATGCCGCGCAGGGTAGGCATGCGGGGGTCGCCCCAGTTGGAGACGACGCCCTCTTCGACCAGGGCCCGCAGCTTGCGCTTGGACATCATCGTGTGGGTGATGTTCAGCCGGGCGAACTCGATCTGGACGGGGCGGTGCTCTATGCCTTCGGGCTTCACGCCGATCTCGATGAGCGTGTCGATGAACCAGTCGTACAGCGGCCGGTGGATCTCGTAGGCCAGATCGCACAGCGAGTGGGTGACGCCCTCGATCCAGTCGCTCTGGCCGTGCGCCCAGTCGTACATCGGATAGATGCACCACTTCTCGCCGGTGCGGGGGTGGGCGGCGTGGATGATGCGGTACATGACCGGGTCGCGCATGACGATGTTGGGGTGGGCCATGTCGATTTTCGCGCGGAGGGTGCGGGTGCCGTCGGGGAACTCGCCTTTGCGCATGCGGTCGAACAGGTCGAGGTTCTCCTCGACCGACCGGTCGCGGTGGGGGGCGTTCCTGCCCGGCTGCGTCAGCGTGCCGCGGTAATCGCGGATCTGCTCGACGGACAGGTCGCAGACGTAGGCCTTGCCGGCCTTGATCAGGGCGACCGCCCAGGCGTAGAGGGTCTCGAAATAGTCGCTGGCGTGGTATTCATGGTCGCCCCAGTCATAGCCGAGCCAGCGGATGTCGTGCTTGATGGCGTCGATGTATTCCTGCTCCTCCTTGACGGGGTTGGTGTCGTCCATGCGGAGGTGGCAGCGGCCGCCAAACTGCTCGGCGATGCCGAAGTCGATGCCGAAGGCCTTTGCGTGGCCGATGTGCAGGTAGCCGTTGGGCTCCGGGGGGAAGCGGGTGACGATGTTGTTGTAGCGTCCCTGCCTCAGGTGTTCGGCGACCTGTTCGCGGATGAAGTCGCCGCGCGGCTGGTTGGCAGCCGCATCGAGGGGGACCTCGTTGGGGGTCTTGCGGTCCATGTACTTGCCTTCGGGCTTGTTGTCAGTGTTCATGGCGTCCTCGTTCAAGGTCGCGGGTGCCTGTCAGCTCAACCGCGAGGGCGGCACCCGGAAACGGTTCAAATACTAAGTATAGCCGGCTCTTGCGGCCAAGCCGGTGATTATGGTGGCTGGGCCGGGGAATGACAACAGCGGCACAGGGGGGATGGCAACGGGGGGACATCCTGGGGGCAAAGGCAAGACGCTGCGAGGGGTGCGCCACGGTCCTGGGTTAACGAGCCGCGACCGTGAGGGAGCGGTAAACCCCGCCGGGTGCTACGGGTGTCACCTGCGGTTGTTTGCAGGGCCGTGCCCAACGCCGCGGGGTCAGACCCCGGTGACGTGCACAGCCATCCAATCTGCCAGGAAGTTTCGGCGTTGATTCCGTTGGTGGCGTGCGCGTCGGGGTCTGACCCCTGGGGATGCCCCGGCCGTTCGAGAGTCGGTTTGTGCCACCGGGCCCGCCTCGTGCGGCCGGTGGTTACCTGCCCGCCACCTCGCGGTCGGGCCATGACTCATGCGCTTCGCTGGCCAGGGCCTGACCGGCCAGGCGCAGCGTCTCGCACTTGTAGGCCGCATTGCGCCGGGCGACACCGACCAGGTCCACCAGGAAGCAGCCCGGCACGGACAGCGACTTTTCGATGCTCTGCAGGCACGGCGCCATGCCGCCGCCGGTGCCGCCGGCCGCGGCGATCGCCAGGGTCGGCAGGTTCCGCAGGAACTTCTGCTTTGCCGGGCAGCAGCTCAGCCGCCGCACCCGGTCGGTCAGGGCCTTGGCCGATTCGGACAGGTCGCCGAAGTAGACCGGCGTCGAGAAGATCAGCCGGTCGGCCCCTTCCAGTTTGGCGACGACGGTCGCCAGGTCGTCGTCGATGACGCAGGTGCCTTTGTGGCGGCACTGTCCCCAGCCGTCGGGGCCGCACATGCGGCAGTGGTCGATCTTCAGGTCCGCCAGGTGGAGGCACTCGACGTCCGCGCCGGCTGCTTTGGCGCCGTCGCATGCCGCCTGCGTCATCCGGCCCGTCAGTCCGTCCCGTCGCGCGCTGCAGTCGATTGCAAGAACCTTCATCTCGTCTCCCGCATCTGGAATGTATAGCCTTCAAGCCGCCGATCCGGCGATGCGATCTGGCGCGCCGTCCGGTGGTGGCAGCGTTCCTCTCAACGACACCATCGTACCGGGCGGGTGGCGTCGGTGCCAGAAGAACTTGGGGAGAGATTGGGAAGGCGTTGTGCTTGCGGGGACTTAACCGCGACCTCATGGTCGCGGCTCTTTCCCGTATGCTTCCAGGCGCAATACCCACCCGAATTCCATGGCCACAAACAGCGTGGCCATGGCGCCCGTTGTTTTTAATCTGAGTAATCTGCGAAATCTGCGGAAGGCCGTTTCTCTCGCTACTGCCCAGGTCGCGCTTCCAGCATCTCGCGCACCGTCTGTCGCAGCAGGTCCTCGCCCCCAAACCGCATGCCGAGTGCCCGGATCTTGCCGGTCTCGATCTGGTGTTTGGGGCCCTTGTTCGTATCGGCCACCTTCGCGTCGCTGCCGGTCAGCTCCTTTGCGATCCGTGCCACCATCTGGTCCGAAATGTACATGTCGTAGCAGTTGTACGCCTGCCCGGCGATGCCGTCGGCGGTCAACAGGATCCCCACCGCCCGGGCGACGTCGGCCGCGTGGACCTCCTTGCCGCCCTTGTCGCTGCCGACGTCCTTGCCGGCCGCCACCGCGTGGGCGAGGTCGTACCACTTGCTGGTTTCGGCCGGCCGCGCGAGCCCGTAGATCCCCGTCGGCCGCAGCGAGCAGATGTCGTAGCCTTCGCCCAGGCCGTAGCTGTGGATGAACTTCTCGACCGCGCCCTTGTACGCGCCGTAGTGGCTCATCGCCCAGAGGACGTGGGCCTCGTCGAGGGGGCGATCGTCCAGGATCACCTCGTGGACCGCGCAGGTCGAGATGAAGATGAACCGCCCGGCGCCGGCCCGGCGGGCGGCCTGGATCAGGCGCAGCGAGCCGATCACGTTCTTCTCGGCGTACTCGACGACGTCCCCTTCGCCGCCGCGAAAGCCGGTGCCGCCGCGGGCCAGCCCGGCATGGACGACCGCGTCGGCTCCGTTGACGAGGGCTTCGCCGGCCTGCGGGTCGCCGAGTTCGCCAGCCAGCCACTCGATCCGCCCGGGGGCCTTCTCGTCGAAACCGCCGCGATCGCTCTGCTCGCGGTGCCAGCAGCGGCAGGTATGTCCCTCTGCCAGCAGGTGGTTGACGATGTAGTGCCCGAGAAACCCGGTCCCGCCGGTGACGGCGATAAGCATCTTGTGGTCTCCTTTTCAGGACAAAGCATTCCCCTCGCATTGCCGAAGGTCCATTGCCGGATCATAGAATCAGAGAGCGCCCGGAGTCCACGCTTCAGCCGGCGCTTGGAGTCCCGCCTTCAGGCGGTCCGCCCGAGCGAGCGCAGCGACGCGAGTGGCCGAGCCTCAGGGGCGATAGAGGCTCCGAAGCAGGCGAGCGACGTGCT
>JAWLBS010000358.1:0-5066 GCA_041687575.1 Phycisphaerae bacterium | reverse complement strand
TACAGCACGCCCGCACCCGGATCCCCGCATCCGGTTCCCGTGGCAGCACCAATACCTGAACGATCCACCGGGGTCTGACCCCCTGGGGCAAACGCTGCGCTGGGCGCGGTCCTGCTTCAACGAGCCGCGACCGTGAGGGAGCGGTACCCCCCCGTGCCGCTCGAACCCCACGGGGTCAGACCCCATATGCGTGCCCAGACATGCAGGCCGCCACGAGATCACGGCATCGATTCTGCCAGGAAACGTGCGACTCGGGGTCAGACCCCTGGAAACTGCCCCGCCCAAGGGCGACGCCGCCTCGGCCGGTAAGCAAGGAATACATCGGCTCCGACAATTCCGACGAACAGGACTTGACACGGCGCGATAATCGCTCATCATGCATTCATCTGTCGTCGCGAGGTCCTTTCCAGTACGCGATCGGCGCAGCTTCTCTTCATTTCGGTTGCGCGGATGCACGATTGATGGGGGCACGGATGCTGGCAAAAGGCAAATGTCCGACCGGCCTGAACCCGAGCGCATTCGGGCTGAAGCTCGCGGTCCTGGCCTTGATGGTGGCCGCCATCGGCGGCATCGAATTCCTGCTGCGCGCCGGGCATACAGGCCCGAGCCCGCTCATCCTGCTGGGGGCGATTACCGTCCTGGCAGCGCTGCTTGCCGGCCTCGATACCGCCATCGCCTGCGCTCTGGTCGGCGCGTTCTATTCCCTCCAAATACTCCCAGCCGGCCGGGCGGGCGGGATCTGGTCCGCGGACGTCGTCCGTGCCGCCGAGATCCTCATGGGCGCGGGGGCGGCCGTAATGGTCCTGGAGCTGACCCGGCGCTGCCGTCTCGACCGGCAGCGCAAGCGGGTCACGGCGGCCTCCACCGAGGCGGCCCGCATCAGCGAGGAGCGGTTCCGCACCGCCCTGCGGGCCGCCCCGATCGCCGTGTACAGCCAGAACAGGGACCTGCGCTATACCTGGTTTCACAGTCCGTCAAACAACATTTGCCCGGAAACGATCGTCGGCCGGCGGGACGAGGAGGTCCTGGAAGACACGCAGGCCGCGCGGGGCCTGACCGCCATCAAGCAGTGGGTGCTGGATACCGGCGGATCGGTCCGCCAGGAATTCTCCATGCACACCGACGGGCGGCGGCGGTGCTATGACCTGACGCTCGAACCATTGCGCGACTCCGAAGGGGCGATCATCGGCCTGACCGGCGCCGCAGTGGACCTGACCGACCGCAAGGAGATCGCGACCGCCCTGGAACGCAGCCGCGAGCGACTGCTCGCGGCCAGGCAGGAAAGCGAACAGGCCCTGCGCGACTCGCACCGCCGGCTGACTGCCGTCCTCGAAAGCATCACCGACTGTTTCTTCGCCCTGGACCACGAGTGGCGATTCACATACATCAACGCCCAGGCACAGGAGTACTTCGGCTGTTCTCGCGAGCGGATGCTCGGCCGGTTCCTGCTGCAGGTCCGCCCCCAACTCGCGGGCACGATCATGGAGCAGCAGCTTCGCAAGGCCGTCGACGAAGGCAAGACGGTGATGTTCGAAGCGGTCTCGCCGGTCACGGGCCAGTGGTTGGAACTGCACGCGTACCCCGGCGAGGACGGGCTGAGCGTCTACTTCCGCGACATCACCGACCGCCGCAATGCCGAGGATGCCCTCCGCGAGAGCGAAGCGATGCTCGCCCGCGCCCAGCAGATCGCCAACGTGGGCAGCTGGGAGGTGCACCTGCGGACCGGGCGCATCCTCTGCAGCGATCAGGTCTACCGGACCCTCGGACTCAAACGGGAGCAGGTCCAGCCCCAGTACGACACGGCCCTGGCCTGCGTCCATCCCAACGACCGGCCGCTGCTGGTCCGAACGATGCGGCAAACGTTCGCCAGCGGCACGCCCGGCCAGGTGGAGGTGCGGGTGAGGCAGGCGGATTCGACCATCCGGTTCGTACTGGCCCGCGCCGAGCGGATCGATCGCCCGGACGGCAAACCGGCCGGCCTGGCTGGAACGATCATGGATATCACGGATCGCAGGCAGACGGAGGATCAATTGCAGGCACTTAACGAAACCCTCGAACAGAAGGTGGCCGAACGAACGGCCATCGCCGAGCAGCGTACCGAACAGCTCCGGGTGCTGGCCTCGGAATTGACCCTTGCCGAACAGCGGGAGCGCCGGCGCCTGGCGCAGATCCTGCACGATCACCTGCAGCAGCTGCTGGTCGGGGCGAAGTTCAACCTGGGGATCCTGCGAAGGCGCACCCGCCCGAAGGAACTGGTGGATTCGCTGGCGCAGGTCAACGACCTGATCGACCAGTCGATCAAGGTGTCGCGGTCGCTGACGGTCGAGATCAGCCCGCCGGTGCTCTATGACGGCGGGCTCACGGCCGCCTTGCAGTGGCTGGCATCCTGGGTGCAGGACAAGTACAACCTGTCCGTCCAGGTCGAAGCCGACAGTGCCGCCGACCCCGACGGCGAGGACATTCGCGTGCTGCTGTTCCAGGCGGTGCGCGAGCTGCTGTTCAACATCGTCAAGCATGCCGGGGTGCGTGACGCCTGGGTCCACAGCTGCCGCATCGATCACGACCAGATCCGCATCCTGGTCTGTGACGAGGGAACAGGCTTCGACGAGGCGGCGCGCTCGATGAGTCGCCAGAGCGGCGGAGGCTTCGGGCTCATGAGCATCCGCGAACGCCTGGAGATCCTCGGCGGCACCTTCGACATCGACAGCGCCCCCGGCTGCGGCACGCGGGTGACGCTGATAGCGCCGCTTCGCTCCAAGCCGCAAGCGGAGCCCGCAGCACCGGATGCGCCCTCGCCCGCCGATGCCCTCGCCCCGCCGCACGAACCTGCCGCCGTCCCGGCCGACAGGATCCGGGTCCTGCTGGCCGACGACCACAAGATCGTCCGCGAAGGGCTGGTCCGGTTGCTGCGTTTCTACCAGGACGTCGAGGTGGTGGGTGAGGCGGCCGACGGGCTGATCGCGGTGGACCTGTCCCGCCGCCTGCAGCCCGACGTGGTCCTGATGGACGTGACGATGCCGAACATGGGAGGCATCGACGCCACCCGCCAGATCACCGGCGAACTGCCCCACGTCCGCGTCATCGGCCTGTCGATGCACACCGAAGCCGACATGGCCCAGCGGATGGTCGCCGCCGGGGCGGTCGCCTATATCAGCAAGAGCGACGACCCCGATCTTGTGGTCGAGGTGATTCGCTCCCAGGCAGGTTCCCGCATACAGCAGCAGGTGGCAACCTCATAATACACGTTCCTCCCCTACGGCCCCATACGGTCCGGGTGCACGCAGTTGATCGCCTTGCCTTCCTCCAGAAACACATTGCGCGTCGCCGCGCCGGCCGAATCAACGTCCATACCGTGAAGGCGGATACGCGTCGGGGTGATCTCCACAAGGTGCCTCCCGTTGATGTGCACGCTGCCCGTGCCGTCGACGCGATAGCCCTGCCCGTCGACCGGCTCGACGGTGGGCTGGCCGGCAAGAACCTCGACGCTGGTGATCCGGCCCTGCACGTGCAGCATCACGCGCGGCGAGGTGAACTCCACCCGCTCCGCGGTGGCGCAGCCGACCAGCAGCACGACCAGCCCGGCCAGAATGCAAAAGGACGCTCGCATGTGACGCACTCCCAGCCATACGGGGACCCGCAACCGCACGCGACCCCATCGGCGGAAACGACCAATCGCGCGACGCGCGCGGCAAGACACGGTATCCCGGCTCTCGACCCGATCCGGGATCGCCATGCAGTGTACAAATCTTTGGCCGTTGGGACAACCACGACTTGCAGGCCGGCCCCGCCGGCCGCATACTCGGCGGAAAGCCGGAGGCACAACGCATGCGCAAAGCCATTGATGTTGCCGTCCTTGCCGAGAATACGGCCGGGTCGACCGACGTGCTCGCCGAACACGGCATGGCCTGGTGGATCGACACCGGTTCCAAGCGAATCCTGTTCGATACCGGCCAGGGGCTCGTCCTGAAACACAACGCCGCCGCCATGGGCATCAGCCTCGCCTCCGCCGACACGGTCGCCCTGAGTCACGGCCATTACGACCACAGCGGCGGACTGGCGACAGCCCTGGCAGCGGCACCCGGCGCCGGCCTGTTCCTGCACCCGGCGGCCATCGAGACGAAATTCTCGCGCAGGCCCGCCGGCGCCGCCCCGGCCGGGCTCCGCCCCGACGACCGCCATGCGCTCGACCGTCACGCCGGCCACATCACCTGGACGACCGGCCCCACCGAGATCGCCGACGGCGTGCACCTGACCGGCCAGGTGCCGCGCGTGACCGATTTTGAAGACACGGGAGGTGCGTTCTTCCTCGACGAGGTGTGCACCCGCCCCGACCCGCTGATCGACGACCAGACGCTGTTCTTCGAGACGGGCGAGGGCCTGGTGGTGCTGTTCGGCTGCGCCCACGCCGGCGCGGTCAACACCCTGCGGTACATCCGCGAGCTGACCGGCAAACCGATCCACACCGTCGCCGGCGGCATGCACCTGGTCCGGGCCGACGCCCGCCGCATGGACCTGACGATCGAGGCGTTCCGCCATCTCGACATCAAGCGGATCGCCCCGAGCCACTGCACCGGCATGCCGGCTGTGGCAAGATTCTGGCGCGAGTTCCCCGACCGCTGTTTCGCCTGCCCGGCCGGCACCCGGATGCAATTCGAGCGATAATACTGATGCTCTGACAGAGATCGTGGTGCCACGGCCCTGCGCCCCCGCCCTGCGTAGCCGTCTTGCGACGAAGCCGGGAGCAAACGACCTTCCGCAGATTTCGCAAGCGTGTGCAGGGCGAGGCTGAACAGCCTTCCGCAGATTTCGCAGATTCTCACAGATTGAACAACAACAACAGCAACGACAACGACAGTGCTACCACGAAGGACCTGGCGCGGCCGGCAGCCGCAACCAAAGCCAGCAAGACAAGGTGACAAGGTGACCGGGTGACAAGGTGAAACAACCACAACTGGCCCCGGAAATCTTTCCTGAGTTCCGAGCAGGCCCGAAAAAGTGATGTAAGTCCTTATTTGACAAGGCGGGTGTTGCGGATTTGGGTGTCCCGCGGGCAAGATGGGGCCCAT
>JAWLBS010000357.1:0-5093 GCA_041687575.1 Phycisphaerae bacterium | reverse complement strand
TCACGCCGGGCACCTGCTGCAGCTGGTCCTCCACGCCCCAGAAGCAGCCGGCGGCGAAGTAGGCGGTCTCGGTCTTCAGGGGGCGGCTCTCGGCCGGCAGCGGTTCTCCTTTGGCATGGAACGTCAGGGCCCCCGAGTTCAGGCAGTAGCGCAGGCCCGTCGGTTTGGGCCCGTCCTCGAAGACGTGCCCGAGGTGCGAGCCGCACCGCTGGCACTGGATCTCCGTGCGGACCATGCCGTGGCTGCGGTCCTCGACGTTTCGGATGTGGTCGCCGTCGAAGGGGGCGTAGAAGCTCGGCCAGCCGGAACCCGACTTGAACTTCGCGTCCGAGCTGAACAGCGGCAACCCGCACAGCCGGCAGGTGTAGACGCCCTCTTCCTTGTGGTCGACCAGTCGGCCGCAAAAGGCCGGCTCGGTGCCCTTGCCCAGCAGGATGTTTCGCTCCTCGGGCGTCAGGTCCCTGGCCAGCTCCTCGACGCGATCTTTCGAAAGGGGCCGCAGATCGTAGCCGCTTTCGCTGATGGCCTTGGTTCGTTTCATGGCTGATTCCTCCGCGGATGTTGAGCGGGACGCGTAGGTGGTTGCCATGGCGGCATAGATGGCCAGCAATGCGATGATGGCACCCACGGCGATTCCCGTCGATGTGAGCTCGGTGAACTTCATATTCATACTCCACAGGCAGAGCGAGTCGGAGGGACGGATCCCGCCCGCGCTCCAGAAATATTACGCCCGCCGGCCCCGGCCGTTCACCGGGCGCCAAGCGGTCACTGCGACATCTGCGTGGCGCCGGCGGACATTCTCCCTGCGGCCATGAGGTCCGTACCTGTGGCAGATCAGATGGTTGCGCCGGCACGATCTTGCGAATTTGGACTGTACGAGTGGGGCACGGGCTGGTATTTTCATGGAAGTTACCTGCGTCGACGTGTGCCCGCTTTCCGATCTGCACAGGCTGCATGGCGGGCCAGCCGGCACACGCGACGAAGGTGCCATATCACAGCTGCACTGCGGCCGGCCCGGCCGGCAAGGGAAGGGAGATGCGACATGCGGTGTGGGTACGTTCTTGCGGTGACCTGTTTGTGCATGGTTGCGAATACCGTGTCCGCCGCCGATTCGCTGTGGGACGGCGGGGCCTTTACTGGCAGCGAGGCGACGAAGAGCTGGGACCTGCCCGCTAACTGGGACCCCGACGGCACGCCTGCCGCCGGTCAGTTCGCCCTGATCGCGATCGGCTCGCCCTACGCAGTCGCCAGCGCCGACCTTGCGGGCGCCCCGGCCGTGGAGGTGGCGATCGGCGGCCTGGTCGCGCACAAAAATGGCGTGACCCTCACCAGTCCCCTCACGTTGTCGGGGGGCACGTGGCACCTGTGCCCGGACCTCAACTACTACGGCTGGGGCCCTGACCGCGCCCTCGCTGCGGGGCTGATGGTGACGGCGCCTTCGTACATGAAAGGCGGCCGGGGCAACACGATGCGGATCGACGGTCCGCTGGCCGGGGCGGCACTGCTGACCTTCCAGGGAACCGACAGCTACCTGGGCGACGGGCCGGACTGGGTTTTCCGTGCGGCGGACAGCACGTTCTCGGGCGGCATCCTGATCGAGGCCAACAACAGTCCGGTCGTCCGGGCGGCGGCCAGCGGGGCCCTCGGCACGGGCGACATCACCGTCCGCGCCACCGGCAAGCTGGTCTTTGCCGCGACCCAGGACTACACCGGCGCCGCACGAACCCCCGTGCTCCGCCTCGAAGGCGGCGCCACCGGCATGAGCGACCACCTCGCCGGTGCCGTCATCCCCTTCGACGTGGTCGTCGAGAGCCCCGGCGGCACGCTCGGCGGCGGCTACTGGGCCTCCGGCAATACCTACAGCGGCAGCGTGACCCTGCACGGTCCGCTCACGCTCGCCGGGGGAAGATTGTACGGCGGGGCCAACACCATCAGCATCACCGGCCCGATCAGCGGCCCCCACGAGGTCAAGGTCAACACCACCGACTCCTACAACGGCGGCCGCGGCATGGTCGCCCTCGACAACCCCGCCAACACCCACAGCGCCACCACGATTCTGCGCGGCTACCTCCGCGCCACCAGCGAGGGTGCCCTTTCGACCGGCCCGATCACGCTGCACAGCCCGGACACCATGGGCGGGCTCTTCCTCGACAAGCCGACCGACGCTGACTGGACCCTCGCCAACGACCTGGCCGGCACCGGCCCGATCCAGGTTGAGGGCGGCTCAGGCCACGCGCTCACCCTGGCCGGCGCGATCAGCCCCGGCGCCGCCGCCGGCGAGGCGGGCACGATCACCGTCAAGGGCGACCTGGCCTTCGCCGCCGGCGCGAGCCTGACCGTCGACCTGAGCGGCGCCGACCCGCTGAATCCCGCCGCCGATCAGATCGCCGTCACCGGCAGCGTCGGCGGGTTGTCCGAACTGGCTGTCACGATTCTCCCGGCCGGCGACGTCAGCGCCATTGCCGGGCGGCTGTTCACCATCGTGTCCTGCGCGAACGATCTGACCGGCCAGACGTTCGGCAGCATCACCGTCCCGACCGGCTGGCAGAAGGTCATCTCGTATGAGCAGGGCGCCGTCAAAATCGCCATCGCCCCCGAAGGCGGCGAGGACGTCGTCGCGCCTGCCGCCGTCATCGACCTGGCAGCCGGCGACGCCGACCTGCACAGTCTGACGCTCACCTGGACCGCCCCCGGCGACGACGGCGTGATGGGAACAGCCGCCTCCTACGACATCCGCTATTCGACCAGCGAGATCAGCGAGGCCACCTGGGACAGTGCCGCCCCGGTCGCCGGCGTACCGGCCCCGGCCGCCTCCGGCACACCCCAGAGCATCGTCGTGGGCGGCCTGACGATGGGAACGACCTACTACTTCGCGATCAAGACCTCGGATGAGGTACCCAACACGTCGCTGCTGTCGAACGTTGCCGAGGGGCTCACGGCCGTGCCGGACACCTTCCCGCCGGCTGCAGTGACCGACCTGGTCGCGGACACGCCCTCGGCCGACTCGCTGACGCTCACCTGGACCGCCCCCGGCGACGACGGCAACGTCGGCACCGCCAGCGCCTACGACATCCGCTATGCCGCTACCCCCATCACCGATGACAACTGGGACGCGGCCGCGCAGGTGGCAGGCGAGCCCTCGCCGACGCCGGCGGGCACCATCCAGAGCATCGTCGTCACCGGCCTGACCCCCAGCACGACCTGGTACTTCGCCCTCAAGTCGATCGACGAGGTGCCGAACGTCTCGCCGCTGTCCAACGTCGCTGTCGGCACGACCGCCCCGCCCGATCCGGTCGAGGCGAGCAAACGGGTGCTCGGCCCGAACGATTTCACCTACAAGGGCTATTACGTCGTGCCCACCGGCGGCAGTTTCGCCGAGACGCACTACGGGCAAGGCTTCACCCACCGCTACATTGACGGGCAGCTGCGATTCCTCACGCTGAGCTTCTTCGGCAACCGCCCCGGCGGCGGCTACCAGCTCATCGAGTTCACCCCGCCGGCCGAGCTGGGCGCCGCGGTGACCTTCACCAACCACTGGCCCGACATCTGGACGGGCACGGGCCTGGGGTCCGGCGGCGTCTGGAGCGGCCTGTGGTACGAGCAGGCGCAAGAGCGCCTCTGGACCACCTGGGCGATCGACTATCCTGACGACGTGCAGGCGGCATATACAAAGTCGCTGGCCGTCCGCAGACTCAATGAAAATGGAACGATCACCGACGCCGCCGGTCCGTGGGGCCTGACCGGCGTCCAGCAGCGCCGCATCTACGGCGGCCTGACGGCCATCCCGCAGTGGTTCCAGGACTTCTACGGCGTGGCAACCTACGGCGTCGGCTGGGGCGGCTACGCCAGCCGGATGGGCCTGGGCGTCTCGCTCGGCCCGACGTTCTACGCGATTCCCGATCCGGCGCTCTACGCGCCGGGTGACATCCCGGCCGGCGACTTTCGCACGCTGATGGATCACAGCTCCGGCACGCGGATGACCGACTGGTACGCCTCCGGCCACCCGACCTCTTTCGACCGCGGGGTCCGCAACAGCGACGTGATCAACGAGTATGACGGCGGCTACTGGCTCTCGCCGGCCCCGGACGGGCTGGGCCGCTGGACCTGGGGCGACAGCAACTGGAACACCGGCTGCTGGATCGAGCTGCCCACGCGGCACGGCTTTGTGACGGTGCCCAAGTTCTCCAGCGGCCGCGCGTGGTACGAGACCTCCACCCTGCACTGTCAGCGCCAGACCGCCGAGATCCAGGTCTTCGACCCGCGGGTTCTCGGCGAGGTCGCCCGGGGCACTCGCCAGGTTTGGAATACCTACCCCGCCAACCGCTGGGAAATCACCGGCGACTGCTCGCCCTTGGGCCTGATGGACGGGATCGGCGGCAACGGTCCGTCCGGCGGGCCGGCCGGGGCGAGCTACGATCCGCTCACGCGACAGCTGTACGTCTACTGCATCCGCGGCAGCAACCTTAAGTCGTACGTGCTCGTCTACGACGTCGGGCCGATCCCCGGCGATGTGAACGGCGACGGCCACGTCAACGCGATCGACCTGCTGCACCTGGCACATGCCTTCGCGACGACCAGTGGCGACCCTGACTATGACATCAACTGCGACTTCAACGGCGATGGAGCGATCAACGTCATCGACCTGCTGACGCTCGCGGGCTCGTTCGGCCAATGAGCGTGCGTAGCATCGCAGGATCGGATCTTCGGGACAAGGCGTGCCGTGAGACGTCATTACATACTGGCCGAATGCTGTGTTCAAGTGATTTTCCGTTATATCGGGCCGGCAATTCTGCTACCATGATATGGCCGGCGGGAACCGGCGAACCATATGACTGCCAGATTCTCTGACAGAGGGAGGAACTCAATTGAAGCGCAAAATGGCTTTTGCTCTGATGATCGTGTGCGCGTGTGCCTGCGGCGCGTCGGCTGCCGACTTCGTGTGGGACGGCGGGGCGTACGTCTCGGGCACCGAATCGTCGCGTAACTGGGACCTGCCCGGCAACTGGGACCCCGACGGCGTGCCCGGGGCCGGGCAGAGCGGGCTGCTCGACAGCGGCGGCAACTACGCGCGGGCCAACGTTGACCTGGCCGGC
>JAWLBS010000356.1:0-5102 GCA_041687575.1 Phycisphaerae bacterium | reverse complement strand
CCGCAAAAGCCCCAGCAGGTCCGCAAACCCGACTTCGATGCCACCGGCGCGTCCGCCTGGCCCCAGCCGCCCCAGCAGCCCGCCTCACGGAAGACGCCATGAGCATGACGGACTTGCCCAGCATAGCGCCCTTCGAAGCGGTCGACACGCTGCTGGAGGCCGCCCGCGCCAACCGCCAAGACCCGTACCGCAAGGCCAGCCTGCTGGACCTCGACGATCACGGCCAGGTCGTGATGACCGGGGACATCCACGGCAACCTCAAGAACTTCGCGAAGCTGTGCAAGTACGCCGACCTGGACCACGCCCCTGCCCGGCACCTCATCCTGCACGAACTGCTGCACGTGCCGACGCTCTCGCCCGGCGAGCCGGACCCGTCGTTCTGGCTGCTGATCCAGGTCGCCCGCTACAAGTGCGAATTCCCCGAGCAGGTCCACTTCCTGCTGGGCAACCACGAGGTCGCGCAGCTGACCAAGCGGGACATCGTCAAGGACGGGCTCTACTCGATCGCCAACTTCGAGCAGACGGTGATCAGCCAGTACGGCGACAATCGTGCCGGCGATGTGATGATGGCGATCAACGAGTTCATCCTCTCGCTGCCGCTGGCGGCGCGGACGCCCAACCGGGTGTTCCTCTCGCACAGCCTGCCCGATGCCTCGCAGATGGTCTTTTTCGACCCCAAGATCATCCACCGCGAGTGGCTGGTCGATGACGCGATGCCCGGCGGGCCGGTCTACCTGATGACCTGGGGCCGGCAGCGCAAGCCCGAGCAGGTCGAGCTGCTCCGCAAGATGTTCGATGCCGACATCTTCATCCACGGGCACATCGCCCAGGAGATGGGCCACGCGGTGGTCCAGGAGCGGATCATTATCCTGGCCAGCGAGCACGGCCACGGGGTCTTCCTGCCGTTCGACCCGCAGCGCGACTGCACCGTCGACGACCTGGTCAACAAGATCCGCAAGATCGCCTCGATCGCATAAGGCCGCCGCAGGATCCACCGTGAAATTTCCTTGCTCCTCCTCGCCTGCATGGTATGATTTCCGATGTGGACATATGTCATGACATCGGAAGCGACATAATCGACGTATCTTATTTTGGTGCAACAAGATGGGTGAGACAAACAGGCGGACATACCTTGAGACACACCCGTGGATATCTTTCCGCCTGGACCTGTCACGGGCGCCGGCTGACTTGTGGGTTGTGTTGGGCGAGTGCCAGTCCAAATGTGAGCATCTGGCAGGCGTGCCCCTCCAGCCCGAACGGGCGGACGAATTCTACCAGATCTACCTGGCCAAGGGTGTCCAGGCGACCACGGCCATCGAGGGCAACACCCTTTCTGAAGAGCAGGTCCGCCAGCAGATTCGCGGCGAGCTGCACCTCCCCCCGTCGCGCCAATACCTGCAGCAGGAAGTCCGCAACGTCGTGGAGGCCTGCAATCAGATCGTCCGAGAGGTTGCCGCCAGCCAGGCCCATGTAGCGCCTGAACGGATCAAGCGGTTCAACGCCCTCGTCCTGGAGGGACTGGACCTGGGACCCGACGTCAAACCGGGGCGGGTGTCGGATCATATGGTTGGCGTCGGGCGCTACCGCGGCTGCCCCCGGCAGGACTGCGATTACCTCCTTGATCGACTCTGCCAATGGCTGGACGGCGACGACTTTCGCCCGTTCGGCCAGGTGAATTCCGTCGGCATCGCCTTGCTCAAGGCGGTGATGGCGCATCTATACATTGCCTGGATCCATCCCTTCGCCGACGGGAATGGACGGACGGCCAGATTGCTCGAGTTTCAGGTCCTGTTCACTTCCGGCGTGCCGGCGCCTGCGGCGCACTTGCTGAGCAATTTCTACAACCAGACGCGTACGGAGTACTATCGGCAACTGGACCGCGCCAGCGGCAGTGGTGGAAATGTGCTTCCGTTTCTGCACTATGCTGCCATGGGCTTCCGGGACGGATTGCGGGAGCAGATCGACAGGGTTCGCGACCAGCAGTGGGACACTATGTGGGCCAACTACGTCTACGACCGGTTCCGCGGCAAAGACAGTGAGGCGTGCCGCAGACAACGCAACCTCGTGCTCGACCTGAGCGAGCATGGCCGGGCCGTGCCGCTGGCCGGGCTCCGCCAAGTGAGTCCCCGCATGGCCGAGGACTACGCGGGCAAGACGGCCCGCACGCTGACCCGCGATGTGAATGCCCTGTTGGCGATGGACCTGATCGTCCGGACGTCGGAAGGTTATCGTGCTCGGCGCGAACGAATCCTGGCATGGCTGCCGCCCCGAGTCTCGCCGGAGGCGCCGGACGGCGGTGGGGCGGGAAGTGGTACGCAGGAGTGAGGACGGGCAATGATTCCCCGGCAAAGACATCCTGCCCTGTTCGATCGCAGATCATTCCTGCACATGGCAGCGAGTGGGGCGGCGGCGATGCTGGCGGGGCCCTTGGTCGTCCGGGCCGCGGGGCCGGCGCCCGCGAGCCGGCCGGTAGCGCGGAGGACCCAGATGAATCGTGAACCCCTTTTCGGCCCGTACGGCGGCAATGCCGCCCGACATCTGGCGAAGTATGCCGAGACGGGCGTAAATGCCCTCTGGTTCCACGGCTTCAGCGCCGAGGCCTTCGAAGCGTGCAGGACGCACGGGGTCGCCGCGTGCGTCGAATTCAAGACCTTCCGGGCGGACTTCGGCAAGCGGCCCGAGCTCGTGCCGATCGGCGTCGACGGCCGGCCGATCCGCTACGGCCGGCTGGTCCAGGGCATATGCTTGTCGCAAAAGGCGTTCCTCGACGAGACGGAGGCGAACCTGCGCGAGGGGCTGGCGAGGCATAAACCGGCTGGCGTCTGGCTCGACTATCTCACATATGCCGGCTGGTTCGAGACGCCCGAGCCGGACCTGCAGGAGAGCTGTTTCTGCGAGGCGTGCGTGTCGGAGTTCTGTCACGCCACAGGCATCGACGCGGACGAGCCGGCACAAATCCTCGAAAAGCACCAGGCCGCCTGGACCCGCCACAAGTGCGAGCGGATTGCCCGGTTCGGTGCCCGCTATGCAAAGATCATCCGCGAAGCCTCGCCCGGCAGCCTCGTCGGCGCCTACATGTGCCCGTGGTACCCGGAAGAGTTCGACGGGGCGCTGACGCGGATCTTCGCGCAGGACTACGACCTGCTCGCCCCGGCCATCGACGTGTTCACCCCGCTGATCTACGCTGACAAGTGCGGCCGGCCGGCGAGCTGGGCGAAACAGTGGCTGGAGCGGTCGCCGCGATTCGTGCCGTCGGGGCGGCGGGTGCAGCCGATCCTCGACATTCGCGACTTTCCTGACAGTCTGGAGGCGGCGGCGGAATCGGCGGTGCCGAGCTGGGGCGTGCAGCTGTTCGGCGGGGCGGAGGCGCTGGCCGAGCCGAGCGGCGCGCGGCGGTTCGCGGCGTGCGTCGAGCGGATGCGGCGGCGATGGCGTGACGCGGCGCGATAGTTCGTTGCCGGGCAGAGCGCGGCCATGGCCAACCCTACATGGACTGACCCGCGGAATTCTGGCGGGCACAGCCCGCCCTACTGCGGACGGTCCTCGGCAGGGCCGCCGGCGCGGGCGAGGTTGCGGGCGCTGTTGATCAGGCCGATGTGGGAGAAGGCCTGGGGGAAGTTGCCCACCAGCCGGCGGGCATCCGTATCGTACTGCTCGCTGAGCAGGCCCACGTCGTTGCGCAGCGAGAGCAGCCGCTCGAACAGGTCGCGGGCCTCGGCGTGCCGGCCCTGCAGCGCCAGGTTGTCGACCAGCCAGAACGAGCAGAGCAGAAACGCCCCCTCGCCCGGCGGCAGGCCGTCGACGTCGGAGAGATAGCGCATGATGTACCCGTCGCGCGTCAGGTGCCGCTGGATGTATTCGACCGTCCCGATCATCCGCGGGTCCGTCGCCGGCAGGAAGCCCAACTCCGGCAGCATCAGCAGGCTGGCGTCGGCCTCGTGCGAGCCGTAGTACTGGATGAACGCGTTGTGCCGGGCGCTGTAGCCGGCCCGGCAGATTTCCTCATGGATCTCGCGTCGGACCCGTCGCCAGCGGTCTGCGTCGCCGGGCAGGCCGAACTCCTCGACCGCCTTGACCGCCCGGTCCATCGCCACCCAGGCCATCACCTTGGAGTGCGTGAAATGCCGCCGGGGGCCGCGGACCTCCCAGATGCCCTCGTCGGGCTCCCGCCATACCTTTTCGACGAACTTGATCAGCTCGATCTGCATCCGCCAGGCGTTCTCGTCCGGGGCCATGCCCATCCGCCGCGCCAGGTACAGCGAGTCCATCACCTGGCCATAGACGTCCAGCTGGAACTGCTGCCAGGCGTTATTGCCGGTCCGCACCGGCGCAGAGCCCTCGTAGCCGGGCAGCCAGTCCAGCTCCAGTTCGGTGAGGCGCCGCTCACCGGCCAGGCCGTACATGATATGCGATTGCGCAGGCGTGCCGGCAATCGCGTTGACCAGCCAGGTCCGCCACGCATTGGCCTCGTCGACGTAGCCGCCGACCATCAGGGCATACAGGGTGAACGTCGCATCGCGCAGCCAGCAGAAGCGGTAGTCCCAGTTGCGCACGCCGCCGAGGTGCTCGGGCAGCGAGGTCGTCGCCGCCGCCACCAGCCCGCCTGTGGGCATGTACGTCAGCGCCTTGAGCGTGATCAGCGAACGCATAACCGCCTCGGACCAGGGGCCCCGGTAGGTGCAGCGATCCGACCACTCGCGCCACCACTTCTCGGTGTGGTCCAGGCCCTCCAGCGGGTCGTGCTCTTCCGGCTCGGCCTCCTGCGTCGGCGCCCAGGTCAGTGTGAATGGGATCCGCTGCCCCCTCTCGACCGTGAACTCCGCAGCTGTGTGCAGGTTCTCTCCGCGGACAGGCACCTCGGTCCGCAGGAACAGCGTGTCGGGCCCGGCCGTCGCCTGCAGCCGGCCGGGGATGCTGCGGACCCAGGGTATAATCGAGCCGTAGTCGAAGCGGATCACCAGCTCCATACACATCGGCACACGACCGCTGCGCCCCTCGACGATCCGCACCACGTCGGGCGCGACGCTTCTCGGCGGCATGAAGTCGATCAGCGCCACCACGCCCTCATCCGTCTGGAACTCGGTCTCGAGCACGAGCGTCGC
>JAWLBS010000355.1:0-5149 GCA_041687575.1 Phycisphaerae bacterium | reverse complement strand
GTGCCGGCGGTCGAGCCGGACCGGGCGATGGAGGCGGCCTGGATCGCGGCCTACGCCGCCGCCGGGGGGCTCGAACAGATCATCGTGGTCGGGCGGATCGGGCGGATCGCGGGTCGACGGCGGCTGGAGGCCGCCGACCTCCGGATGCTGCACGCCCTTACGATCGAGGCCCGGAACCGGCACATCGCCGTATTACCCAGGCCCACGCTCTGGCTCGACGCCGGCGGGTCCCTCGAGCAGGCCGGCCTCTGGAAGCAGGTCGGCCATCAGGCCTTGGCCCGTTCGCTGCTTGTCCTGTCCGATCCTGCGCACCTGGCCGAAGCCACCGCCATGCCCTGCGGGGCCCGGCTGCTGCTGAGGGACGTCTGGGACAGCCAGCAGGCGACCCGGGCGCGCGATGCCGCCGGCGGGCCCTTGGCGATCCTGGGACCCGACCTGGACCCGTTGGCCGTCGCCGCCGTCAGCCGGCTGCTCGGCGCGACGGTCCTGCCCCCCGAGGCATGCGTGCTGATCCCGCCGATCTGGTACGACGGGCCGACAGAAACCTGACCGCCACGGCTGACCAGACTGTCCTTCACCGTGAGGTCGCGGAAAACGCTGCGCAAGGGCACCGCCTCCGCAAGCCATGAACGATACTGCTTCGCGCGGCCGCGACAGGCCCCGGGCAGACCCCCGCCGCGGCACTCAAAGAAGGGCTACATATCCGGTCGCCTCGTCAGCACGCAACCATCTGCTCGACGAACGACAGACCGACGATCTGCTCACCGCTGAGGAACGAGTCTTCCTTGCACACGTGCGTCACGCGGGCCTGCACCGGGCGCAGGCTCTTAAGCGTCGCGCTTGGCAGATCATGCGGAAAACTCACTTCCACAACCTGGCCGGCGTTGAACGGCACCGACAGCGGGACCGAGATGGCCAGCCCATCCTTGCACACGTCCCTGGTCGACGCCTTCACGAAACGCCCCAAGCCCGCATGCCACAGGCACACAGGCCAATGAATCGTCCGCCGCTCCGAATTCCTGCGATCCTTGGTGGTAATCATGGATCAGCCTCCATACTTACAGCTATCTCATCGCACGCCTTGCCCGCGGACTTGAGCCGTTTCTCTGTAATCAGTCCGACTTTAGCATCGGGACACGTGGTCGACAGCCGTTGCTGCACCGATCGGCCTTGGAGCCGTGGGGCAGATTCAATCCATATTAGGTCAGATGGCAGGCCAAAGTCCATTTCTGGTCGTACCGGTCCACGAATCGCACGACGGTCGACGACTCCACGTCGATCGTGCAGCGGACCTTCATGGCCCCGTCCAGAATCCGTGCCAGCATCCCCGGCGTCACGTCCAAAGTGGCCTGCGACCTGCTGCCATCGCCGGCCGGCCGCAAGCGGACCTCCACGTGGTCCCCGGCCAGAACAGCGCCGTTAGTGTCTTTGGAACAAATGTTTACAGCGAGCAGCGACTCATAGTACTCTGCCGCCCGGGTCAGATCATCCACCGCCAGGTCCACAACCGCGGCCATTGCACCTTCTCCTGCTTACCTGTCTCGAACGGACAACGGGAAACGAAACGATGCGCCAGACAAGTCCCATTTTTAGCACATCAGCCCCGATAAATCCAGCGCGAATGCCTGAAAAAACGCGGACGCCCCACAGGCCGGTCATTCCCTCGCCTGCCGCTCGCCGATACCCCCGGGCCGGCCGAAATGGAGGCAGCCGGAATCACACGGCAGTATAAGCAAAAGCGTAAGTCGTCGCGGCGGTATCAACGCTGGCAGGCCCGTCTGCGGTTTTCAGCACTGATAGTGCACAGATCCCCCGTCAGATCCAGAACGGCATGTTCCCGATAACCCCCGTAACGTAATCGATCAGAAGCCAGACCACCGCAATCACGCACTGGCCCAGGATCATCCCCAGGAACACCGGCATCACCCGCATGTACGCCTTCTGCCCCCCGTACTTCAGCAGCAGCGCCTTGACCAGCCACGCGACGAACACGCTGAACCAGAACTTCTCCATGATCCAGATGCCCATCACGGCAAGCCCGATCGGATGGATCGGCCAGTTCAGAAACGAGCGGTTGCCGACGATCAGGACCACCATCAGCACCACTCCGGCGATGCTCCACACCCAGCCCTGCAGGTTCGCCCCCGGCTGCTCGCCGACCATCTTCGCCGCGTAGAGGAACCCTTGCTGCGGGGCATCGCGGAAGAACCACATGTTCAGGCTCGTGCCCTGGTACACGTACGCCAGATAGATCGTCATGGCCGCACTGACGACCAGCGTCACCACCAGCGCGATCAGCATGCCCCAGAAAATCAGCCGCCGCCTGTCTCGTATCTCCTCGGTGATCTTCAGGCTGTACGCGGCCGCGACCATCGTGAAGGTCCGGATATCCCCAACGTACGGGAACTGCATGCCCATCGCGGTGACGTCGGCATGGGTCATCACCTGCGTGCCGATCTTGGAGGTCATGAAAAACGGCGAGATCCCCGGCGCTACGCACGCCCCGAGCCCCGCCTCGACGACGATCCGCGTGATCCCGTAGAAGATGAGCATCGTCAGCGACCAGAACAGCAGCGCCGCCCACCACGACATCCCGAATGCCATCAGCCAGCCGAGCATCACCGCCAGGCACACCACGCACGCCAGCAGGGCCGCCCGATAACTGAGAATCTCCTGCGAATCGTCCGGCCCTCGCCCCGTCAGCGCCTTGCCCAGCACCTCGCGGAAGTACCGCCAGCTGCCGATCAGCGTGCCGGCCGCCAGCGCCAGCAGGGCCCCCATCCCCAAGTGGTACATGAACGGCTTGCCCACCGACCCGTACATGCCCAGGTACTCCGGGCTCATATAGCCCCGCAACGCCAACCACCCGCTGATCAACACCCCCGCCAACGCCAGGCTCCAGATGCTGAAGGCCACCCGCGTGTTGATCAGGTACGTAAAGCCGATCACGACAAAGCTCGGCCAGATCCAGAACGTTGCCTGGCCGTACATGACGTCCGTGCTCCAGTACTTGGGTACGGCCGGCAGTGTCGGCCAGTAGAAGTGCATCGCCTGCAGCGAGGTGTACACGACAGGGATGGCGACGCCCAGCCACAGCATCGGGTTGCGCAGCAGCGGCGCGACCAGCCGCTGACGGGGCGGGGACTCATCCTCGACCCGTGTCATGTCCAGCGGCAGCCTCGCCAGCGGATACGCCAGGATCTCGCGGTCCATCCACTGCCGTCGCACGAGCACCATCGCCGCGATCATGAACACGTACAGCGCCAGCAGGTACACCCCCCACGCCAGCAGAGGCACCGTCCATGCGGCCCAGGGGATCTGCCGCAGCTGCTCCCACACCTCGTACGCGCCCTGCGCCATCGGCCAGGCGAACCGCCCCGGCTCCGGCGCAACGAACTCGTCCAGCCAGTACAACCCCTCGAAAAAGCCCTGCACCGCCAGCCGGTCCGACACCCGCGCCCAAGCCGGGATGTGCGGAAACAGCAGCGTCTCCCAGCGGTTGCCCGGGTTGGCGTAGTACTCGCCGGCCGGCAGCGTCGGGATCAGCTGCAGAACCAGCCCCATCGTCACCACCGTCGAGGCGATCAGCAGCATCGCGAAGATCGTCAGGACCTCGGCCCGGCTCAGGCTCAACCATGGCCCTCGCGCCCACACCGTCTCGACCAGCCGGCTGGCCACCACGACCGCAAACAGCAGCCAGAGCGCGCCGCCGACCACCAGGCCGATCCGCCCGAGCACCAGCCAGTTCGACGACAGCGGCCCGGCCGGCGGCAGCACGTTCAGCGCCGTGACGATCGCACCGCCAACCGCCGCGGCCAGGATCGTACCTGCCAAAACAGCCCGGCGGGCGAAACGGTTCTCCAGCCACCGGGCGGCCGCGTTGGCACAGACCACCAGCCCGAACAGCATGGCGGTCGCGCCGACGGCGGTGTGGTCCAAGGCGATCAGGCTCCCGCTGACGATGTTCGCCGTGTACGGGCACAGGGCGGCAAACAGGCCGCACAGGACCGCCCCGGCCAGCAGGCTCCGCACCGTCACGCGGTTTCGCGATATGTCGATCGCTTGAACCGACGGCTCAG
Organism: Phycisphaerae bacterium; assembly: GCA_041687575.1. Classification (GTDB taxonomy): domain Bacteria; phylum Planctomycetota; class Phycisphaerae; order UBA1845; family JANYLN01; genus JANYLN01. The sequence continues at coordinate 1,070 of JAWLBS010000355.1, read as the reverse complement.
CGGTGCGCGGCGCAGTGGAAGTTTCCATCTCAATCTCAACCGAAGGTATCGCCATCGAATACAACCCGAATATCCAGGACACAAGTGAAAGGAAAAGCGGCACGAGAAGCCGCCGAACGGCGACGCCGCCACCACACTTGCCGGGCCGTAGTATACCGACTGCTCGGCTTTTGACCACAGCAAAAACAGAGCAACGGATGTCATGGCCACGCCGCTTGTGGTGAGCGAGCGTTGGGTGCCATGGCCACGGTGTTTGTGGCCATGGAATTCTTCGAGTGCGCGGCGTGTTCTCTTCGATCTACCGCCCGAATCTGTCATTCTGATCGCAGCGAAGAATCTCGAATGGACAGCGTGCCCATGGTGTAGCGCCCTGCTCGGTCGAGATTCGTTCAGGATGACCGGCGGGAGGCCACAAAACGCAAGCGGAGGATGTTCCGCGTGGCAGAGATCCTTCGCGTTGCTCAGGATGACAACCTGTGGCGGGCGCAGCCCGTCCTAGGTACCCGACGACAACGCCTGCCCGATCGGTTATGCTGCCTGCCAGCCCGACGCGGTACCACTCGTGAAGACATCATTGCCCGTCCGTGCGATCCGCGTCGATGCAGTGCGAAAAAACCCGAACACGCTTCCTCTCGAAAGGACCGTTCGATGGACGTACGCAGGATCCAGCGTGAAGACCGCCCGATGACCGAGATCGAAACCGACCGCCTCCGCGTCTGCCTCGACAGCGTCACCGGCCGCGTCCTCGAACTGTACGACAAGCAGCTCGGGCGGCACATGCTCATCTGGCGACCAGTCCTGCTCGAGCAGGCGAACATGCGCGAAACGGGCGGGATCGGACCGTTCGGACCGCTGCTGGACGGCGCGAAGTGGACCGGCCGCAAGAGCGGGGACGGCTTCACGCTCACCGCCGAACTGGCAAACGGCTGCCGCTGGCGGCAGCGCCTCTCCTTCGAGAACGCATGCCTCCAAATCGACATGCGGCTGACCAACACGACCGACCAGACCGTCGCCGACGAACTGGCCGTCGCCCTGAGCGCGCAGCCCGGCTACGGCGGCGACTGGCCCCG
>JAWLBS010000354.1:0-5154 GCA_041687575.1 Phycisphaerae bacterium | reverse complement strand
TTGATGAAGTTGCCCTTGCGGGCGTGGATCTGGCGGATCTCGGCCAGGCGGGCGAGGAACTCGGCGGTCTCGCCTTCGCGGGCGGCGAGGTCGCGGAGATCCTGGAGGGTGTTGGCGGCTTCCTGGTAGCCCTTGGGCAGCCGGGTCTCCACGGCCTCGTGAACCTCGCGCCAGAGGCGATCCTTCTGGCCGCGCAGCGATTCGATGTACTCGGCTCGGGCGGCGGCGGCCTTGGCCTCGCGGGCGATTCGGGCCTTTTCGCGCTGGCGGGCCTGCCGCTCCTCACGTTTGGCGCGAACCTCGTCCGCGAGCTGCAGCAATTGGCTGGCCTTGCGCCGGCCGGCCGTCGGGGCGGGTGCGGCGGCGGTGCGGGCCTGCATCTCGCGGAAGCGGCGGGCGAGGTCCATCTGCACGCGCTGGGCATTGCCGTGGCAGACGTCCAGGAGCATGGCGTCCTTTTCGCCATCCGGGAGCGAAGCGATCCAGGTGGCCAGCGTCTTGTCCTCGTCCTCCTTGGGCGCCAGCGGCGGGCTGGCTTCGGCGGCGACGGTCAGCAGATCCTCGTCGACGCGGAGGAAATAGGCCAAGGCGGTTTGCGCGGCGGTCAGTTTCTGGAGGCCGGGCGGGACGGGCGGTTCGGTCTTGTCGGGTTCGGCGCCTTCGTAGCTGACGGCTGCAAGCCACGCCAGGTAGAGCGGCCGGAGGTCGCCGGCGATAATCTCGCCGCGGATCGGGGCGAGCGCGGCCGTCGAGACGGGCTCCTCCCAGTCGCCATCCTCCTCCTGGCTGACCAGGTCGAAGATGAGGTAGTCGCCCGCCTGGCGCGTCTCGACGTGGTAGGGCCAGGCGTAAGGCTTGACCCGGGCGGCATCGACGAGCCCGGCTGGCACACGGAACATGAACCGGTGCGTGCCCCAGTTGGCGTAGTAGTAGAAGGCGTCGAAGTACTTCTCGACGAACTTCTCCGGGCTGCCCTTGAAGTCACCCCAGTGGTATTCGTTGACGAAGGAGGTCGGGGTGATCTCGGCCCGAGTGGACCATTGCCGGACCTCCTGCATCTGCCGGCTGGTCAGGGGGCTGTCGATGGCGAGGAACTCGTAGTACTGGTATTCGCTCATGAGGCGGGCTCCTCCTCTTCCTCCTCGATCGGCCGATACAGCAGGGCGACCTTGCCGATGCGGTTGACCAGGGTCGAGTCGGTGGCGGCGGCGAGCTGTTCGGCGGCCGACTGGACCTCCGTGCGGTCGTCGAGCTCGACGCGGACCTTGACCAGGTCATGGGTCTTGAAGATCCGGCGCACCTGGCCGATGACGGCTTCGGTCAGGCCGGCCTGGCCGACGAAGGCCATGGGCTTGAGTCGGTGGCTGCGGCTGAGCAGGGATTTCGTAAGCGTCTTGTCGAGGTCCTTGTTCCAGGCCATGTGGGTCCTTTCGGGTGATTCGTTTGTCTTCTGTCGCCCCTTGAGGGGCTTTGGCGGGCAATAGCCCACCCTACGGATTCTGTCGCCCCTGGTGGGGCTTTGGGGGGCACCCTTTGACTCGCTTTGCTCGCTCGCGGCAAGCAGCCCGCCCTGCATGAACTCCTCCGCCTTATTTCCGTTGCGTAGCTTTGTTATCCATTCCGTGGCCCGGCCTCTCGCATCGCTGCGCTCGCTCGGGCGGACCGCCTGAAGGCGGGACTCCGAACGCCCGCTGAAGCGGGGACTCCTAACGCCGGCTGAAGCCGGGACTCCTAACTTGGCGGGCGCAGCCCGCCCTACAGTACCGCAACGTTGCCGCCGGGGCGCCGGTCACGGCGTCGCGAACATCATCTTCGTGAACGCAATGATATCGTAGAACGCGTGGCAGCCTACCGCTATAGCAAAGCCGCGCAATACGAAAACCGATGCCAGGAACCCCCCGGCCAGCAGGCGGAACGCGAAGTGGATCGGCACGTACGGCTCGCTGCCGATGGGCACCTGGTGCTGCAGGGCGAACGCCAGCGAACTGATCACGATGATCGCCGCGAGGCTGTACTGCTTGGGGATCCGCATCAGGTCGGTCAGCAGCAGGCTCAGCACCGTGATCAGGATCAGCCGGAAGACCAGCTCCTCGTAGATCCCCGCTCCGATGCTCAGGACCAGCTGCTCGAACCACAGGTCCGACCGGCCGGCCAGGGCGGCAACGTGGATGGCAGCCGCGCGGCCGAGCAGGTAGTTCAGCGCCAGAAGCGGCATCGCCAGCAGGAGGCTTTCGCCGGTCATGCCGAAAACGGTGGGCCAGTGGACCCGCCAGGGCTCTTTGCTGAAGGCCTGCCAGCTCAGTAAGATGGCGACCACCGACAGCGGCGCCAGGTGATAGCCGGTCGCCCCGCAGGCGGCAAGGAACCGCTCGAGCAGGTCCTCGGCGACCAGCCTGACCTGTGGCTCGCCAGGCTGGGCGGCCTGGATGGCAGCCACGCCGAGCTCGTACATCGCCAGCAGCGGCAGCAGGAAAACCAGGCAGTGCAGCGGCCGGTGGATCAGGCGGCTGTAGTCGTCCTCGATGGCGGTCGCCTTGGCGCGGCGGCGTGGGGGCTTGGGCTTTGTCCGGGTACGACTCATCGCGGTCGTATTTACCGCAAGACGCGGCCGGCGGCAACAGGGTTTTCGCGCCGAGTCGCGTGCGGTGAATCGCCGCCGTGGCGGGGCGCGGTGGACCGGCGTATTTCTGCCTGTATTTGTAGTGCGGACGTTGCGAAGTTCGAGGGGTATATGCCTTCAAGCGGTGTCGTCATTCCGGAGATCTACGAGGCCCTGCTGGCCCATTTCGGCCCGCAGAACTGGTGGCCGGCCGAGTCGCCCGCCGAGATGATGATCGGGGCGGTCCTCACGCAGAACACGGCGTGGAAGAACGTCGAGCGGGCGATCGACAACCTCCGCGCCGCCGGGCTGCTGGACCTGGCGAGGCTGCACGAGACGCCGATCCAGACGGTTGCCGGGCTGATCCGGCCGGCCGGGTACTTCAACATCAAGGCCCGCCGGCTGATGAACCTGGTCGAGATGCTGTGTGAGGGGTACGGCTGCGACCTCGACGCTTTCTTTGACCTGTCTGCAGAGCGCATGCGGGAGGAGCTGCTCGGCGTGAAGGGGATCGGCCGGGAGACCGCCGACTCGATCATCCTGTACGCCGCGCACAAACCGACCTTCGTGGTCGACGCCTACACCGCGCGGATTCTCCGCCGGCACCTGGTGATCGATGAGACAGCCGATTACGAGCTGATCAAGGACCTGTTCGAGACGGCCCTGCCGGCCCGGACGCAGCTGTTCAACGAGTACCACGCGCTGATCGTCATGTGCGGCAAGGACTACTGCCGGCCGCGGGCGTTGTGCGAGCAGTGTCCGCTGTCACCCTTCGAGCATGACGCGTCGATCCGCTAGGCCTTCTCCTTGCTGCGCATGACCAGGCCGAAGATGATGACCACCATAAGAATTGCGAGAAGTAACCAATACCACCAACCCATTGCGATGCCTCCTGGTAACCGTGGTATTCAGATACGACCCTGATATAGAAAAGGTACCGCGCAAATCGCGGGTGTCAACTCTCCGCACACTTCTGCCAGGCACCGGGCCCGGTGCGAGGACCCACCATGCCCGGCATGGCCGAGGCAGGGCTTGCTGTCACCTGTCCCCTGTGACCTGTCCCCTGCCGTTGTCGTTTCCAATCTGTGTAATCTGCGTAATCTGCGGATAATCCGTTGTTCTTGCCCGCCGGGGGCTACGGTTCCTCCTCCGCATACCGCGGCAGTTTGAGATTCTCGCCGTTGCTGGCGATGGTGCGGCTGTACCAGTAGGCGCTGTCCTTGAGGAACCGCTTGCCGGTCGGGTAGTCGACGTAGACCAGGCCGAACCGCTCCTTGTAGCCTTCCGCCCACTCGAAGTTGTCCAGCAGCGACCAGTGGAAGTAGCCGCCGACGGCCACGCCGTCCTGGATCGCGCGGGCCAGTTCGATCAGGTGTCGGCGGACGTAGTCGATCCGCTGCGGGTCGTGGACCTTGCCGTCCAGTGCGACCCAGTCCTGGTTCGACAGCCCGTTTTCCGTGATGTAGATCGGCAACTCGTACCGCTCCTGGTAGAACCGCGGGCCCCAGTAAAGGCACTCCGGGGTGATCGGCCACTTCAGCGCCGTGCGGGGATGACCCGGAGGCAGCGGGACGACCTCGGCGCTGCCATCGGCCGCGGCGCGGATGATCTGGCCGTGGTAGACGTTCAGCCCGAAGAAGTCGACTTTCTGGTGGATCGTCGTCATGTCGCTGTCGGGGAAGGTGGGCATCTCGGCCTCGAAGATCTTCCGCCCGTCCTCGGGGTACTGACCCAGCAGGACCGGGTCGAGCCACCAGGTGTTGCTCCACGGGTCCTTTTCGGTGATCGAGAACATCCGTCGGCCGGCGGCGGCGATGCTGGCCGAGTCGTTGTCGACCGGGATGCGGACCCCGCCCGCGTGGACGATGCCGACTTGCGGCTCGCCCGTGGCGGCTGCGCGGATCGCCTGGACCGCCTTGCCGTGGGCGAGGTGGATGTGGTGGATCACCCGGAGCACCTCGGGCAGGTCGTACTTCATGCCGGGGGCGTGCACGCCATCGCGGTAGCCGATCACGCCGAAGACGGCCGGCTCGTTGAAGGTCATCCAGTGTTTGACGCGGTCGCCGAGTTTCTCGACGACGATGCGGGTGTAGTCGGCGAACCAGTCGGCGCTCTGGCGGTTGAGCCAGCCGCCGCGGCAGTGCAGCTCGTAGGGCAGGTCCCAGTGGAACAGGGTGACGTAGGGGACGATGTCGGCCTTGAGCAGCCCGTCGACGAGGCGGTCGTAGAAGTCCAGGCCCTTTTCGTTGGGCTTGCCGGTGCCGGTCGGCTGGATGCGGGGCCAGGCGATGCTGAAGCGGTAGGCCTGCAGGCCGATCCGCTGCATGATGCCGATGTCTTCCTGCCAGTGGTGGTAGTGGTCGCAGGCGACGTCGCCGCTGTGGCCGCCGAAGACCGCGCCGGGGGTGCGGCAGAACATGTCCCAGACGCTGGGTCCGCGGCCGTCCTCGCGGGCGGCGCCTTCGATCTGGTAGCTGGCGGTGGCGGCGCCCCAGAGGAAATCGTCGGGGATATGGACGTCGTAGACCTTTTCGGGTTGTTGCATGACAGCCTCT
>JAWLBS010000353.1:0-5167 GCA_041687575.1 Phycisphaerae bacterium | reverse complement strand
GCCTACTGGTACCAGCTCGAACCGCACAAGCCGTTCGACCTGCCCGCCGTGGACGACCGCCTGCCCATCCGCGAGGACATCGGCGTGCTGCCGGTCGGGCCCGAGAAGATGCCGCGGACCAAAGAGTCCGACGCGATGCGCCGGGCGCTGACCCAGGCCGACCGCAAACAGCAGAAGCAGACCCGCGAGCACATGGCCGAGACCCGCAAACGCGCCGCCCAGGAAAGCAAGTGGGTCAAAGAGGAACAAGCCCGGGCCGGCGGCAAAAAACCCAAGGCCAAACCCCGCCGCCGGGGCAAAAAGTAAGACGGGCTGCGCCCGCCAAAGCCGTCGGGCTCCATACCGGGTGCCATGGCAGGGGCTGTTTCCGGCCATGGAATCCCTCGGATGCGAGGTGCGCTGCTTTCAGGAATAGCACCCAAAGTTGTCATTCTGAGCGCATGTAGGGCGGGCTGCGCCCGCCAACGCTGTCATTCTGAGCGCAGCGAAGAATCTCTATTGGACAGCGTGCCCATGGTTTGGCACCCCGCGAGGCCGAGATCCTTCACTTCGTCCAGGCTGACGACCTGCCCCTGAGCATCAGGCGTTCTCCCCTTGCCCGCCCCACGGCCCGAACGCCACCCCCAGCGCCTCCCACCACGGCCGCACATCGCGCACCCTCGCCGCCAGCGCCTCGAAGTCCCGCTCGGCCGGATCGTTCCACATCAACTCCGCGTGCGCCAGCACGCGAGGGAAAAGCATCCGGTCGATCTGCTCTTCCGTCAGATATTCGGTCCACACGCAACACTCCGCCCCGATCACCCGCTGCCGCTGCTCGGCCGAAAGCCCCTCCGGCACATACCGGCACGCATACGCCTTGCGAAGGTCGCTCGTCCGCTCGGGCTTGAAGTGCTCGTTCGGGACTACAGGAAAGCTCAAATAGCAGAAACTGTTCGGCGAGGCGATCACCCGGTGCCCCCGCCGCACCGCCTCGACCGCCGCCGCATCCCCGTGCGTGCGGTGCCGCCACCACTGCACCAGCACGTCGCCGGCCGGCTCGCCGTCGAGGACCTCCTCCCAACCGATCGCCCGCCGGCCGCGATTCCGCAGCATCGCCGCCACCCGCCCGATCATCCACGCCTGCAGCTGCTCCTCGCTGACCAGCCCCAGGTCGCGCATCCGCCGCCGGCAGTCGCCGCACTCGCGCCACCGGTCCTTGGGCGCCTCGTCCCCGCCGACGTGCACGTACGGCCCGGGGAAGGCCTCCGTCACCTCGCGGACCACCGCCTCCAGAAAGGCGAACGTCTCGTCCCGGCCCGCGCAGTACAGGTCCTTCTGATGCCCCTGGTTCCGCCCCGGCCGGCGGGTGCAGCAAAGGTTCGGGTAGCTCTTCACGGCCGAATACGCGTGCCCCGGCACCTCGATCTCCGGCACCACGACGATCCCGTGCCGATCCGCCCGCTCGACGATCTCGCGCAGGTCGTCCCGCGTGTAAAACCCGTGCCGGGCCGGCCCCTGCTCGATCCGGCTGCCCACCCGCGTCAGCTCCGGATACCCCGGCACCTCCAGCCGCCAGCCGTGATCGTCCACCAGGTGCAGGTGGAGCCGGTTCATCTTCAGCCGCGCCATCACGTCGATCGTCCGCAGGATGAACGCCTTGCTGAGAAAGTGCCGGCTGCAGTCCAGCATCAACCCCCGCCACGCAAACGCCGGCCGGTCTTCGATCGTCACGCACGACAGCAATACCTGCTCGGTCGCATTGCCCGCCGCGACCGCCGGCGGCAGCATCTGGCACAGCGTCTCGATTGCCCGGGCGACCCCCAGCCGGCCGCCCGTCAAAACCACCTCGGCCGGTTCGACGGAAAGCCGGTAAGCCTCGTCCGCCGCCGCAACAGTCTCGTCGCCGACCACACCGCACGCGGAATTGCCGACGGCGTCATTCTCCTCCCGCACGTCCAGCCGGATCCCCCGCCCGGCCGCCCCTTCGCCCCTGCCGATCTCCAGGCAGCCGATCCCCCGCAACCGCTCTCGCAGCACCTCGGCCAGCCTCACGGCTTCACCCTTGGCGGGATCGCGCACGATCCGCGCGCTGCCGTCGAGCACGAACCGCCCGTCGCCATATTCGACCTTGCGAGGAGATGGAATCATCTCAGCTCTTCGTCCTGTTGCGGTGCCGCCCCGAGCAGTCCATCGAGAGCATCCTCCGGCGAAACCGCGATCTGCGTCTGCAGATGCGGGTGCCGCCGCCCGGCGATTCAAGCCAGCCTCATTCAGATCGCTCGCATCCTATGCCTGCCCCGCAGCGCCTGCAAGACGGGGCGCTGATCTGCGTCGGCACGCTCGACACCCCCCGAACACGCCCCGGAACCGACTACAATCATGCCGATAACGGATGATGAGGTAACGGGGCACCATCGGGTTTTGTTGCCACTCCGCGCAATCAGCGGCCCCCGCATGAGTCCCGGCCCGTCTGCCGGATCGCCCTGACGTTGAAAGGAGTCGACGAGATGACGTTCGCCCGCAAGCCCCTGACCGTCGTACTGGCCGCCCTTATGGCAATCCCGCTGCTGCTCGGCACCGGCTGCACACCGGCGCCCCCGGCCGACGCCGGCTTCGTCCAGGTCTCCCCGGCCGAGGCGCAGGCGCTCATCAAGGACCGCTCCGACGACCCCGACTTCGTCATCCTGGACGTGCGCAACCCGGACGAGTTCGCCGCCGGCCGCATCGCCGGCGCCGTCAACGCCTGCTTCCTGTGCGACAACTTCGACGGCGAGATCGCCACGCTGGACAAGTCGAAGACCTACCTGCTCTACTGCCGCTCCGACAACCGCAGCGTCACGGCTGCGGCGCAGATGAGCCTGGAAGGCTTCGCCGACGTGTACGACCTCGCCGGCGGGATCAAGGAGTGGCAGGCCAGAGGCCTTCCGGTCGTCGAGTAGGACTGCAGGACAGGCTGCTTTGGATCCATTGCAGGGCGGACTGCGGGCTGTTGACCTGCACCGCCGAAAGGATCTTCCTGACCCGCGGATCCTTCACGATCTCCCCCTCGACCAGCCCGTTCCGACACTCGACACCCGCCGCCCGTCACGCCAGCAACTCATCCCCGTAGAACGCTTCTTTGATCGCCGCGAGGTACGCCATGCCGTGGACGGTATCGGGCTCGAGGTAGCTGCCTTCGGTCCACTCGTTCCAGGCATTGACCGCAACGACCCGCTTCTCGGCCGGCCGCCGTTCCAGGAACGTCTTGACCTGCAACAGCACCTCGTGAAACGCCACAGGCGTGTTGCCGGCCAGGATCGGCGTGTAGGGATACCCGCCCTTCGTGTACCGGTCCGACTGGACCGTCCGCGGGCTCGGATCCCACCCCATCGTCACGTTCGGGAAATACGGCATCGGAAACTCCCGCTCGAACCGCCGCCACTTCTGCAGGACCTTCGCCAGGATCTCCCGGTAACCCGTAAACGGAAACGTATCCAGCGGCAGGTAGTGCAGCCAGACGTAGCTGCTCACGCTGTCGAGCTCCAGCATCGAAGCGATCTCCGCCGGGCCAGGCTCAGTCCCGCCGCCCGGCGGGCGGAGCCCCCAGATCACCCCGTTGAGGTGCACCCCGGGCAGGCCGGCCGAGCGGACCTTCTCGCGAAACCGCTGCAGCGCCTCGCGGGTCTGGGCCAGCCCGCCGAGCCCCTCGGCCAGCGTGCAGATCTCATAGATCGAAAAGTATGGCTTGCCGTCGATCCGCCAGTACGACGGGTGCAGGAAGTAGTCGCCGATCAGCCGATCGGTCACCGCCTCGAAGGTCGCGAGGTCCACCCGGCCGGGCCAGACCAGCGGCGCAGCGCAGCCCCGCTTGGCCGGGTGGATGTCCAGCCAGTCGTGGTTGGCCCACATCAGGGCGAACTGCATCCGGTCGACGTTGCCGGCCTTGAGAAAGCCCCGGTCCAGCGCCCCGTTCAGGAAGGGTCCCTCGTACCAGTACCAGTCGAAGATCCAGGCGTCGATATCGTGGTCGGCGGCGACCTGGATCTTCCGGGCCATCACCGCCGGGTCCGACTCGTCGAGGTAGCCCCACAGGGGGACCTTCGGCTGGTCGTGCTTGTCGAAGCGGGGCCTGGCGCTGCGGACCAGGTCCCACTCGGTCCAGCCCGGCCCGTGCCGCTCGTCGTTGCGCGGGTCCGGGTGGTAGCCCGGAAAGTAGTAGCAGACGATCGTGTATTCACTCGACATGGATGGCTCTCCCCCCCCCGGCCTGTCAACGGCCTGTTGCAGGCTCCGGCCCCTGCCCCCCCAACGACTGGTAGCGGCGACGGACCTCTTCGTGGCCGTACTTGCGCTCCAGCCGGCGAACGATGAAATGCCCGCGGGCGACCTCCTGGAAATGGTCCATGAACACCGTGTTGATCAGTGCCCCGCCAGCTGCGCCGATCAGCGGAATCGCCTGGGCGGCGACCTTCTGCGCCACGACAGGCCCGAACCGGCTGGCGATGACACTGACCAGCCGCACCAGCGGCGGCGCGCCGCGGCGGATGAGCCCCCGGCTCGCAACAAACTCGGCGGCCTCGCCGACGGCCCGGGCGAGCAGGCCGCGGACGGCGAAATAGCCGGTCTCGGCGGCGCGATCGGCGGCGGTGCTGCCGCTGCCCAGGGCGAAGACCTCCAGGCACGCCAGACGCGACTCGACGCTGTCGAGCGACTCGCCTTCGCTGCGGGCGATTTCGGCGATCGAGCGAAGCATGATGGCCGTGGAGATCGGCAGCTCCACCGCGACCGCCCCGATCCCCAGCGCCCCGCCGACGGCGCCGCTGGAGCCGACCAGGACCTTGTGCAGCCGGTCGGACAGCCGCGGCACCTTCCGCTCGTCGATGGTGAGCAGGGCCATGTCCAGGGCCCGTTCCAACGACGAGCGGGTTGCCCGGGTGACGGTATTGGCCCACCGCTGCGGCAGCAGCGCCATCGCCCGCTCGATCGGCATGCCGAGCAGACCGGTCACCTTGACCGCCACGCTCGGCCGCTCAAGCAGCTCCCGCGCCAGCCGCAGGTCCTGCAGGTCTTGCTCGCTGAATTCCATTGCCCGGCTGCCCTTCCGCAAACGATCCCGAAACTTCTCTCGCCGATCACGCACAACCAAGTATAGCCCGCCGCCGGCTCGCCGAACAAGAACAACGGTATGATCCGCAGATTACGCAGATTA
>JAWLBS010000352.1:0-5168 GCA_041687575.1 Phycisphaerae bacterium | reverse complement strand
TCGTACCTGCACCCGGCCAGCGACCTGGAGAGCGTCACCGGCGACGGGTTCGCCGTCGAGCGCGATTATACTACCCTCTACGGGCAGAACCTGGTACGGGACGTGCCGATCCGCGCGACGGTCAAGCAGTTCGAGTCATACTGGTACGGGCCGGTGCGCGGCACGATGCAGGCCGCGCTGACGGGCCTGCCCGGCGGGCGGCTGGCGACCGGCAGCCGCATCGTCAACGGCACCGACATTGATCTGCGGGAGTGCTACCTGGTCTGGTCGCAGACCGACTCGCTCAGCCGCAACCAGCGCGACGCCCTGATCAACGTGGTTCGCATCGGCGATCTTGCGGCGGGTGCCACCCGGGACGACCTGGCAGCGCTGACGGGTGCGGGTATTGCGAGTTCCAGGAAGTCCGCCGATCGCCTGGACGAGGCGGCCAGGGACTGGCTGCGCAGCGCCCCGGTGGAGTTCCAGCGGGTGCAGGGCGGTGGGGCGAGCCAGCAGCCGGCCTTCGGCGTCGACAGCACCTGGGCCCGCGCGGCGACGATGATCGGACTGCTCAGCGACTTGCCGACGGTGGACAACAGCACCGGTTACAACCCCTACGGCGGCAAGATCCGGCCACTGGAGGACCTGCCGCGCAGCGGCGCGCAGTGGCTGGATTTGCGGAACGTCCTGGACGGGCGGTCCGCGCTGCTGGTGGGCATGACCCGGATGCAGGGGCCCACCCGCCTGACGGTCGACGGTGAGGCGGTTCCGCCGTCGGTGGAGGAGAGTGTCGTTCGCGTGGTGCTGCCGATGACAACGGCTTCAACGGACTAAAAAGACCTATGGCTATCATCGAAACGCTCAACCTGACCAAGCGCTACAACAAGCTGATCGCCCTGAACAACCTCACCTTGAAGATCGAGGATGGGGAGTGCTTCGGGTACATCGGCCCCAACGGCGCGGGCAAGACCACGACGATCAAGATCCTGGCGACGCTGCTGCGGCCGACCTGGGGCGAGGCGAAGATCTGCAACTACCTTGTCGGCTTCCAATCGCGCAAGATCCGCCCCCTGATCGGCTATGTCCCGGACTTCATGGGCTCGTACGAGGATATGGTGGTCCAGGAGTTCCTGGAGTTCTTTGCGGCTGCCTACAACATCACCGGCATGCAGCGCCGTCGGACGGTCAATGATGTGCTGGAGCTGACCGACCTGATCACCAAGCGCGAGGCGATGGTCGACAGCCTGAGTCGCGGCATGAAGCAGCGGCTGGCGATCGCACGTGTGCTGCTGCACAACCCGCGGGTGCTGCTGCTTGACGAGCCGGCCAGCGGCCTGGACCCGCGGGCCCGCATCGAGATCCGCGAGCTGCTCAAGGAGCTGCACCGGATGGGCAAGACGATCATCATCTCCAGCCACATCCTGCACGAACTGGCCGAACTGTGCAGCAGCGTGGGGGTGATCGAGCAGGGCAAGATGCTCTTTTCGGGCTCGATCGCCGACATCCTGCGGCAGGCGCGGATGGGCACGCGGCTGTGCGTGGCGGTCGACGGCGCGTCGGACCGGGCCGGCGAGGTCCTGCGGGCCATCCCGCAGGTCAGCAAGGTCGAGGCCGGCAGCGGCCGACTGATGGTCGACCTGAGCGGCGAGTGCAGGGATTACAATTTCCTGATCAGCGCCCTGGTCGCGGCGCGGGTGCCGATCAAGGAGGTCCGCGAGGAGGACGTGAACCTGGAGACGGCGTTCATGCGGCTGACGAAGGGGCTGGTGCAGTAACAGGGGACGCCTGGCGAACGGGAGAGGCGAATATGATCTTCGACAAGATCGAGAACAGTTACCATCTGGCGCGGCAGAGTTTCAGCTTGTTGCGGATGGACAAGGAGTTGTTGGTGTTTCCGGTGCTTTCGTCGATTGCGACGCTGATAGTCATCGCGACGTTCGTAGCGCCGGTGTATGCGACGATGGGCTGGGCGGGCATCGAGCAGGCCATCGAGGACAACAGCACGGCCGGGTGGGTCGCCAAGGCGGCGTATTCATTCGGTCTTTACTTCTGCCTGTCGTTCGTGACGATCTTCTGCAACGCGGGGTTGATCGGGGCGGTGATGATGCGCCTGGATGGGAAGGACCCGACGGTCGGCGACGGCTTGCGGATCGCCGGGGCGCGGATCGGGCCGATCCTGGGCTGGTCCTTCCTGTCGGCCACAGTCAACATGCTGCTGAACGCTTTGGAGAACAACAAGAAGACGGCCGTGGTCGGGCGGATCGCCGCGGGGATCCTGGGGGTGGCCTGGTCGGTGGCGACGTACCTGGCGGTGCCGGTGCTGGTCGTTGAGGGATTGGGCCCGTGGGCGGCGCTGAAGCGGAGCGGCTCGCTGCTTCGCAAGACGTGGGGGGAGCAGATCGTTGGCAATCTGGGGCTCAGTGCGTTCTTCGGGTTGATTACGTTAGTGGGGGTCGCGATGTTGGCGGGGATCGGCTATGCGACGGGACTGATCATCCCGGTGGTGGTGCTGGGGGTAATCTTCCTCGCCCTGGTCGCGATCGTATCGCAGGCCTTGGCGGCAGTGTACAGAGCGAGCGTCTACTATTACGCCACCGGCAAGCCGCTGCCGCCGGAACTGGACCGGGAGACGATCGTCTCGGCGTTTGTACCGGTTGAGCGATGAACCCCGCAGTGTCGAAAGAGGAACTGATCGAAAACCTTCAGGAAGTCCTGGAGATGCTGGACGAGCAGGCAGAGCCGGAGCTTAAGCACGATGAGTAATGCAGTGCCTCCCACAACAGCCCCCCGCTCGGCGGTCTCGGCCGCCCTGGAGAGCCTCTGGCAGGACTTCCTGGGCGCCCTGTGGCGGCTGGGGCCGGGCAACCCGATCGCCAACCGCACCGTCAGCACGGCCAGCAAGCGGACGCGGCACCTTTATATCCGCATGGCGTACGTGGGCATCCTGCTGCTGATCGCCGGGGTGAACTTCATGCAGGTGACCAGCCAGCGGGCGGGCCTGGCGGATCTGGCCAAGATGAACAGCCAGACCTTCGCCTACGTCTCGTTCGCGCAGCTGCTGATGATGTGCCTTTTGGCGCCGATCTTTGCGGCAGGGGCGGTCAGCCAGCAGCGCGATGCCGAGACCTTTAACGTGCTGCTGACCACGCCGCTGACCAGCGGGCAGATCGTGCTGGGCACGCTGTTTGGCCGCTTGTTTTTTGTGCTGGCGCTGCTGCTGAGCGGGTTGCCGATCTTTCTTTTGACGATGCTCTACGGCGGGGTGACGGTGCGGGAGATCCTGCTGAGCTTCAGCCTGGCGGCGGTGGCGGGGCTGTCGATGGCGTCGGTCGCGTTGTGCGTGGGGATGTTCGGCGTGGGCACGCGCCAGGGCGTGTTTTCGTTCTACATTATCATCGGGTTCTACCTGGTCGCGGGCATTGCGCTGGGGCAGTTTTTCCCGCTGGCCCAGGCCCCGGCCGGGCCGGTTGGTACGTCCCTGGCGGGCATCAACCAGATGCCGGTCTATGCCTGGGCCCACCCGGTGCTGGCGCTGCATGCAGTGCTCGGTTATGCGCCCGCCCCGCCGTACAGCGCGGTCGCGGACATGTCCTGGCCGATGCCGTTTCTGCTGAGCCGCCCGGCCGAAGGGTTCGTCATCACGGCCTTGCTGCTGAGCGTGGTCCTGACGATCACAGCGATGTTCGCGGTGCGGCGGGGTGCTCGCCAGGGCGAACAGAGTTGGTGGAGTCAGGTGCTCGGGTTGGTGTTGCCCGCCAGGCTCGTGCAGCGCAATGGCGAGGCTCGCCGCCGCGCTCGGCACGTCTGGCACAACCCCGTCGCCTGGCGCGAGGCGGTCGCCCGTGCGTCCACCCCCAGCCAGCGGGCGATGCGGTGGTTCATCTTCATCGCGGGGACCGCCGCGGCGGTCGGTCTGCTGATCTACTGGCTGGGCGTCCCGGCCGGCCAGCGCGGCGCGATGCGCTCGCAGATGCAGGACATGCTCGCGGCCGCCCTGATCATCGAGGTGGTCGTGGCGATGGTGGCGGCGGCTGCCGCGGCGGGCACGGCCGTGGCGCGCGACCGCGAGAACGGCACGTTCGAGCTGATGCAGACCACGCCTTTGACCAGCGCGTACATCTTAAAGGGCAAGCTGCGGGGCCTGGTGACGCTTTCGGCGCCGCTGCTGGCGGTACCGACGCTGACGGCGCTGCTGTTCGCGCTGGTGGGCCTGGCGTCGAAGCGATCGGAGATGCTGGTCAGCCCGGTCAGTCCGATCGTGATCCCGATGGTGCTGCTGACGCACATCGCGGTGGTGGCGATCATCGGCATGCACATCTCGCTGCGCCAGAGGAACACCACCAAGGCGGTCCTGCTGAGCGTCGGGACCACGCTGCTGGTCTACCTGCCGCTGACGCTGATGTGTTACAGCGTCGGCAGCGACTGGTCGTTCTTCAGCGGCCTCAACCCGATCATGTTCATCTACGGCTGCATCGATACCCAGGGCGTGATGGGCAGCTCCTACGTGAGCAATCTCGGGGTCGAGATGGTCTGGATGCTGGCGGTCTCGACGATCGGCTCGGCGGCGATCCTCGTGGGCGTCTGGCAGGGGTATGTCAGCATGGTCAAGAATTTCGAGTTCACGCTGCGGCGGCAGACGTAGGAGGATTCCTGGATGGGACGCATTCGGCCCCCGCGGCCGGCGAAGCTGATCTGCGGCCTGATCGGGGGCGACCCCGACCTGGTCGCCCGCGCGCGGGGTCTGCTGGTCAAGCAGATCAACCCGATCGAGGCGGCCAGCGAGATCTGGCCCTTCGACACGACCGACTACTACGAGGCGGAGATGGGCCCGGACCTGAAGCGCCAGTTCGTCTCGTTCGAGGGGCTGATCCAGGTCGACCGACTGCCCGACATCAAGCGGTTGACCAACCAGCTGGAACAGCGGATCGCCGACGAGGTGCTCGACCCGGAGATCGCCCGGCCGATCAACCTGGACCCCGGATATATCACGCTGTCGAAGCTCGTGCTGGCCACGACGAAGGACTACTCGCACCGGCTGTACCTGCAGGCGGGGATCTACGCCGAATCGACGCTGCACTACGAGTCCGGCGGCTGGCGGGCGTGGCCGTGGACCTACCCCGACTACGCCGCCCCGACCTACCACGGTTTCTTCAGCGAGGTCCGCGAGAGGCTCAAGGCGGAGTTGCAGG
>JAWLBS010000351.1:0-5181 GCA_041687575.1 Phycisphaerae bacterium | reverse complement strand
CGCTTTGGCCCCAGCCGTCGCCGACCTTTTCGCGCAGCTGCGGGTACTGCTGGCTGAGAAAGCCCGCGCCGTAGCTGTTGTGGTCCGCGGTGATGGGGTCCTCGTCGGGGTAGTTGACCGGCAGAACGTCCATGACGGCATAGGACTCGGTGTTATAGCCGTCGGTGCTGAGTGTGACCTTGATGGTCACCTGCCCGCGCTCGGCGTCTTTCGGGATGAACACGTCCAGCCAGTACATCTGGGCCTTCTGGTCGGGGATGCGGTTGTCCGGCGCGGGCAGCCGCATGCCCGTGGCATTGGCGACCGGCACCAGCGCATCGGGTACGTACTCCAGCCACGCGCCCGGCTCGCTGCCCGGCGGGGGCGTCGGCCGCTCGGCCGAGCGGTGGTACCAGACGCGGTACAGGTCCAGCTTCACCGGCGTGCCGTCCGTCTGCGAGACGCTCAGGCGGTACGGCCCGCCCTTGTCATCGCTGACCAGCAGCACCAGCGAGACGAAGCCGTTGCGCAGGGTCTGGATGCGGTGCGGCCGGGTGACCACGTTGAGCGGCCCGGGCGGCTGGCTGTTCCAGTCCTGTGCGATCAGCTTTCCGTCGGGGGTGAAGCGGGCGAACTCGTTCCAGATCTGCAGGTCCCACGCGTGGGCTGTCGTGGCCAGCACCGCCGACAGCAACGCGGCAAAGAGGGCGCTACGCATACGTACACCTCCTGGAGTGCGATTCCCGCGGAAATCGCGCCATTACGGACAATAAGTCTCTACGTAGTGGTACTTCACGTGCCCCGGCGACTGCATCACACCCAATACGACGAGGCATTTGCCGCGAGAGGAGAACTTGACCGACGGTTCCCCTTTCGGGCGGCTTTCGTCCCGCATTCCCTGCATCCACGTCCTGACATCCCGCACATATTGAAACACGGTACCCGCCGTACGATGACCGCGGTCCGCCGGGAGCTTCTCAGCCCGGATCAGTTCCAGGGTCGCCCACAGGTCGGGCAGCAGTTCGCGAAGGTCCGGATCGGCTGGTTCGCCCTCTTCGAAGACACGCTTTACAGACCCCATCAATTCGATACGCATCGCTGCCTCCGCTGCACGAGGATCATACTACGGCGACATGGTCGGTTCGCAAGGTCTCGTGCCTGTCACCTTGCGCCCTGTTCTGCAGGGGCCTTGGCTCGACAGGCTTGGATGTTGATCTTCAGGTAAACACCGTGTATACTTAGAGGTAAGCGCTAAGGCTTGTGCAGAGATGAGCGGAGTCGACTATGAGCAATAGACCGGACGCCATCACCGATGATCGTGAAACCAGGCAATTGATGGAGTCGTTCGGCCAGCCCTTTGCCAAGGCCCTGGCAACGTTTGTTGCCGAGTTGCGGCGGCGTGAGGCGAACGGCGTCGAACATCCAGCCGATCACACCGGGGCGACGGAGGATCGGTTACCCCGATCGTGGGAGGATCTGCCGATTGCGATGCGTCAGGCGGCTGAAGCCGAAATCCGCGAGAACGAGGTACAGCTTGCCGAAGGCAGGATCTCGTCGATGGAATTCACGGAAGACTCCCCCGCTGTGGCCGCGGCAAACCGCCTGAGGCGGACCGCAGAGCGAAAAGGCGTATCGCAGAGGGAACTGGCCAGGAAGCTGAACGTCTCGCCCAGTGTCATCAGCAAGGTCTTCCAGAACCCGGATCGCTCGAAAGTGGCGACCCTTCGCCGCATCGCCGCAGCACTCCAGGTCGAGCTCGCCGAGATCGTGTAGACCGCCCGCTGCGCAGCGGCCGTCCGAGTCGATGCAATGTACACTCCAGCCGGCAATATGAATGCAGACCCTATCGTTGTCCCGTACGATCCCGCCTGGCCGGCGGCCTTCGACGGTCTGGCGGCGGTGCTGGCGGCTGCGCTGGGGCCGCTGGCCCGGGCGGTGCACCACGTGGGCAGCACCGCGATCCCGGGCATGCCCGCCGAGCCGGTCCTGGATATCGACGTGGAGATCGCTGCCGAGGCGACGATCGCCGCCCTGGCGGGACGCAGGAGTCGCACGCACACCCATAGACTGGCCCTGCTTCGGGTTTCACCCACGACTACGCTGTGGCGGGGGTGCAGGACGGTGGCGTCCAGTGACCGTAAAACGACAACGGCCGAGGAGATACCCTCGCTTATGCGTCGGGCTCGTTTGGGCGCTGTGCAGGGTGCGGGAAGTCCGCATTCGGCTTGCTGTCACCTGTACCCTGTAACCTGTCCCCTGTCGTTGTTGTTGTTCATCCGCGTTCAGTCCGTGTTCATCCGTGGCTCAATCATGCCGTTGCGGCGGCCATGCCGTGCACTGGCCCATGGCCTACGGCCCTTGCTGTTGTTTTTTCTAATCTGAGTAATCTGCGAAATCTGCGGAAGGCCGTTTCGCTCCGCCCCGCACACGCCTGCAAAATCTGCGGATCAGATGTTGCTGTTGTTCACTGGCAACTGGCAGCTGGCCGCTGGCAACTAACAAAAAAACGACGCGCCGCGGGAGAGGTCGCGACGCGTCGTCGTGCGTGTTGCCAGTACTGCTGGCAGAGGAGTTCTATCGGTCCGTGCGGTCGGCTTCTTCCCACCAGATGAACCGGTCGACCGCGTCGCGGACGATCTGGCCGTCCAGAAGCGGCGCCCGCGTGGCATCCGCCGCTTCGCCGGTCATCGAGACCCGCTGCACGTGGTGTACCACGTTCTGGCTGCCCACTGGCAATTGCCCGCCGGAATCGTTCGCTATCGCCACCTTGCCCGAAATCGCCGTGTGGCGCTCCGGTCCGGCCGGCACCTGCCCCGCCACCATCACCGCCAGCAGGATCGACGCCGCGGCTGCAACGCCCGCCGCCCCGGCCATCAGCCGCACCAGCGTCGCGCTGCGGTCGGCCTTCTGTGCGGCTGGCATGGCAGCGACCACCCGGTCGGCGAAATCAGCACTGATGGTCGGCTCGCAGCGATCCTGGGCGATCACGTCGCCGGCCGCCTCGAGCATGCTGACGACCCGCGAACACCGCCGGCAATGCAGGCGGTGGGCGTGGAACTCCGCCAGCAGCGTGCCGTGCAGCCCGCCGTCATGGTAGGAGTCGATCAGTTTTTCGAATCGTCCGCAGTTCATGACAACGCCTCGGACCCACTGGGGGTCAAACCGTTTCTGTCCCGCCCATCCCTGGCCTTGTTCACTTCAGGTCGGCCGGTCGTCCCTGGATCCGGCCCCCTACGTGTCCATGTCTATCAGACTTATACCCGCCGGCCTCACGCCAGTCGCAGCGATTGCCAATCGGCCTCGGAGACCTCCGACAGCATCTCGCGGAGTTTGGCCCGGCCGCGGTGCAGATGGCTCTTGACCGTGGCGGTCGGCAGGTCCATGACCTCGGCGATCTCCTGGCAGCTGAGCCCCTCGCGGTAATACAACAGCGTGGCGGCCCGCTGGCTCTCGTTGAGCTGGTCGACCGCCTGCCAGACCAGGCGCTTGAGCCGGGCGCCCTCTTCGGTCTGGGCGACGTGCTCAGGCCCGCCGTCGGGTTCGGCCGGCAGGCGGTTGTCGTCGAGTTCGGCGGCGATCGGCACGACCTTGCGCATCCGGTTGAGGCTCAGGCGGTAGCCGATGGTGAACAGCCAGGTGCTGAAGCGGAAGGAGTCGTCGAACTTGCCGATGTTGCTGAACGCCCGCAGGAAGGCGTCCTGGCAGATCTCCTCGGCCTCGTGCCAGTTGCGGACCAGCCGCCAGACGAAGGCGAACAGCCGCTGCTGATGGCTCTCGACCAGCTCGCGCGCGGCGGCCCCGTCGCCCTTTTGCGCCTGCTTGATCAGGGCCCGTTCCTTGACGACATCGATCTTTTCCGGCCGGGTTTGGGTCGTCATACTGAACCTATTATACCGATGTTTTTCACGGCCGATGCACCAAGGCGATGGGCGCCTCGGGATTGTGGCTGGCCGCGGCGGCCCCTGTGGTTGGTAAGTCCTTTCGGGCTCACAAGTTGCACAGTATACAGGATGGCGAGCGAAACGCCAGCCGGGCCGGGTGCGTGACATATTTCGCGGGTGGTTTCGGCGGTATGTTTGGGGTGCTGCTGCCCTTGTTCTTCGAGCCCTGCCAGGGGCGACCGAACGTAGCCCCGCCTTTCATCAAGGCGGGGTCGGCTGGCCCCCAAGACATTGGGCTGTTGTTCTTGTCGTTGGAGTCCCGTCAGGGACGATTGAACTGTCCAGAGCTGGGAGCCTGCCGGTTGCCGCGGATCCTGTCACGCACCCAGCCGGGAGGGGTTGGATAACCCGGGGTCCGCATGATACAATATGTCACGATGACAAAGACCCAGACAAGACAGACTCCGCTGATCCTCAACAAGCGGGCCCGGTTCGAGTACCAGACCCTGGACCGCTATGAGGCCGGGGTCGCGCTGCAGGGCACGGAGGTCAAGAGCCTGCGTCAGGGCCGCGCGAGCCTCGACGGCGCCCATGCGCGCATCATGGACGACGAGGTGTGGCTGATCGGCTGCACCATCCAGCCGTACGAAGCGGGCAACCAGATGAACCACGAGCCGCTTCGGCCGCGCAAGTTGCTGTTGCACCGCAAGGAGATCCGCAAGCTGGTCTCGCGGGTGACCGAGCGGGGTTTGACGTTGATCCCGACGCGGATCTACTTCAACGACCGCGGGCTGATCAAGGTGGAGGTGGCGCTGGCCCGCGGCAAGACGCACGCGGACAAGCGTCAGGACCTCAAGGCCCGCGACCACCAGCGGGAAATGGCCCGCGCTGCGGTGGGCCGCTTCTGATTCGATCTTATCAGACCATGATCCTTCGATCTGGTTTTTTTCCGGGGGCGTAATGGGCTCGACCGGACAGGTTGAGGGTAAGGTGGCGTGTCGAGGATGTCATGCAGCCTCGTAAAAAAGCGTGGCAAAAAACTTAAATGCCAACCAACCGTTGCGCATGGCCGCCTAAACAGCGACCCGTTCTCCGTGCGATGTCTGCTAGTGCGGCAGAGCGAAAGCAGCAGGCTTGGCCGACCTGAGGCGTCCGATGCGGGTCGGCGACACATTGAGGTCGGGCTGGATGGCTGGGAAGTTTGTCGATCAACGTCCCCGCCGTCGAGATCAAAAGATCGACTACACACGTAGAGGCCTTATCTGAAATGTTTCGGGACGCGGGTTCGATTCCCGCCGCCTCCAGTCTTCGTTCGCCGCGC
>JAWLBS010000350.1:0-5241 GCA_041687575.1 Phycisphaerae bacterium | reverse complement strand
GGAGACAGTTAAGTTCCTCAAAGGAGCTCAGCCGGATAGCAGCCGGGAGGCGGTGGAGTACTGGGTTGACCTGGCGGTTCTTCCTCAGGGCGATGGGGCGCAGGCCCTGGTCAAGGCCCTGCTTGCTGAGATGGCCCGGCCGGAGCAGCAGCAGATCATCAGGCAGGTTGCCGCCGGTATTCTGCGGATGGATGCCGCACCGGATCTGGCCGAGGCCCTGCTTGAGGGCGTCGTGTTCACCGAGCACGACATGTCGCTGCTGATTCCCGCGGAGGCTACAGCCGAGCCGAACCGTTACTGCCGGGCCGCGATCGCGGCCATGCATGCTCGCCAGGGGCGGTATGCCGAAGCGGTCAAGTACCTGGATCTGCAGCTGGGCGATCCGCTGCCCGGCGTACCGCTGTTCCGGGCTATCGGGCTGGCGGACGTCCTGTTCGCCGAAGGCAGAGCGGATGCGGGAGACCGGCTCGTGCGGGCACTGCTTGGGCGAGACCTGCAGCCCTCGCAACGGGTGAACCTGCTGGTGTACCTGATGAACCAGCAGATGGCCGCCGGCAATACGGGCGCGGCCCTGGCCATCCAGGCGGACCTGGCCCAGACCCATGCAGTACAGGATCCGCAGGCCGTGGCGACAGCCTTGACCAAGAGCATCATGGCGATCCGCGGGAAAGATGCGGAGGCGGAACTTGCCGCCAGCCGCCTCCTGTGCGAGGTCCTGAATGGCGACACGTATCCGCAGCCGGCCGCGGATCAGACGAACACCGATCGGACGCTTTCTTTCTGGCGGTCCGTCCTGAAGTGGTCGCAGGATGGCACCGGTTCGGAGGGCATAGAGGATTTCATTCGCCAAGCGCCAGATTCCCAGGAGGCGGATCTGGGGCGGGTCCTTTTGGCACGAGCCGCGCTGGACAACGGCCGTGAGGAGCAGGCAGCATCGCTGCTGGAGGCGGTTCCGCCGGCATCCATGGTATCGGGGCTTGCGGCCGAGGAGCGGCGCAGGTTGCAGGCGCTCCAGGCCCGACGCGAGACGCTACGGACCGCAGTCTGTGAAACGGCACGCCCGCTGGCACAGGCGGCCTGCGAGAAGGGGGAGATTCGCCCTGCGGTAGAGGCGTATCTGCTGCTGTCGGAATTCGAGCCCGAAATCGAGGATCGTGTGACGGCACTTTCGAAGGTTGTGGACCTTTGCCAGGAGGGCAGCCTTGGCGACTATGTGGAAGTCCTGCGTGATCGCGTGGCACAGATCCGCTCCGCGAGCCAGGGCAGTGCCTGCCCGGCCGCATGTGACGCCCTGGCCGGCCGCATCGCCGGCATCGGCGCGTCAGCCGGTGGGCCGGACGGGGCTTCCGCCGCAAGCCATCTTAAGAGCCCGTTCGATGAAGAGTATCTGGAGGCGATGAACCGCCTCGGGTTGGCTTTCCGGGCGGCCGGGTTGTACGACCGTGCCGCAGAGCACTTTCGCAATGGCTACCGGAAAGCGCCCTTTGTTCCAGGCGCAGCGCACTGGCGTAAGGAGGAGATCCATACCCTCAGATTCTATCAGGCCGAGTGTGACGAGTCGGTGGCCCGGCTGAAGCAGTTGGTGGCGATTTACCCTCATCACATAGCTGGGCGGTGGGCGACGACTTACTTGAACAGCATAATGAGTCCATTGCACCCGGAGTAACTGGAGATGCGTTCAGGCAGATGAATCAGAAGTCTGGAGCTATAGCGATCAAGCCCGAGACGCTGTCGGCAACGCTGGAGTCGCTGCTGGCCGATGCCGCCCTCGGTCTGTCGGCCGAGCAGGCAGCTGCGCTGGTTGAACAAGGCCGCGCCCGGGGCAGGCTCTCGCTCGGGGACATCCTCGCCAGCGGCATGGTGGATGAGGAAGTGCTGCTGCAGCGGGCGGCCGAGATGCTCGGGTTTGCCTATGCGGGGCTGGAACCCGAGGCGATTGGCGAGAACGCCATACTGGCGGTGCCGGCGGCGATGGCCACGCGATACGGGGCCATGCCCATCGCGATGGAGAACGGGCAGTTGGCGCTGGCGGTGAGCGATCCATTCGACATCGCCACGCTGGACGAGCTGAGCCTGGTGTTGCGCAAGCGGCTGACGCTCGTGCTGGCGACGCGGGCCAATATCCAGAAGGCGATCCGGCGGCACTACGGGGTGGGGGCGGCCACGGTTGACAGTCTTGTGGCTGGCGATGAGTCGTTGTCCCGACGAGCCGAAGCGCAGGTCCAGGCGGATACCAGCGAAGCGGGGGTGTGGGATGCCTCTGTCGCCAGCCTGGTGAACCAGATCTTGCTGGACGGCATCCGGGAGCGGGCGACCGACATCCACCTGGAGCCGTACGAGTCGCAGCTGCGGGTCCGTTACCGCATCGATGGCATGCTGGTGGAGGCGGCCCTGCCTTCGCGGGTGGCGCCGCTGTACGAGTCGATCGTCAACCGCATCAAGATCATGGCCAACCTGGATATCGCCGAAAAGCGTATGCCGCAGGATGGCCGGGCGCAGCTCAAGGTGGGGCAGGACGACTACGACCTGCGGATCTCGGTCCTGCCGACGCCCTATGGCGAGACGGTGAACCTGCGGATCCTGACGCGTCACTTCGTGTTCGGCAGCCTGCGGGACCTGGGTTACAGTGATGCCGAAAGCCGCCAGATCGAGGTCCTGACCTCCAAGCCGCACGGCATCGTCCTGGTGACCGGCCCGACCGGCTCCGGCAAGACCACCACGCTATACACCTGCCTGGAGCGGCTGAACCGGCCGCACGTTAAGATCCTGACGATCGAGGACCCGATCGAGTATCGCATTCAGGGGATCAGCCAGATGCAGGTGAACCCGGCGATCGACTTCACCTTCGCGCGGGGACTGCGGAGCATCTTCCGGCACGACCCGGACGTGATCCTCGTGGGCGAGATCCGCGATGCCGAGACTGCCGAGATCGCCATCCGGGCGGCACTGACCGGACACCTGGTGTTCAGCACGCTGCACACGAACGATGCGCCCGGGGCGATTCCCCGGATGCTGGACATGGGCATCCAGCCGTACCTGCTGGCGGCGAGCGTGGAAGGGATCGTGGCCCAGCGTCTCGTGCGGACCATTTGCCCGCAGTGTCGCAGCGAGTACCAGCCGGGCGAAGAGGTCCTCGAGCGGGTGCGGAAGATGGGCGCCGACCCCCGCGAGGTCCGCTTCATGCGAGGCAAGGGCTGCAAGGCGTGCCGGTTCCAGGGCTACCAGGGACGCACGACCATCGCGTCGGTCCTGACGATGGATGCCGAGCTGCGCGAGCTCATCGTGCAGCGGGCGACCGGCGACCAGGTCGAACAAGCCGCCTCCCGCAAGGGAATGACCTCGCTGGTGCAGGCCGGCTGGCAGAAGGTCGTGCAGGGCATTACCACGCCGGAAGAGGTCTGGCGTGTGGCCAAGGACTGATTATTGGACGTTGTGGACCCGGATCGAGGACGGCCCACGCAGGAGCGGGCGATATGCCGCAGTTTGCATACAAAGCCAAGGCCGAATCGGGCGCTGCCTTGCAGGGCGTGATCGAGGCGGCGGACCGCTCGCAGGCGCTGCGCCAGCTCAAGGCCATGGGATACTACCTGTTGGCCCTGGACGAACGGCGGCTGGATCAGTCCTGGCGCGAACAGCTGCGAAGCGCCTTTGGAGCTCGCATTCGGCCTCGGGACGTCGCCCTGCTGACCCGCCAGCTGGCGAGTCTGCTGGAGGCAGGCCTGCTGGTGGCCGAGTCTCTGCGGATCCTGGCCCGCCAGTGCGAGAATCTTGCCTTGGGTCGGCTCGTCGAGGCCTTGGCCGCGCGGGTGGAGGGTTCCAAGAGCCTTTCTGCCGCCATGGCCGAACATCCGCGGGTCTTCAGCCCTCAGTACACCAGCATCATTCGAGCGGGGGAAGAGGGCGGCATGCTGCCCGAATCGCTGACGCGCCTGGCGGACCACCTGGAGGCGGACGTGAAATTCCGCGAGCAGGTCCGCAGTGCCTTGGCCTACCCTGCGTTCCTGTGCATATCGGGTGTGGCCGTGGTCGCCATTCTGCTGACGTTCGTCATCCCGCGGTTCCTGTCGCTGTTTGCGGCGCTGGGCCAGGATCTGCCATTGCCGACCCGCATTCTGATCGCCACGTCCTCCTTCATGGCTACCTGGTGGCCGGTTATACTGATGGGGTTGCTCGTACTGATCTTCGGCTGCGTGCAGTTGCTGCGGACAAGGCAAGGGCGGCTCGGCTGGCATCGGGCGAAGCTGAACCTGCCGGTGATCGGCCAGGTCTCGCACAAGGCCGAGATGGCTGTCTTCAGCCAGACGTTCGCTGCCTTGATCGGCAGCGGTGTACGTGTCGTGCAGGCTCTGGAGATCTCCGCTGAGACGCTTGGCAATCGGCATCTTTCCGAACGGGTCGGCCGGCTGGCGGAGGCCGTTCGACAGGGCAAGTCCATCCACCAGGCCATGGATAAGCAAGAGGTGTTCCCGGTGGTGCTGGTGAGTATGACCGCCGTGGGTGAGCAGACGGGTCAGCTGGATGACCTTGTGGCCCGGGCCGCCGAGGTGCTGCGCGAGGAGAGCCAGCGGGCGATCCAGCGGCTGACGATGCTGCTGGAGCCCGCCCTGATCGTCATGCTGGGCGGCCTGGTGGCATTGATCGTCGCGGCGATCCTGCTGCCGATTTTCCGCAGCAGTGCGCTGGTGCAGTAGACCGGGTGCAAGCACCGGTTCTTTGTCGGAATTCGCGGGAGGTAAGCTGGTATGAAACGTGACAGACGAAAAGGCCGCCGGGCCGGTCGCCGGGCATTCACGCTGATCGAGGTGATGCTGGTCGTCGTGATCATCGGGATTCTTGCCGCCATCGCCGCTCCGATGTTCAGCGGGCGGAGTCAGCAGGCCCGCTTCGCGGCCGCACGGCAGGACATCGTCGGCGGTCTGGGACTGGCGCTGGATCTGTACGAGCAGGACACGGGTGCCTATCCGTCGACCGAGCAGGGCCTTGCCGCGCTGCTGAATCCGCCGGCCGGCATGACCAGCTGGAACGGACCTTACCTCAAGAAACTGGAGATTCCGGCGGATCCATGGGGGACAGCCTACCGATACCAGTACCCCGCGGCGGTCAGCACCAGGCTGTATGAACTGACCAGCGCCGGGCCGGACAAGCAGTTTGGGACGCAGGACGATATCAGCAACCTCGACGGATCGGCTGCGGCACAATGACAAGGCGCCGACTCATTGCCGGCGTGCCCGGCCCCAGCGG
>JAWLBS010000349.1:0-5299 GCA_041687575.1 Phycisphaerae bacterium | reverse complement strand
GTCTGCCAGTGGCATAACCTCTCCTGTATGCACCGGTCCCAGCCGACGGCAGGAGTGCGACTGTTTCTCGGTGTGCCCGCACAGGCGGCGGCTGGTTGAGCTGCATGACGAATCGCGATCCTTGCGCCATCGATAGCATGAGAGCCGGCGTGAGAAGATGCCTGTCCGGACTGGATGGGAGGCCATCGTTGTGATGCATGTCACGGAACCGAATTGGAGACTCGCCATGTTGGCAGGCGCGGCCAGCTGCAACAGGGGCCGTCACCGCAAGGGACTCCGCATTCATCTTGTGGTGGGGCTGGTGGCAATCTTGTTCGTATGGCAGTGTGCGTGCTTCGGCGGGCAACCGGGACCGGCCGCGTTCAGTGACTTTCAGGAAATCGTCAGATCCGGCGATCAGCAGCAGGCTCTGGCCACTGGCCGGCAGTTGTATACCCGCCTGGCCCTTGAGGCCGATGGGGGGGACGTTTTCTACACGATCGGCATTCGCCTTGCGTGTTTCGAGCAGGCGACCCAGGGGCTTGTTTCTACCTTGAAGGCGATCCACGCCGGCCAGAAGCCGCCTGCGGCAGCGAATGGGGCCGTGGAGTCCTGCGCCCGGAGCATGCGATACGTGCTGAATCCGGCCAGACGCATTGTTCTGCCCGATGGCGAGTTGGGCCGGTTTCTGGAGACCTACACAGGGTTGTGCCTTAACGCCTGCTTCGAGCGGATCCTCGCCGTCATGAGCGAGGCGGCCACCGTGGAAGAGCCGGTTGCGGCCGCCACGACGGATTGCCTGACGTTCCTGCTGACGATGGCCGACACCGACGCACTCGAAATCCAGCCGAACCTCAAGAAGGCTGCCGTCTGGATCGTCTCGGCGGGCCAAGGTGAGCGGGCAATCGACCAGGCCCTGACCCGCAACAGCTCGGCCGCTGCGGGCGCGGTCTGCAAAGCGATGCTTTCGAGCAAGCCCGGCGACGCCGATGCACGCAAGGCACTGATCGATCTGGTGTCGAGGCTGTGCACGATGCAGCAGGTCGAGGAGGCGCTGTCGCTTTGTGCGTGGGCGAAGGAGGTCACGCAGGACAGCACGTACAGCACGGTGCTCGTCTTGCAGCAGGCAGTGATCATCGGCCGCGACCAGAAGAACCACGCCTTGGCGGTTCGGCTCTGCGACCAGATCACCTCGGCCGCCGATGAGCCGCGGGTGGTTCATATGGCCAGGTACCTGGCCGGGATGTTCAGCCTGGAGATGGCGAACTACCCGGACGTCCTTCGCCGTGCGGGCGAACTGGCAGAAGACCCGGCCACGCCGCTACCTTACAAGCTCAAGGCGACGGCCCTGTCTGCGAATGCGTTGCAGAAGCAAGGCAAGTCGGCCCAAGCGGTCCAGCTGCTGTTGGGGGCACTCGGCGAGCTGTCCGAGCCCGAACCAGCCGACGCGGCCACGTGTCGCGAGGCATTATGTCAACTCCTGATGCTGCAGGGGCACTACCAGGATGCGGCCGGGCAGGCCCGGGTCCTGGTCGCCAGGCATCCGGGGCATCCTTCCGCCGAGACGGCGGCGAAGATGTTGCAGCAGCTGGAAAAGGCGACGGGGCCGGCGGCCGTTGGGAGTAAGTGATGATCCGATCCGTGCCGGTCGCAGTATTGCTTGCGGCCGCCTTGATGCTTCCGGCCATCGAGCCCCCGATCGCTGTCGCGGCAGCAGACGGCAGCGGCAGACCGATTTCGGCGGAGATGTTCGAGTTTCCCCGGGAGGTTGGTACCGTATCGGCATGGACCTCGATCACGTCCACGGGCGACGGCCAGGTGATTGCGGGCCTGTGCCGCAACAACCTGCCGGCGTACCTCGTCCAGTTTGATGATCGCGACGAGCAATTCGTGGCTGCCGTGTCGGTCGATACGGCGATCCGCGACAAGGGCGAGTGGCAAGTCAAGCAGGCGAAAATCCATTCGCAGCTGTACGAGCTGACCGATGGATGGGTCTATGGCGGAACGCATCTGAGCGAAGATGCCGATGCCGATCGCTATGCAGGCGGCCACTGGTTCCGCTATGACCCGAAGTCGCACAAGATGGAGGACCTGGGGCTTGCGATGGCGCATGAGGGGCTGATCGCCATGCAGGCCGACCCGCAGCGGCGCTGTCTCTACGCGATCACCTACCCGGGCGCGTACCTCCTGCGATTTGACCTGGTCTCGCGACAGACGCAGGTCCTGGGAAAGACTTCCCGCAACGATCAGGTGGTTCGGGCCTTCTTTCTGCTGAAGAACGGTTCGGTGTATGCCAACCAGGTGGTCTCGCCGGCCAGCCAGCCGGGCGGTGTCTACCGACTGGATCCGCGTACGGACAGCAAGGAGCTCCTGCTGCCGTCGGTTTACCGCAAGGCGATGAATCGGTATGCCGAACTGGTCGTGGCCGAAGGGCCCCGCATCTACAACTACTGGCTGGCAGGTATCACCAATCCGGCCAGGGATACGGCATATACGACCGGTTACTACTCGGGTCATTTCGTGTCGCTGCATTTGGATGACCGAAGCGAACTGGTCGTTCATGACCACGGCCCGACCCTCGAAGACGGCTACACCGATGTCCACGGACCGTTCAGCCAGGGGATGTGTTGGGTGGACGGGAAGGTGCTGTTTACGGTGGGCGTGGAGTCTGCGGGCCCCGCGAAAGAGGGCCAGGTGCGACTCCTGCAGTATGACCCAGCCAGGGACGTCATCGAGGCCTTGGGAGTGGTGCAAACGAGCGATGGGACGCCCGTGGTCCAGTGCACGGGCATGGCCTGCACGCCTTCGCGCAGGGCGTACCTGCTGGCGAAGGTGTCCGGCCGAGAGTCGGTGGTGCTGCTGCGCATCGATCTGAAGGATGTGTGGCCGAAGC
Source organism: Phycisphaerae bacterium (assembly GCA_041687575.1). Classification (GTDB taxonomy): domain Bacteria; phylum Planctomycetota; class Phycisphaerae; order UBA1845; family JANYLN01; genus JANYLN01. The sequence continues at coordinate 2,427 of JAWLBS010000349.1, read as the reverse complement.
GGTAAGTCTTCCCGCGCCGCATGCGCTGCGGCGTGAACAGCGGAGCACAAGCATGTTAAGCCATGACACGCAGGGGAAGGTGCCGGCGATGTCTAGCAGGCGGGGGATCGTCCTGGTGATCCTCTTGGGTCTGCCGACCGCCGCGCTGGCAATCAACGATGCTACGGAGGCAGCGGCCTCCCGACAGGAAGAAGAGGCGAACCGGGCGATGTGGAGCATCAAGGGCCAGGACTCGCCCGAGAACGTCGAGGGGAAGGTGGCCGAGTTCCTGGATGCCTACCCCGGTTCGCGCAGACGCCGCGAGGTGCGGTCGAGGCTTGTGGAATCGTACGTGCTGGCCGGACGTACCGCCGACACCGTCGACGAATGCATGCGCCAGGCCTTCGACTTCTACGGCAATTACCTTGGAGACATGACCCTGCGGGACGGCTGGGTGCGGATGGCGAGCCTGTTCGAAGAGCGGGCCCGCTGGGATGTTGCCGCACGCATCCGCACGAGGGTCTATGTGAACCTGCCGTATCAGTTGGAAAACCGACGGCAGTTGTCTTTGGCAGTGGCCAACCTGGCCCGGGCGGGGCTGCATGCGGAGGTGCTGCGGGTCGGGAGACTGGCACTGGCTGTCCTGCCGGAGGCGGAGTCTGCAGAGGTCTTCAGAGCCGTCGTGGAGTCGCTGACGCAGCTGCAAGGCGAAGATGCGGCACAGGCCTTCGAGCGTTTCTGGCTGCACGGACCTGCCGGCGAAGACGGGGCGGTGGGCACGGCTGATGACGTTTCGGATCCCCTGGCGGATGTGGCCGCGGCCGAGCGGGACCGCCTGCGGGACGTTGCAGGCAAGGTTCTGGCAGCAAAGGGGCTGATCGGAGGCACGCCGGCGGAGGTGAGCATGCAGAAGGGTATGCTTCACGTCTTTGCGGGCGACCGACCGAGGGCAGCGATCGAGCTGCAGGATGCCGTGCTGCAGTCGTCGCCGGACCAGAAGGGTGCCGCCGCCGACCTGGCAGGGGTGTTTTTCCGGTGGGTCGACGGCACGTCGGTGCGGGCTGTGCAGTACCGCAGATTCGTTCAGATCGGCAGGGCGGGTCCGGATGGCGCGGTCGGCACGGCCGACGACCTGACGAATCCGTTTGCGGAGCACGAAGGCGGTCAGGTGGGCCGGTAGATAATCCTGAAGAGGTGCATCATGAACATCCGCAGGACGATCACATGGAGTACGCTCGCGTGGTGCGCGTTGCTATCCGGGCCGGTGCAGGCCGAGGATTCACGCATCGAGGCGATCAGGGAGTTGCTGCTGACGAGGTGGGACGCCATCCCCGAGGACATAGTCGTCGAGGTCGTGGTCGACCCGGTGATCGGCAAAGGGCAGCGCTATGAACTGCTGCGGTTCTACCTGCAGAAGCAGACGTCGGTGGCGCGGCACCGGCAGTATGTCCTGCGAAACTACCTGCCACGGCTCGAGCGGATGTTCCGCGAAATGCCCGCCGCCGACGTGCGGAGCAGTCGCCTGATCCTGCAGGCCATGGCCGGCCTCTATCAGGAGCGAGATGATTCCAGTGCTGCGATACTGGCGTTCCTGGATGAACAGATCCGCAACGAGGGGGCGCCTGCGGCGCGACGCGATCTGTGCCGATCGATGCTATCGCGGATGCAAGGGCTTGCAGCCAGCCCCGTCAGTGACGCCTGGCGAGCGGATGAGCGGAAGATTGCCGAGCTGATCGAGAGTGGTTCTGCCGCGCAAGGCTACGACCTGGCCCGGTCGGTGCTCTCGGATCGGCAGCGAGAGACCGCCGACCGGCTGAGCGCACTGCAGTGCCTGGACGAGATGCTGACCGCCCCCACCGGAGTCAGCGTCGAGCAGACGCGGCAGGATCTGATTTCGGTGCTGCGGCAGGTAGACGAGTCGGGTCTGGCTGTCCCCATCGTCCATTCCATCATGCGGGTTGCCTTCCTGGAGGAGATGGACCCGGACCACGTCCTGGACACGTTGAACCATCTCAAGACCAGCCAGAACGCAACCGCTCGCGAAGCGGCCGACCAGGTGCTGCAGGAGGTCCAGGCGGAGCGGTCGGGGTGGCGGTTCGATATGGAGCAACATCGCCAGCAGGCCGACCGTCTCATCGAGCGGGCGAACCTGGATCAGGCGGCCAGGCGGGAATACCGCGAGATGGTCGACAGCCCCGACTACTACAGCCACCCCGTCGGTCGCTCGCCCCGGTGGTGGTTCCTCGGCAAGTTCCTGTGGAGGCGTGGTGCAACTGCCGAAGCAGCGGATGCGTTTCGCAACTACCTGCAGACCCGGGACCCCTGCTCGCGCGTGGACGACTTCCTGCTGGAGACAGTTAAGTTCCTCAAAGGAGCTCAGCCGGATAGCAGCCGGGAGGCGGTGGAGTACTGGGTTGACCTGGCGGTTCTTCCTCAGGGCGATGGGGC
>JAWLBS010000348.1:0-5364 GCA_041687575.1 Phycisphaerae bacterium | reverse complement strand
ACAGCTTCGCCAGACGACGGGTACGCCGCGGCGAGTCGCAGGATGACTTCGCGGCGTCTGCCCGTTGCCGGGCTTGTTTATCCACCTGGAGGCCCGGCCGCTCGCATCGCTGCGCTCGCTCGGGCGGACCGCCTGAAGGCGGGACTCCAAACGCCGGCTGAAGCCGGGACTCCGAACTTCGCGGGCACGGCCCGCCCTCGTGGTCTACCGCTCCCTCACGGTCGCGGCTCGTTGAGGCATTCCGCTCCCTCACGGTCGCGGCTCGTTGACGAAGGACGATGGCACCCGACGCGGTGACTATGGAATCGCCACGAACGCTGTCCGGTCCGACAGCCAGCCGCCTTTGAGCTGCAGGCGGTATCCCTTGCCCGGGGGCACCTCGAAGACGACCTGCCGCCTGTGGTGGCGGTCGGGGGCGAGGGTCGATGTGTCGGTCTCATCGGGCGTGTCGATCGGTTCGATGACCCGCCCGCCGGGGCCTGCCAGGCGGACCGCCGGGAGCACCGCGGCCGCCTGCGAGATGTTGCAGACGGTCAACTGCACGACGAGGAATCGCCGCCCCGGGGCGGGCCGGCGGGCCTGGTCGCCGTCAGCTTCCAGCGAGTCCCGCCACTCGACGCGGTTTGCGCGATATTCCCACTCACCGACGATAAAGACCTCGCCGGGCTGATGGGACGGGGCATCGGCGTTGACGGACCCGGCGGCCTCAGCCCGGCCGGGCGACGAACGGGCAGCTGACGGATCGGCGGCGGCACCTTCGCCGGGTGCCCCGGCCGCGGTTGCCGAAGCCGCTTCATCGCCGACGGCCTCGGCCGCATCCGCCGGGGCGGTGGCGTCGGCCGCGGTGGCGTCGGCGGCGGGGGCGCCTCGCACGATCTTCTGCACGGTGTCACGGATCGGCCCCGCGTGCGGCCACGCAACGCTGATCGCCACCCCCACCAGCAGCAGCACGCCGAGCAGCGTCGCCCCGCGGCTGAGCCGCCCGAACAGGGCGACCCAATCGAGCCGACGACGGCGGCGCGTTGGCTTGCCTTGCGTCTGCTGCACGGCCATGCGGAGTTGTTCGAGGTTGTCAGGCATGGTCTTCGACTCGCACGCTCGCTACGGCAGGCGACAACTATTCGAAGGCAGCCGAACCATCCGCGGCCGGCTCCGCCGAGAAGGAGTGTAACCGTACATGCTTGACGCGGCAACGACGGCCATCCTCCCTCTAAAGCGAGCCCCGCCTTGGCTGCCACCGCCAAGGAAGGTATCGTATCCGGAACCGTGGGTGGAGGCTGTCGGATGCTCATCACGGATATCATCTGGTAAGATCGCGTCGAGGAGAGACTATGAAAGACGTGGATAAACCTGCTGATCCGCTGCCCGAGAACTTCCGCTCGCAGGAGGAAGCAGCCGCGTTCTGGGATACCCACAGCATCACGGACTACGAGGAATCTTTGCAGCCGGTGGCGTTCGAGGCGGACATTGAGAGGCGGCACTTCGAGATCGAAATAGACGAACAGAGCTTTCACGCACTACGCGACGTCGCCCGCCGACAGCGCAGGCCTGTCAAGCAGCTCGCCAGCGAGATCCTCAAGCAAGGGCTCAAACAGACGTAGACGACCTCGGGACTGGGGACCACCTCCAGGCCTGCCGAGAAGCTCTCCCGCTCTCCGACGACCTGTCTCCCTATCCGCTTCGCCTCTGGCGAACACGAACATCCCTCGCCCCCTGCCTACCCCCGCTCCGTCACCGCCCGCAGCCGCTGGACCAAATCCGGCAGCAGGTCGTACCGGCTGAGACGCACCCCGGCCGCGCCGCCGCCGGGGCGGACCTCGACAAACTCCAGGTCCGGCGCGATGCCGAACCGCCGGTAGAACGCCTCCCGGATGAAGGTCTTGACCTCGTCGGGCTCGGCCTTGTGCGTGTCGATGTGCACCTGGAAGTAGTCGCCCTGCCCCGCCGCGTTGACCCGGACCGCGATGGCATCGTCGCCGAAGGCCCGCTTGAGCATCGCCTCGGCCAGGTCGATCAGCGCCAGCCCGCGGAAGAAGTTTGAGCCCTGCAGCCGGCCAAAGTTCGGCGGGTCGGCCGGATCGAGGCTCGCGTCATCGAGACCGGCGTCAAAGTCGAACAGGCCCGCCCCGCACCGCTCGAGCCACGCCGCCAGGCGGTCGGGCCCTTCCAGCCCTGCCTCGAAGTCGAGATCGCCGGCCATCTGCTCGCGGCCGGGCAGGCGGTCCGGGTCGATCTCGACGCAGCGGTCGCCCCGCTGCGATAGGGTCACGCACTCGATCCACTGCTCGGGGTGGTGGATCAGGCGGAAGTTCTTGGCGACCTCGCCGAACAGGTACCCAGCCATCGCCCGCAGCGGCACGCCCTGCTCGCGCCGGGTGCTGCCATCCGCCAGCGTCCGCCGCAGGACCGGGTCCCGCCAGCCGGCAAACAGCGACTCCAGCGTCTGATCGGCCTTGCGTACCGCCTCGTCGCGCGAGAGCCCCTGCCCCTGCAGCGCCTCGACGAACCAGTCGCGATTCTCGTGCACACGTTGCCGCAGGTCCTCTCGCGGGATCAGCAGCGGCAGCTGCCGCAGCACCTGGCAGACCCGCGCCGCGCAAGCCCCGCTCAGGGCGCCGCCGGTCACCAGGTCGTTTTCAATTTCCTGGAAGAAGTCGACGTCCAGCGGCTGGCGAATCAGCAGCGCCGCAATCTCGGCCGCCTTGCCCGTCATCTTGCGGGCCTCGGTCGTCGTCAGCGGCTCACCGGGCGCGGTCGAGCCGCCGTAGACGCCCCACGACCACTGCCACGCCCTGCGGTCGCGCTCGACACTGTACGGAAAGATCACGCAGAACCGCTCGGCCGGCACCGGGTACGTGCCGATGATGCGGTAGTCCTCGCGGGGGTTCGAGGAGATCAGCGTCCCCTGGCCGGCCTGGCCCTTCTGCTCGGTCGCCTGGTCGAGCGAGCCGGCCCGCACCCCGGTCCCGTACTCCGCCTGGCACGCCAGGTGCACGAGCGTATCCGGCGTCAGGCCGATCTCGAACAGGGCGTTGATCGCATTCTTGACCGCCACCGTCACCGCCGAGGAACTGGAAAAGCCCCCCTGCGGGATGCTGCCCGTGCAGGTCAGGCGAAGGCCGTTGAAGCCTTTTTTGCCAAGATACTGCTCAACTTTGGCGCCCCCGGAGCCGTCGCGAAGGGTCCGCATCGAGGCGATGGCGTTGCCGACCAGCGCGAACGGCCGCCGCATGTTGCTCGTCGCCCACAGCGACGGCGGCGGCAGCGGCAGGCCCGCCCGGCGGCGGTTGTCGAGCTCCTCGTCGCTGAAGTAGCCCAGCGACAGCAGCAGCGTCTCGCTCATCCGCGTGCCGAAGCCCTCGTAGGTGTGCCAGTCCGACACCTCCAGCCCCGGGAACATCGCCTCGTCGTCGCCGTCGATGTGGTTGATGCTCTCGCGGTACTTCGGGTTGATCGGGTACAGGTGGATCCGCCGGTCGCCTGCCTCCTGCATCAGCACGACGATCTGCTCGTCGCCAGCTGCCTCGCCCGCCCCGATCGACATCTGCCACGCCGGCCCGAAGAAGCGCCCCATGTCCGGGTGCATGAATGCAATCCGCAGCCGCCCGCCGGCGATTCCGAGCGAGATCGGCTGGTCCGGCTTGAAGCCGAGCTTCTCGCGCGAAGCGGCCTCCATCAGTTCAGCCAGTTGCCGGGCGATCGAGGCGACCTGCCCCGCCGGCCGGCCCGTCAGCACCGCCCGGGCTGCCTCATCGACCTCGAACTCCCCCGGGAACAGGTCCCGGGTCCTCGCCATCCGCACCTCGAGCGCGGGCAGGTCCTCCGGCCGCGTCACATCCGCGCACAGCAGGTCGTATTCCGGATCGCCCGGCTGGGTGGTGACCGTGCGCACCTCGCCGCCGGCGGCACTGATCCGCTCGACGATGTCGGTGATGTAGTACTGCCCCTGGGCGTTTTCGTTGGTGAGGTCCTGCAGGTGGCGAATCAGCGTCGCGGCGCGGATGACGTAGACCGGGCAGTTGCCCTCGGTCAGGCTCATCAGGGCCTGGCGGCGGATCTCGTCGGTCTGGCCGTCGATGTCGCGCTGCTCGATCAGGCGGACGACGCGGCGGTTCTCATCTCGCAGCACCCGCCCCTTGCCGCGGTTGCCGGGCGGCTCGTACCGCGCGGTCAGGAATGTCAGGTCGGCCTCGCCGTCACCGCTGCAGTGAGTCTCCCACAGCCGCTGAAAGATGCTCATTGGGACGATCCGGTCGCCCATCGAGATGATCAGCGCGGGGTTCCGCTCGAGCAGGCCCGGCACGCTGAACGCCTCGTACACCGCAAACGCCGTCCCGCCGGCCGGATCGTCCGAACGGACGTGAATGTTGTCGCACCCCAGCGCCCCGGCCACCTGCTCGTGACGGTAGCCGACGATGCAGACGACCGGCGCCGCCGCCAGCCGCCGGAACGCGTCCACCGAGTGCCGCGCCAGCGGCACGCCGCAGACCGGCTGGATGCACTTGGGGTCCTTGCCGAACCGCGTCCCCTTGCCAGCTGCCAGCAGGACGAGCACCGGCGCATCGGTTCGGATGCCGCCGTACAGCGACAGGCTGTCGGGGTTGAGGATCTTCTGCTGGCTGAGCCTGGCGACGTCATTGAGATGACGCGCGACGGCGGGCGATATCTTCGTGTCGCTCATATGGTCCTCGTCAGTGACACACCGGTGGTGCCCCCCACGGCGCGAATGTCGATCTGCACCATTGTTGACCGCCGACCGCGCGGGTCAAGCGGATCGCCCGGAGAGCCCGGGTATATATCGGCCGATTCGTATCGCGGATGATGTGAACTACGCCCGCAGCCACACCCCCGGGGGTCTGACCCCGACGCAGGCGCCCCGCCCCGGCCAACGCCACAATCCGGGAGGCAGCCCCGATCCCTGCCCCATCCACCGGGGTCTGACCCCCAGCGCGCGGACGCCCCACAAGGGCTGCCCCCAGCATGCGGACGCGGCGCCCATGGGGTCAGACCCCGGCGACGGTGAACGGCTATCAGGCGTCCGCAAACACGAAGGCCGTGAACAGGCTGCCAGAGTTCCAAGAGGGGGTCAGACCCCAGTAAGCGTCTTCGGGTTGCCGGGGGACAGACCCCGCCAAACCGTCACGCCCGCAGCCACGGCAGGTTCGAGTAGACCAGCCACAGGCCCATCAGCCCCAGCAGGACGTTGACCACCACGTTGAAGTAGCGGTTGGACATGTTACGGTTCAGCCAGCTGCCCAGCCACACCCCCAGCGGCACCAGCGGCAGCAGCCAGAGGATCAGCCGCAGGCTCTCCCCGGTGATGTAGCTGCCCTGGTCGGAGACCGGCGAGGTGAACACGAAGAA
>JAWLBS010000347.1:0-5392 GCA_041687575.1 Phycisphaerae bacterium | reverse complement strand
GCCGCGGTACGGCAGATACCCTTGGCCGCGACGGGTTTTCGCCGACCTGGTCAACGTGCTCGACGAGGCGGGGGCCCGGCGGATCGCCCTGGACCTGCACTTCCCCGAGGCCCAGCGGGTGGTGCAGATGCCAGCCGGGGTGGCCGACGCCGTGGCGGACGAGCCGGTCGCATCGGACGATGCCCTCTTTGCCGAGGCGATTGCCAGGGCAGGCAACGTCTATCTGCCGGTGGCGTGCGAGGTGGTGCCGGGTACCTGCGACCTGGCGCGGGCGCGGGAGTTGGCGCGGCAGGTCGGTCCGCGGCAGACGGCCATGAGCGACGAGGAGTTCAGCCGGCGGGCCGGCATCCCGCTGTCGCTGCTGGGCAGGGACGTGGTGCTGCGGGCCCGGCTGGCGGCGGCCTTGCGGGAGGACTTCGGCCTGAGTGACGCAGGCCTGGCTGGCGCGGTCGGGGCGCCGGTCGAGGCGGTCCGCGGCTGGGTCGGCCCGGTCCGCCAGCAGGTCGCCCTGGAGCGGGTGCTGGCCTGGATGGACGATCACCCCGCGGCGCCGATCGGTGCGGCTCGCGAGGCGCTGACGCGGGACGCCCCGGACGAGGGCGAGATCGGGCGGGCCGAGCTGGACTGGGCCCTCGAACAGGCCGCCGCCGAAGGCGAGGTCCGCCTGCTGCATCTGAGCGGTCCGCAGCCGCCGCAGCTGATGCGGGTCCGCAACCCTTACGACGTGCAGGTGCCGATCGCCCCGCTGGGCGGCGGCGCACAGGGGTTCGGCCACGTCGTGTTCATGCCCGACGCCGACGGGACGATTCGGCGCCTGCCGATGCTGGTCGGCTGGAAGGGCGGCGTGCTGCCGCAGATGGCGCTGCGGCTGGCGACCGACATGATGGGCCTGCAGTGGGAGCAGGCGCGGCTGACGCCCGAGGCGATCACCGTGCCGGTCGACGATTCGTCTTCGCCGCCGGCTGCGCCGCTGACGCTCTACCTTGACGAGACAGGCCAGACGCTGGTCGACTGGGTCCGGCCGGGCGAGGAGTGGACGAGCTGCTTCGACCCGGTCCCGGCCGGGACGGTCCTGGAGGTGGCGGAGCTGCGCGAGGCGATCCGCGGCAATGCGAGATGGCTGGACACGCGGCGACTGGCGCTCATCCAGCGGATACAGCCGGGCGAGCTCGATCGTTACAAGGAATTGAAGGACAAGGTCCGGCGGCTGGAGGTCCGGATCGATGCGGCGCCGCTATCGCACTCTCCTACGGCTCCAGGCGCGCAAGGCCCGGTTGCCGCCGTCGCCAGCCAGCCGATCGAAAAGTCGCTTCAGGACCAGCTCCAGCAGATCCGCACGCAGGAGAGGCAGATCGAGATCGCCTGCATCGAGATGCTGAAGATGGCCGGGCCCGACCTGCCCGGGCAGATCGAACAGGCCGAGCAAAGCGGCGACGCGGAGGCCCTGGCGGATCTGCGTGAGCTCCAGGCGCTGCACCGGCAGTTCGCCGACGGGTCGCTGGCCGACCATGTCGCGCGGACCAACGCTCGTCTGGTCGAACGGATCGACGAGCGACTCGCCTGGCTGCGGGCGCGGCTGGCGGGCAAGACTGTCTTCGTCGGCTGCACGGCGGTGGCGCTGGGCGACATCGTAACCACGCCCGTCTGGAGCCAGGCCCCCGGCGTGATGACCCACGCCCAGATGCTCAACGGATTGCTGCAGAACCGTTCGATCCGGCCGGCGCCCACCACGACCAACGTCGGCATCGTGCTGCTGTGCTGCGTGGGGGTGACGCTGGTGACGGCGTCGCTAGGCCCGCGATGGAGCCTGCTCGCCGTCGCCGCTGTCTGTGCAGCATTTTTTGCAGCGGCGTCTTACATATTATTTGAGCGAGGGGGCATCGCGATCGCGCTGGCCACGCCGGTGATCGGGATGTTCGTGACCTGGGCGATGATCACCGCCTACCGGCAGCTGGTCGAGGAGCGAGCCAAGCGGCATATCGCCCGCACGCTGCAGCAGTATACCTCGCCCGCGCTGGCGCGGCAGATGGCCGACAACCCCGACCTGGTCGCCCGGGCCGAGGTCCGCGAGGTCACCTGCCTGTTCAGCGACCTGAAGGGCTTTACGAGCATCAGCGAGCGGCTGGGGGCGGGGCCGACCCAGCAGCTGCTTAACATTTATCTGGAACGCATGACCGAGGTGCTCGACGGGCGCGAGGCCCTGATCAACAAGTTCCTCGGCGACGGGATCTTCGCGTTCTTCAACCCCGCGATCAACCCCCAGCCGGACCACCCCGAGCGGGCCTGCCGCGCGGCGCTGGAGGCGAGCGCGGCACTGCGCCGCCTGCAGCGCGAGCGGGCGGACGTGCCGGCCATCGAGGCGCTGCGGATGCGGATCGGGCTGGCGACCGGATCGGCGGTTGTCGGCAACTGCGGCAGCGAGCGCAAGTTCGACTACACCTGCATCGGCGACACGGTGAACCTGGCGAGCCGGCTGGAGACGGCCAACAAGGCCCTCGGCACGTCGATCCTGATCAACGCCCGGTGCCGCGAGGCGCTCGGGCCGGACCTTGTCTGCCGCCACGTCGGCCGGCTGCTGGTGGCAGGCCGCGCGGCGTGGGAGGAGACCTACGAACTGGTGGGTCTGGCCGATCAGGTCCCGCCGGAGGCCCGCCACCGGATCGAGCGGTTCGAGCAGGCGGTGCGGTGCTTTATCGCCGGCAAGCTCCCTGGTGCGCGGGAGGCGTTCGCCGAATGCGTCGAGGCCGACCCGTCCGACGCGGCGGCGGCACGTTACGTCGGGCTGTGCGACCAGTATCTGCAGGCAGAAGTGCCAGCCGATTGGAGCGGCGCGGTGGAGATCCTGGGCAAGTGACCTCACGCGAGCCGGCGCATAACTTTGGAGTGCGGCGCCGCAGACGCCGCTTTCACCCAAGCCGCCATCGGCGCCAACGCCTCCAATCCCAAGCGGATCGTGCCGCGGCAATATGGAGTGCGGCGGCGCAGACGCCGCTTTCACTTAAGCCGCCATCGGCGCCAACGCCTCCAATCCCAAGCGGATTGTGCCGCGGCAATATGGAGTGCGGCGGCGCAGACGCCGCTTTGCATTTTCAACCTCCCCTTGGCGGGTGTACCGAAAGATGCGGAGGTCTTACACGTCCGAACGACAGATATACCCGCTCACGCTTCGGGCTCCTTCCCACAGGATGTGGGAGGGCTACGCATGCGGGGAATTCCGTGGCCGCAGACCCGGCTTCGCCAAACAACGGCTACGCCGTGGCAAGCAGCGCGGCCATGGCACCCGGCACCCGGCACCCGCCGCCTCGCCGCCTTGCCTGCATCCTTGCTCGCCGGTAGAACCGCTACCAAAAGGAGACGCCGAATGACCGACCTGTCCAAGATCAAACCCCGCATGCTCATGGGACCGGGGCCCAGCGATGTTCACCCGCGCGTGCTCGAGGCGATGGCCAGGCCGACGATCGGCCACCTCGACCCGCAGTTCCTCGCCGTCCTCAACGACGTCCGCGAGCAGCTCCAGGCCGTCTTCCAGACGACAAACCCGCTCACCCTCGCCGTCAGCGGCACGGGCTCGGCTGGCATGGAGGCGTGCGTGGTCAACCTCGTCGAGCCGGGCGATGCCGTGCTGATCTGCATCGCCGGGGTGTTCGGCCAGCGGATGAAGGACGTCGCCGAGCGGTGCGGGGCCACCGTCACCGCCATCGAGGTCGAGTGGGGGCAGGTCTTCATCGCCGAGCAGGTCGAATCGGCCATCCGCGAGCACGGGCCGTTCAAACTTGTCGGCATCGTCCACGCCGAGACCAGCACCGGCGCCGCCCAGCCGATCGAGCCGATCAGCAAGGTTGTCCACGACGCGGGTGCCCTGCTGCTGGTCGACACGGTCACCAGCCTGGGCGGAATGCGGGTTGATGTCGACGGCTGGCAAATCGACGCCTGCTACAGCGGCACGCAGAAATGTCTGTCGTGCCCGCCGGGCCTGGCGCCGGTGACGTTCAGCCCGGCTGCCGAGCAGGTTATTGCCACCCGCACCAGCAGGGTCCAGAGCTGGTACCTCGACATGACCATGGTCCGCCAGTACTGGGGCAGCGAGCGGCTGTACCACCACACCGCCCCGATCAACATGATCTATGGCCTGCACGAGGCCCTTGCAATCGTCCTGGAAGAGGGGCTCGAGCCGCGCTGGCAGCGGCACGCCCGGACACACACACGCCTGAAATCCGCACTTGAGGCGCTAGGATTTACGTACCTGGCCGACCCGGACCACCAGCTGCCGATGCTCAGCGCGGTGCAGGTGCCGGCCGGGATGGACGAGGCCGCCGGGCGCAAGGCCCTGCTGGAAGGCGCCGGCATCGAGGTCGGCGGCGGGCTCGGTCAGTACAAGGGCAAGGCGTGGCGAATCGGGCTGATGGGCGAAAGTGCGAGCGACCGGCACGTCGAGACGCTGGTTGCGGCGATGAAACAGATGCTCGGGAGGAAGGCATGAAGCGGATTCTGATCGTGTACCACTCGCAGGAAAAAGGCAACACCCGAAAGATGGCCGAGCAGGTCCTGCGCGGCTGTCTGCAGGTCGAGGACGTCGAGGCGGTGATGGTCAACACCAACGATACCCGTGTCGACATGGACGCCGCCGAGGCCGCCGACGGCTACGCCCTGGGCAGTCCGGACTACTACACGTACATGGCCGGCGGACTTAAGCAGTTTTTCGACGACATCTGCCTGGCGAGCTGGGGCAAGCGGAAGGTCACGCACAAGCCGTACGTGGCGTTCCTGAGCCACGGCGGTGGCGGCGGGGCGATCGACAGCATCGCCAGCCTCGCCCGCTCGATGAAACTGGAGCCGGTCGCCCCCAGCGTCGTCCACCAGGGCGAACCCGACGCCGAGACGGTCGAAAAGTGCGTCGCCTTGGGCAAGGCGCTGGCCGAGCATGTGAAGGGGTAGTAGGGCGGGCTGCGCCCGCCAACGGGAGATCCCACCCTACGGCAGCCCGGTGTGGCCGGCGTCTGCGCCGCTCTCGTCGTAAACCTCGCCTGCGAACGTGCAGTTGTGGAACGCGAAGCGCCGGGCGCCCGGCAGCAGCGTCAGGGCCCGGCCGTCGGGATCGCCGATGCGACAGCTGTCCAGGACGTTGTCGAAGGCGTAGGCCGGCACGTGAATCGCCACCTTCGAGCCGACAAACTCGCACCGCGTCCAGGTGTTGCGGTGGGCGCCGTTGCGCTCGCTCTCCTCGCGGAAGACCAGGGCAAACTCCCCGTTGTCTTTCAGCATGCACTCCTCGAAGGTGTTGTCGGTGTCCTTATGGCCGATCGAGATGCCGAACTGGCCGTTCCGCTCGCATCGCAGCCGCCGGAACGTCCCCTCCTGCACCCGCCAGCACAAAAAGTACCCGCCGACGTCG
>JAWLBS010000346.1:0-5393 GCA_041687575.1 Phycisphaerae bacterium | reverse complement strand
AATGCGGATGAGAGGACTCGAACCTCCACGACCTTGCGGCCACTGGCACCTGAAGCCAGCGCGTCTGCCAATTCCGCCACATCCGCATCTGCTACGGGACATCTGAATTTAACGACCACATTGTTACCGGTTGCCACCCGACTGTCAAGCGGCCCGCAGGACAAGCTTTAGGGCGAGGCAGACCCCAACGCTCCGGGATCTTCCAGGGGTCTGACCCCGAAGCGAACGCCTCTTAGCGGAATCAACGCGGAAACCTCCTGGCGGTCCGCGAGATTGTGCGCGCCACCGGGGTCTGACCCCGTGGCATTCGACGGACTCGGCCCTGCTTCGGAGGACCGTGACACCCCTCGCAGCGTTTTCCCCCCCCCAGGGGGTCAGACCCCGTTGGATCCTTCAGGTATCGCTGCCCCCGCGGGAATCGGATCCGGGGATTCGAACGCGGGCCTGCTGCCAGGGGTCAGACCCCCGCCAGGCGTCCGCCCTGTCACTGGTCTGCGGATGCACCTCCTGGCCGCACTGGGGCCGGAAATGGACAAAGTCATCCTCGCCATGTAGATTTGGCGACTGGACACGCGAATCCCTGTTTACGGATGTTCGCCATGACGTTCACGCTGATCCTGCGGCGCATTCACTTGTACGTGGCGCTGTTTTTCATCCCGTGGGTGCTGATTTACGGTGTGAGCACCGCCTTCATGAACCACATGCCCTTTTTCGCCGGCCTCTACGGCGAGCGGTGGGGGGCGTACGAGCCCCAGCAGGAGATGACCTACGAAAAACCCTTGCCGCTGGCCGCTGCCGACGGGGCCGACGCTAAGCGGATCGACGCGAAGGCGGCCGGGCGGCAGATCCTCCGCGACCTGGGTCTCGACGGGGCCTTCTGGGCGAACACTTCCCGCGACGGCTCCCGCCTGACCATCGGGCGGATGTCCATGGTCTGGCCGCGGCGGATCACCTGGACGGCCGCCGACCGCAAGATCGAGGTCGAGCGGCAGACCTTCCAGCTGCCGATGTTCCTGCGCCGGCTGCACACGCGGCGGGGTTACGGCCAGGGGTACCTGGCTGACGACCTGTGGGCGTTCGGCGTGGACGCCTTTATCATCGCGATCCTGGTCTGGGGCGCGACGGGGCTGTGGCTGTGGTACCGGATGAGGCGTGGCCGCCGCTGGGGGGCGGTCTGCGTCGCGGTCGGGTGCGTTCTGTTCGCCTTTTTCGTGTGGATGATATGAGTACGCCTGCACAGCAAAACCTGCCTTGCGTGTCGAACCGGCCCTTGCCCCGGGCGCTGCCCTTCGTGCGGCGGCTGCACATGTACCTGGGGATGGCCCTGCTGCCGTGGTTCTGCATGTATGCCGTCGGGGCGTTCGTCCTGAACCATCGGCCGCTGATGGACGACTGGTTCCGCACGGACAAGCCCGACTGGACCCGGCGAATGCAGCAGGAGTATCACCGCCCCCTGCCGGCCGGTGAGGGGACGAACACGGAGCAGGTTCGCCAGGCCGCGCACGACGTCCTCAAGGATCTGGATATGGGTGACTACTCGTTCTGGGCGAACCGGCAGAACGCCAACCGGCTGGTCATCCACGCCTTCCGCTTTCTCGGCGCGACGCGGATCACGTACCAGATCGATCGGGGCCGAATCGTCGTGGACGACCAAGCCTTTCACCTCGACCGCTTTCTCAGCGGCATGCACGTTCGCGGCAGGTTCGATCAGCCCTCGCTGCTGACCAAAGTCTGGGGCGGGATCGTCGACCTGGTGGCTGTGGCTGTGGTCATCTGGGTGATTTCGGGCCTGTACATCTGGTGGACGACCCGCCGGCGCCACCTGGCGGGAGGGCTGGTCCTGGCGGCGGGGACGTTCTGCTATGTGCTGCTTGTCCTGGTGTTGTAGCCCCGTCGACGTTTGCAATGACGAAGTCGTACGGTTCTCCAGGCCCCTCCAGGTTCGGGCGCAACTCAGGATGCGAGCGTAACTTCCCTGCCAGGGATTCCATGGCCGCAACGACCCACTGCCGGCGCTGCGCTTGGCAGCGGGTGCCCCGCGGCCATGGCACCCGGCCCGGCCAGGTCCTTGCCAGTATTCCATGGGCGCCTTTGGCGGGCGCAGCCCGCCCTACATGGGCTCGTTTGGCCGCAACTCAGGATGCGGACATCTTCCGCTTGCCGATGGACTGACCTGCGACCCCTGCCGTCGTGGTTGTTGCCGTTGTTGTTTCTAATCTGAGTATTCTGCGTAATCTGCGGAAGGTCGTTGTTGCCGTTCGAAACCCGAAACCCGAGACCCGAACCCCGATTTCCCCTCACCTTCCGAGCTGCCTCGCCGCCGCGGCGACCACCTCGTCGATCGCCCGGCACTTGTCCTCGTCGAGCACCGGCTCGACCGGCTCGTCCCAGATCCGCCGGGCCGTCTCCATCGCCCTTGCTTCGATGTCCGCCCCCTGGCTATGAGCCCCCTGCCACGGCATCGATGAAAACAGCGGCGAGAGGAACATCTCCTCGCGGAAGTGTTCGGCCGTGTGCATCTGCTCGAGAAAGTTGCCGCCGATGCCGGCCTCGCGGATCGCGTCGAGGGCGAGGGTCTCGTCGTTGACCTCGATCGGCCGCAGGACGTGCCGCACGCCGCGGGCGATCTCGCTGTCGATGACCAGCTGCTGCGGCGAGAAGGTCACCGCGTTCTCGACGTGGCCTACTGTGCCGATGCCCACCGCCCCGGCCATCACCGGCAGGAACGTGCTCAGGGCCTTTTCCGCGCCGGCCTGGGCGTTGACGAAACAGCTGTCGGTCTTGCCGCCGTGCACGCCGCTGGGGCAGCCGTAGTACTCGCTGATCATCTGGACCCGCGCGACCAGCAGGGGCAGCCGGTCGAACTGGCCGTAGTGGAAAACGCCCGTCTGCATGTCGCAGTAGCTCGGGATCACGTCCACCCCGACAACCGCATCGTCGCGGACGGCATAGCCCAGCACCAGCCCGCCGAGCGTCTCGGCGATGCCCAGCGCCAGCAGCCCCGGCAGCGTTACTGGGGCGGTCGCCCCGCCGCACGGCATCGTATCGAGCGTCTGGGGCAGGCCCCGCTCGATGTACTCGACGAAGATCTCGGCCATGTTGTTGTCCATGCACAGCGGCGAGCGGGCCTCGCCGTAGCCGACCAGCACCGGCTCGTCGCGCAGGGCCTGCATGTCGCCCCTGAGGATCTGGCCGATCTCGATCAGGTACGGGATGTCTTCCGGCTTGAAGGTCTCGACCCCGCCGAGCTTGGTCGTGTGCTTGGCCAGTTCCGCGGCCATCTTGACCGGCCGGACGTCGATAGGCGTGCTCTGATCGGCGACGGGCAGGCCGGTGTAGTCGATCTGGTCGAGGCGGTTGACCATGTGGATCGCACGGTGGACGTCGTCCATCGTTGCCGGGCGCCGCCGGCCGTCCAGGTCGAGGATGAAGCAACAGAACCCGCCGGTGCTGACGGTGAAGTCCGGGTGGACGCGGTGGGGCTCGCGGCGAAAGCGGATGTGGGAGTAGCGGACCGCCATCCGCTCGGGACGGCTCCGGCTGGCGTAATCGGCTCGCATCTTGTCGACGCACTGCTGGACGAGCCGCCGCTCGAACTTCACGACTCGCCGGGCCTCGTCGACCCGTGCACCGGCCTTTTGGAGGTACGCAAGCGCCCGGTCGTTGTCGATCTTCATGCCGACATCCTCGAGCACGGTCAGGGCTCCCTGGTGAATGCGCTCCATGTCGTCGGGCGTCAGGCAACGGATCGGTTCGAGGATCATGCGGGTCTCCATCCGTGTTTTGAAAGAATTACAACGGTTTATCGGCGGTCGGGCCCACGGGGGCATGCCAGCCGGCGCGGATTGTAACACCGCCGCCAGTCGCGTCCACCCGCCTGGCAGAGGTGCTTCACTTCGTTCAGAATGACGTCGCAGGTGTTCCTTTCGGGCCCTACAACTTGTAGTTCCGGAGCCTCTCGTTGGCGGCAGCCACGTCGAATGCCTCTGGATCGAAGGTGCCGCCCAAGGCAGTAGCAGCCATCGGTTTCCGTTCGCTCGGTCGGTGTCGCCTTGTTCCCGACAGCGTCCATGCGATAAGATGGCAGACGTTACGCACTTGCGCTGGACCCGCATACGCGGTCGAGAGGTCGTTGCTTCAATGTAACCGCTTGGTTGGCAAAGCGTCGTGTTGCACATGTGGCTGGGGCAAGGAGTAGTGTGGCGAGCGAGGAACGGCGGTGTCGTCGACAGGTCGTGAAGGACGAGTCGTGCTGGAGAGCATCCAGAAGCACGAAGCGGTCCGGAAGGTGGTGATCGAGTGGGCCTTCGGAATCGAAGGGACGATCATGGAGAGCGTGCAGGAGCACGAACGGGTCAGAGACGAATGGCTGGCAGCGAATAACCGGGCTTGGCGGCATCAGCCGCGTCTCGACTGGCGCGTGGAACTGATCGGCGAACCTGATCCGAAGGATGTGGCCCGGGCGCTGAGGCGGGCGGCCGACATGATCGAGGAGCATGCTGGCAGAATGATGAATCTGCCCTTAGGGGTCACGGTGATCGTCGATGACGCAGATTCGGTCGAGTTTGCCGGGTGCGATGCCAAAGTCGTGGCCAGTGCGAGAAGGGCATCTTACCAAGCCGGTCTTCGCGACCACGTGTCGTCCCGAACGGGCGGTCGTAAGCCTCACAATGGCTGAGCGTTGCGCTGGGAGCCCCCCTCTGACGCGGATCAGGCGCGGGCTGCCTTTTCGCCTGCAGATTCTTTTTTTCCGGTATCTCAAGTAACGATTCGGTGGTAAGTGTGTCCTCCTTTGTAGAAGCCGCATGGCTCATGAGAGAGTAGAGTGCTTTTGTAATGGATGCCGATCCCGCTCGACACCAGGATCTGGGGACTGCGCTGGAGGTACTGGTGCGGGAGAGCTCCTCTGCGGTTTTCGGGCTATGCCTGTCGTATACCCGGAACGTGCATGACGCGGAGGATCTGACGCAGGAGGCGCTTCTGAAGGCCACCTCGAGCATAGGCGAGTTGCGAGACCCGGGCTCGATACGGTCCTGGGTCCTGCAGATCGCCCGCAGGATCTGTATCAATCATTATCACCGTAGCAGGTCCATGCAGCGGCTTCCGGAGGACGTGCCGGCCCAGCCGGCCTCGGCAGATCCGAGAATCGAGCATCTGCAGGCGGCCATGGCGAGGCTGCCGGATGATTACCGGGAAACCCTGAGCATTTACTACCTTGACGGGCGAAGTTGTGCCGCCGTAGCGGAAGCTTTGGGCATCAGCGAGGGGGCAGTGCGTGTCCGATTGACGCGCGGCCGCCTGATGCTTCACAAGCTGCTGAAAGAGGACGACCAATGACCGACAACCCCTGCGAGACACTGCAAGAAGACATCGTCGCCCTTGCCATCGGTGAG
>JAWLBS010000345.1:0-5395 GCA_041687575.1 Phycisphaerae bacterium | reverse complement strand
GCACAAGATCTGAAGCCCGCTGCGCAAGGCGGCTGGTGTGGATGCGGCGGCTGCGCCGCCGCGGCCCGTGGTGGTGGCGTTCTACGCCAGCAGCGCCAACGGGTCGCCCGTGATCGAACCAACCGGTTCTCGCGCCCGCAACCGGCGGCCAGCTGCAAGGGCCTTTGCCGCCAGGCCGGCACCGGTCAGCACGACGGCCAGGGCGATGAAGGTTGTCGCAACGATCGGGGCGAACAGGTAGCCGCCGCGGACGAAGGCGGTGCGGTCGGCGGTGAACCAGACGCAGCCTGCCAGGACGCCGGGGCCCTGGTCTTTCGTGCGAATCGCCTGGATGCGGCCGTCGGGCTCGATGATCTGGCTGATGCCGGAACTGGCCGCCCGGACGATGCAGCGCCGCAGCTCGATCGCGCGGAAGATCGCCACGTCCGCGTGCTGGCGGCGCTGCTGGTCGGGCCAGTCGGCCACGTCCATGACCGGGCAAAGCAGCATTTCCGCGCCCAGGTCCACCAGCCGCCGCGGCACGTCGGTGAAGGTCCCGTCATAGCAGATGAACACCCCGACCGCCCCGGCCGGCGTCGCCGCCACCGCCTGCGTCCGCGCGGGGTTGCCGTCGCGGAAATAGGGAATGGGCACCGCCTTGAGCTGGCGCAGCACGATCCGGCCGGTCGGGTCGATCAGCCACGCGACGTTGTCGAACGGACAGGCCAGACCAGTGCCGAACTGCGTGTCGCCAGCCGCACAGATATAGGCTCCATGCCGCACCGCGATCCCGGCCAGCAGGTCGATCGCGGGGTCGTCGCTGACGAACAGGCCGTACAGGGAATGTTCGGGCAGGACGACGAACGCCGGGGCGGCCGGATCGATCCGCTCAAGCGGCTGCAGGGCCCGCTCGACCAGGTCGGCGTACTGCTTGAAGCCGAGGTCCTCGCCCTGGATGCACGCGACGGGCACGCGTTTATCATTGTTGTAGAGCCGGGGCTGACTGGCCGCCGCGAGCACGCACACGCCGGCGGCCACCGCGCCGGCAGCCGCCCACCCGCGCAGCCCGCGCCGCAGCAGGGCATAGGCCAGGGCGCTGCTGACAAGCATCAGGACAAACGACACGAAATACGCCCCGCCGATCGAGGCGATCTGCGCCACCCACAGGTTGTGCGCCTGGCTGTAGCCCCACGCCCCAAAGGCGAAGCGGAACCGGTCGTGCCCCTCGCTGCGCAGGACTTCCTGACCCGTGAAGCACAACGGCACCGCCCAGAGCATCGCCGCCAAGCCGAACCGGTCGATCAGCACGCGAGCGACACGAAACGAAAACCCCATCAGCAGGGCAAACTGGAAGATGAACAGCCCGCCGATCAGGTGGTTCAGTTGATACAGCCACGCCAGGGCGATCCCATAGTACCCAAGGCCAACGAGAAGCCCGTAGAGCCACGCCTGGTCGCGACCCAGCCGCGGCAGGACCAGCAGGAAGGGGACAGGGGCAATCCAAGCCAGCATGTGCAGGTTCAGCGGGTCGTAGCAGGCCGCCATCAGCAGGCCCGACACCAGTGCAGCGGGCAGGGCGATCAGGCAGCGATCGGCCGGACAGGTCCTGTCGGCAGCCACCCGGGGCAAGATGAGAGTCCGGTCCATTTTCGCGCCTCCTCGACTGCAAGACATGAGTGGTATGCAGCACGGGCCGGCCTCGGCCCGACAGAAGGCATCGCGCTGTCTATTGCTTCTACGTACTTGGGGGCGTTGGGGTTCAGGCTGAACAAAGGGTTCGGGAATGTGGGCGGATTCCCGAAGCAAGCAAATGCATCGGTGGTTTGGTGGCACTGAAAACCCGGATGGCATCTTCGCGAGGGGCAGACCGCGGCGCGACGTGTTTCAGGGGTCTGACCCCGACTCGCACGTTTGCCAGCGGAATCAACCCCGAAACACCATGGTGGCTGGGATACTTGTGCCGGTCGCCGGGGTCTGACCCCGTGGCGTTGGCAGGGACACGGCGGGGTTTACCGCCCCTCACGGTCGCGGCTCGTTGGCGCAAGACCGTGCACCCCTCGCAGCGTTTGCCCCAGGGGGTCAGACCCCCAAGCTCCGCTGCGCAGGGCGGGCGCGTCAGGCACGCGCCGCCTAACCGGGGCCAGGCGAGGCGATTACGCCAGCTGATAATCGGCCGCGACGAACTTCTCGGTGTCCACCATCGGCATCATCTGGCCGATGAAGGCCTCCTCGCTGTCGGGCAGGTCTTCCAGGCTTGCCTGCAGCATGTCGAGCCAGCGCGTCTCCCGTGCGGGGATCTTCACCGCGCCGGCCTGCAGGCCCTCGGTCAGCACCCGCACCGCCGCCAGGCCGGCCGCCTTGCCCGCCCGGTAGTCGTCCGGCTCGGCGACGATCGCCTCGGCGATGGCGATCACGTTGGCCGGCGTCAGGATGTACGCCTGCGGATCGAGCGCCGCGTCCGACTCGGTCAGCCACTTGCGAAGCGTCAGCGCCCCGTCGCGCCCATCGGCCAGCGCCCGGTTCATCAAGCGGCAGTCGTAGATCAGCTGCTCCAGGTAACACGTCGGCGCCATCGCCCCGAGCAGCCGCACGTTCTGCACGCTCTCGTTGCTCCAGGTGTCGGCCGTCGCCGCCGCGATGTTGCCCAGCGGAGACAGGTGCGCGCAGGCGGCCGTCTTGCCCTCCATCGCCATCGGCAGGCCGGTGATCGCCTTGAGGAACGGGTTCTCATACCCGCAGTCCTTGCCGGGCCCCACCGCTCCGCATTGGTACGCCACCAGCGAGCGAACCGCCGTGATCGCCCGGACCACGGCCGCAAACGTCCGCGGGATGAGCTGCTGCTCGGCCAGCACCATCGCGGTGTTGCCGAAGCCGCAGGCGGTGTCGCCGGCCGCATGCACGCCGTGGCGCTGCGCGATCTGCCCGATGTGCGTCCACAGAAAGTCCATGTCCCGGCTGCCCATCACGCAGAGGCTGAACAGCACGCCCTGGACGTCGCCCATGGTCAGCGCTTCGTCGTGGACCTCCTTGCCGCCGACGCTCTCGATGCTGAGCAGTTCCGCCCCCGCCGCCGCCGCCCCGTCGAAGGTCGCCAGCATGCTGTCCCAGAACTCGCCGGAGCGCATGCGGTGAGGCCGGCCGGCGTGGCGGATGTCGGTCGGCGTGACCCGCACGACGCTCCTCAGGCCCGTCTTGGCGTGGGCGTCCTCGATGCCGTCGACCAGGATCTTCGTGATATCGATGCCCCACTGCGGCACCTCGGTCATCGGGGGCAGCAGTTCGAACTCGACGACCAGCCCGGGCGCCTCGAGTTCGGCAGCGCGCCGGGTCGCGTCGGTGATGATCTGCCGGTACTGGCCCAGGATGTTGGGCATGGTGGACTTTTCGATCAGCATCGGTGGCAGGGTGAAATTCAGCTCCGGGTAGACCGTCCCCCCGCCCAGGGTCAGCCCCTGCCGCGTCTTGAGAGGCCTGGGCGCGATGCCGAACAAAAGGTCGTCGGAATTCGTGATTGCCAGTTTCGTGTAGCGTTCCATTTCCTCATTCTCCTAACCGTTACGTGACCGGGAGCCGGGTGCCATGGCCACGATGTTTGCCACGGCGTAGCCGCCGTTTGGCGAAGCCGGGTGTGTGGCCATGGCATTCCCCACATGCGCAGCGATACCGCATCCTGCACCGCGCCCAAACGAGCCCGAAGCGTAAACGAGGGTGTCTTTCGCGCGCCGGACACCCTCGATCGCCTCGGCGCCCCTACGCCCCCGCCGACGCCACATGCTCCGCCCGCTGCGCCTCGCTTTGCTCCAGCTGCGCCAGCGCCACCGCCGCGCCCTTGCGCCCGCTCAGCAGCATGCCGCCGAAGGTCGGCCCCATCCGCGGCAGCCCGTAGACGCTCGCCACGCTCATGCCGACCGCGAGCAGGCCCGGGTGCACCTCGCCGGTGTGCTCGACCAGCGCATCCTCGCTCCGCTCGACCCACATCGCCCCGCAGCCGGGCAGCGGGTCGCGCAGCTGCCGCCGCTGCAGCATCTCGACCAGCCGCGCGTCGTGACCGGTCGCGTCGATGACGAGTGTCGCCTCGATCGCCACCGGGTCGACGCAGGTGATCTGCCGCGGCAGGGCGTGCACGGGGCTCCAGTTGATGACCGTTCCGCCGACGCGCCCGCCCTCGCGCACCACCAGGTCCTCGACGCTGGTCAACTGCAGGAACCGCACGCCGGCCTCGCACGCCGCGGCGATCAGCTTGCTGCAGGCGTGAGGCCCGTCGGTTACGTAGAGCCCCTCGCTGGCCGGCTCGTGCGGCACGCCCAGTTCGTCGAGCACCTGCTCGGCCGGGGCGCGGAAAGTGACCTTGTTCATGAAGTACCCGCCGACCCAGTACCCGCCGCCGAGGTAGTTATTGTTCTCGACGATGAGCACCTTTCGCCCGGCCGCCGCCAGGTCGCGTCCGCACATCAGCCCGGCGGGCCCGGCGCCGGCGATGATCACGTCGCTTTCGATGTACTCGTCGAACTGCTTTGCGAAGCCCCGTACGATGGCGCGGGTGACGTCCTTTTCGCCGGCTGCGCTGAACAGCGGGCTCTCCTGTCGAATCATGAGCGTGTGCCTCCTCCTGCTCGTGGGCGGCGCCGTGGCCGGCTGTCCCGCCGCCAGGCCACCATCCCGATCGATGTGGTCGAGATGGTGGCGATCAAAAAAGGACCGCCCCCCGCGGGCGGTCCCGGAAATCTTCTCAGGTGCGCGAGGGGGCGCGGCGCCGGGCAGGCCGGGCCTTGCGCCGGCGATCCTGCTCGACCAGGTCCGTCAGGCTCGTGCCGTCGTAGACCTCCTCGACCGCGTTTTTCACCCGCTCCCACATCGGAAAAAATGCGCAGTCGCCGTAGAGCGGGCACGTGTCCTGTCCGGGATCGGCGATGCATCCGACCGGCCCGAGCGGCCCCTGCATGAACCGGATGATCTGCCCGGCCGTCACCTCGTCAGCGGGCCGCCGGAGCAGGTACCCGCCCTCGCTGCCGCGCTGGCTGGCGACAAACCCGCCCTGCTTGAGCTGCGAGAGGATCACCTCCAGAAACCGCGGCGGGATCGCCTGGGCCTCCGCGATCTCGGCGATCTTGACCGGCGCAGCTGCCCCGGCCGGCCGCTCGGCGGCGCGCTTCGCCAGCTCGAACATCGCCCGCAGGGCATATTGACACTTCTGCGAGATCAGCATGCGGCGCCTCCATCCATGTCGACCAAGTCGGTAGACATGATATACTACGGGGGACGCGGCTGTCAACAGCATGCGGCGGGGGCCGCCGGTGCATCCGCCGATCGGTGGCAGCCGTGTGCTCGAAGGGGGTCTGACCCCTGGTCGCACGCCTGAGTTCGAGTCCACCGCCCCCATTGTCTTGGCCGCACCGACACCTGATCGATACACCGG
>JAWLBS010000344.1:0-5412 GCA_041687575.1 Phycisphaerae bacterium | reverse complement strand
AAAAACAAAACAGCCGCAGGGCGCGGAGAGCCGGCCGCTACACCTGCGTTGACGATGCTTCACCCTGCCCGCCTGCGGCCGCATGGGTCAATTTGCCCTCACCCCGCAGGGGTGACACTATCCAGCCCGGGGTAAGCGGGTCCATCCTGCGGAGCCGTTGTTTGGCGGAGCAGGATGAGGCCCGCGCCACCCCGGGTAGCCGGCCCGGCATCCCCCGTTTTCCTCCGTTTCTTGCCGTTGAACCCTGTAAGGGTTCCAAAACGGTCAATCCCACAGGTGCTCCTCGTCATACGGAATGCCGTGCCGAACGAGGAGCCCCCGCAGCTCGTCGTGGCACGAGCCCTTTCAACGGTTGTGGAACCCTTACAGGGTTCCGGAAAAAGAAACAACAAGGGCAATGGTTGCGTCGCGTACTGGACAATGTCACCCCTGCGGGGTGAAGAGCGCCCCGGATCGACCCTGGTCTTCGCTACCCGCTGCTTCCCTTCCTCTCGCGCAGCAGATGCCGCAGCGCTATCACCGGGTGGTACAGCATCATCCTCGGCCCCGCATAGCGCATCACCTCCGTGATCTTGTCCCGCATGTCGTTGCGATAGCAGTGCGTCGGGCACTGGCGGCACGTCGGCTTGTCGTCGCCGTACCGGCACGCCGCCAGCCGGCTGTCCGCGTACGCCAGCAACTCCCGGCACGGCTCGCAAAACGGCCGCCCGCCGTGCCGTCGCCGGCAGTGCAGCCGGATCATCGCGGCGATCGTTTTGCGTTCATGATTCATCCGCTTTCCACCTGGTCATTGGGCGTCTGCGCCCCATGTGTGTTCATAGGGTCGGCGCAGCACGGCCCCGCTTCCGGCTTCGCCCAACTGCGGCTACACCGTGGCAAGTCGCAGGACCATCGCACCCGCCACTTCGCAGCTCGGCCACTCGCATCGCTGCGCTCGCTCGGGCGGACCGCCTGAAGGCGGGACTCCTAACGCCGGCTAAAGCCGGTACTCCAAACGCCCGCTGAAGCGGGGACTCCTAACGAGTGGCGGGCGCAGCCCGCCCTACAAAACAGTCCCCGCCGCGCGGGTTAGCGTAATCATGGCCCGCGGCGACGGAGACCGTTATGTCAGGTGCTTCTTGTTTCTCGGTGCCCCTGAGGCATTGCGTGCCGCGTTACGACGCCGCGCCGCCCAGGATCGCCTCCATGTCCTCATCGGCCGAACTGATCGGCATGATGTTGAACTTCTCGACCAGCACCTTCAGCACCGGCGGGGTCACAAAGGCCGGCAGTGTCGGGCCAAGCCGGATGTTCTTGATGCCCAGGTGCAGCAGCGTCAGCAAAATCGCGCACGCCTTCTGCTCGTACCAGCTCAGCACCATCGACAGCGGCAGACTGTTGACGTCGGTGTCGAACGCCTTGGCCAGCGCCACCGCGATCTGAATCGCCGAGTAGGCATCGTTGCACTGGCCAACGTCCAGCAGCCGCGGAATGCCGCCGATGTCGCCCAACTGCATCTTGTTGAAGCGGAACTTGCCGCAGGCAAGGGTCAAGACCACGGTATCCTTCGGCGCCCGCTCGACGAACTCGGTGTAGTAGTTGCGGCCCGTCTTGGCGCCGTCGCAGCCGCCGACCAGGAAGAAGTGCTTGATCTGCCCGGCCTTGACCGCCTCGATCACCTTGTCAGCCACGCCCAGCACCGCGTTGTGCCCGAAGCCGACCAGGATCGTCTCATCGGGACCGTCCTCGTCGTAGCCCGGCGCCGCCAGCGCCGCCTCGATGACGGGGGTGAAATCGCGGTCGCTGATGTGCGTCACGCCCGGCCAGGCGACCAGCCCGCTGGTGAAGATCCGGGCCTTGTAGTCGTCCTTGGGCTGCTGGATGCAGTTGGTGGTCATCAGGATCGCGCCGGGGAACGCCTCGAACTCCTTGCGCTGGTCCTGCCAGGCCCCGCCGTAGTTGCCCGCCAGGTGCTTGTACTTCTTGAGCCCCGGGTAGCCGTGGGCGGGCAGCATCTCGCCGTGGGTGTATACGTTGATGCCCTTGCCCTCGGTCTGCTTGAGCAGATCCTCGAGGTCCCTCAGGTCGTGGCCGCTCACGCAAATCGCCTTGCCAGCCAGCGGGTGGATCCGCACGGGCGTCGGCTCGGGGTGGCCGTACGCGCCGGTGTTGGCCGCATCGAGCAGCTCCATCACCCGCAGGTTCAGCGCCCCGCACTGCATGTTCCGGGCGACCAAGTCGCCGACGTCGGTGGCGTCTTCGGCCAGGGCGCTGAGCTGCTCGTGGAACGCCGCGTAGACCGCGTCATCCTCCTGGCCGAGCACCTGGGCGTGGTCGGCATAGGCAGCCGTACCCTTCAGCCCGTACATCAGCAGCTCCTGCAGGCCGGTCACATCCTCGCCGAGGTTGGCCTTGCGCTGGTCGATACCGACCGCCCGGCCCTGCTGGACCAGGGCGTCGATCGTCGGCGCCAGCTCGAACGTCGCCGGCCCGGCCACCGTCTCCGGCGTCTTGCCCGCCTTCGCGGCGGCCTGCTCGTACATCTGCTTGGCCTTGTCGCGCAGGCTGGCGGCCTTTGCCAGGATCTGCTGCAGCCGCTCAGGGTCGAAGTTGACGTTGGTCACCGTGGTGAACAGCCCCTCGACGACGAACACGTCGATCTCGTGGTCCTTCGCACCCAGCTGCCGGGCCCGGTGGGCGTACTGGCTGATGCCCTTGCACGCGTAGACCAGCAGGTCCTGCAGCGCGGCAGTCGTCGGGTCCTTGCCGCACACCCCCCGTACCGTGCACCCCGTGCCCTGCGCCGCCTGCTCGCACTGATAGCAAAACATGGACATAGTCCGTCTCTCCAGATCTCTCCAAGGGAAAATAAACAGAGCCGTCAGATGCCGGGCACCGCACCCGTACCTGTTTCCGTCACATGCGACCGGCCCGCGCCGGTCGCCCATCCACCTGCTACTCCTCCAGGTGGATCGCCTCGGTCGGGCAGCCGTCCACGCACGCGTTGCACGCGATGCACGAATCGGGGCTGACGACCTTGGCCTTGTCCTCGATCTCGTAGCAATTCGGGTCCGCCGGGCAGACCTCCTTGCACAGACCGCACGTGATGCACTTTTCCTCGTCGACGACGGGCTTCATCGTGGCCTCCTGTCTGACAAACGCGCCTTGTGCTGATGCAAAAAACCGGTATCCCCCCACAAAGGATCATAGGCCGGCTTGCTGCGTTGACACCTTTTCCACGATCCCGCCTTCCAGCCCCACCTTCGTCAAAGTCAATGGGATGTCCCTGCCGCTGTCGGCGATCGCCTGGCGCACCGCCCTGACCAGGCCGCCGCAGCACGGCACCTCCATGTACACGACGTCCACCGACTCGATCTCGTTGTGCTGCATGATGGCCGTCAGTTTCTCCAGGTAGTACCCGACGTCGTCCAGCTTCGGACAGCCGATCAGGCACACCTTGCCCGCCAGCATGTCCTTGTGGAAATCGGCGTAGGCGAAGGCGGTGCAGTCCGCGGCGATGCAGAGCCTCGCACCACTCAGGTACGGGGCCATCGGCGAGACGAGCTTCAGCTGCACCGGCCAGTTCCGCAGGGTCGACGGCCGTGACTCGCCCGGCGCTGCCTCCGGCGTCGCGGCTCCCGGCATCGCCCCGGTAGCGCCCGCGCCATTGCCGCCCAGCGCCCGCGCTGTCGAACCCGGGCATCCCCCGCCGAGCATCATCGCCGCCGCGCCGGGGCACCCGCCGCCTGCGGGCTTGGGCTGCGGCTGCGGCGCCGGTTTCGGCGTCTGCTCATGCGCCTGCCCCGCCCCGCCGTGCTGACCAAGGCCCGGCCGACCGATGCTGGCCAGGTGCCTTTCGACCGCCTGCTCGTCGAAGGCCTCGGTGTCGCGCTGCTCGATGGTGATCGCATCCCGCGGGCACTCGCCCAGGCATGCGCCCAGCCCGTCGCAGTACTGGTCTTTCACCAGGCGGGCCTTGCCGTCGACGATCTGGATCGCCCCCTCGGCGCACGCCGTCACGCACAGGCCGCAGCCGTCGCACTTGTCCTCGTCGATCCTGACAATGTTTCTGAGCATCCGTTCCTCCTTGCGGGGTTCCGCCCCCGATCTGCAGGTCAATCGCCGCACACGCCCGCCTCAGCCGGTCGCCTGGCAGCGGATCCCGCGAACGCCCTCAACGACCTGCGATAACTTCGTCTCGCCCAGGTACTGCTTGATCTGGCTGTCGACCGAGTTGATGAGGTTGCCGAAGATGCAGTGCTCGCCGCTGCACAGCTGGGTGCTGAACAGGCAGCTGCGGATTTCGACGGGGCCTTCGATCGCCTCGTAGACCTCCAGCAGGGTGATCCGGTCCGGCGACCGGGCCGGCAGGAATCCGCCCCGCGGCCCGCGGACACCCTCGACCAAGCCCGCCTTGGCCAGCCGCTGCATCACCTTGGCCAGGTGGGCCTCGGAGACGCCCAGCGTCTCGGCCGCCTCGCGGACCCGCAGGAGCTTGGCCGGCTCGACCGCCAGCAGGGTCATGATGTGCAGCCCCAGCGATGCCGCCTCGGAGATCTTCAACAGGTTCGCCATAGTCGCCCTCTCTATTGCCTCATTTCGGTACATCATTACCTAAATACAGCGCACAGTCAACCCCCTCCGGGACTTTTTTTCACGAAGATATCGCGGTGGGAGCTCACGCGCGACGATGCGGCGTTTTTCGGAGGGGGGCTGCCCCCTTGCGCGGGGGCTGGGCGTCTTCCAGGGGTCCAACCCCGAATCGCACGTCTCCCAGCGGAATCAACGCTGCGATTTCATGGGGGGCCTGGATGCCTGTGCACGTTACCGGGGTCTGACCCCGAATCGCACGTTTCCTGGCGGAATCAACGCCGTGATCTCGTGGCGGCCTGGATGCCTGTGCACGCATATGGGGTCTGACCCCGTGGGAGTCGAGCGGCACGGCGGGGGTTTACCGCTCCCTCACGGTCGCGGCTCGTTGGCACAGGACGATGGCAGCCGTCCGATGCGTTTTCCCCCGGCAAGCGCCAATCCGGCCTCCGGATGAACCTTTCCCCCATTGACTCGCCCGCCCGATCCCTGATAATCACACATGGCGTGGTTGATTCAGTTCGGGATTCCGCTGCACAACGTGAATGGAGCGATTGCGATGCGACATCTGCTGTCGGGCCTGGTGGGCCTGCCCGTTGCCATTTGCCTTTGCTGGTCCCTCACCGGGTGCATGGAGCCCCAGACGGGTGCGGACCGGCCGGGCCGCAACGACCACGGGTTGCGGACCGGCCGGCGGGGCGGAGACCTCGGCCGCCTGGCCCACGTACCGCCACGACGCCTCGCGCAGCGGCATCGCCTCGGAGGCATTGGCGCCGCCGCTTGCGCCCGCGTGGACGTTCGTGCCGCCGCTTCCGCCCGAGCACGCCTGGGGCGACCCGCAGC
>JAWLBS010000343.1:0-5415 GCA_041687575.1 Phycisphaerae bacterium | reverse complement strand
ACCCTGCGGTTCGTCGGGTTCTCCTCCGAATGGATGCTGAACAGCAGCAGCTTTACGACCTGATCTGCTGACCGGGTGTCCCAATTCGGAAGTCAGGAGATGCCCTCGCTTACGCGTCGGGCTCGTTTGGGCGTGACGCGGGAGGCGGGGGTCTTACGCTACGGGGAGTGGGGCATCCTTTGTTTCGTGGGCGCGGGGCAGGCGGCGGTTATCCAGCCCTTACAGGGCTGAACCGGGAAATGGGGGCCGGCTACCCGGGGTCAGCGTCTTGGATGCGTTCTTGCGGTTTTTGTCGCGGGCGGGCCCGTCGGCGTGGAGGGGGAAAGCGGCGTCGCTGCCGCCGCAGTCCACAGTCGCCGCCGATGCTGCCTCTCGATTCGCAGGCGGCGCACCGATGGAAGCTAGATCGAAAGCGGCGTCTATCGGCGCCGCACTCCAAAGGGCGCCGGTCGGCAGCACCCTCGCAACCGTCAAAACCCAAGCCCGGACACCCGAAACCCGTCGACGCTACTCCTGCTCGTCGTCGGAGTCGGAGTCATCTTCCCGGCCGTCGCCGGCGTCGCCTTCGGTGAGCTCGTCGGCGGCTGCGTCTTCTTCCGGCAGATCGCCGGCGTCTTCGGCATCGTCGGCCGGGTCGCCTTCGGCATTGGCCTTGGGGACGTCGGCGGCTTCGTCGGCGGGCATGCCGTTGCCGTCGCCGTTGTCCTCCTTGATCACGCGGGCGACGGCCACCACGTGGTCGCCTTCGTTCACGCGGATCAGGCGGACGCCCTGCGTAGCCCGGCCGATCTCGCGGAGCTCGCCGACCGAAGTCCGCAGCATCAGGCCCGTCTGGGTGATCATCACCAGGTCGTCATCCTCGCCGACGGCCTTTAAGGCAACGACCTTGCCGTTACGCTCGGTGACCTTGATGTTGATCACGCCCTTGCTGCCGCGGCGGGTCAGGCGGTACTCCTCCAGCGGTGTTTTCTTACCAAAGCCGTTCTCGCAGACCGTCAGCAGCGCCTGGCCCGGCTGGGCAACGGCCATGTCCACCACGACGTCCCCGTCGCGAAGGTCCACGCCGCGCACGCCCGTGGCGGTCCGCCCCATCGAGCGGACGTCCGACTCCTTGAACCGGACAGCCTGGCCGTCGGCGGTCGCCAGGATGACCTGGCTTTCGCCGGTGGTCAGGGCGACGCTGACCAGCGAGTCGCCCTCATCGAGGTTGATCGCGATGATCCCGCCGGCCCGCGGGCGACTGTACGCCTCCAGCGAGGTCTTCTTGACGGTGCCCCTGGCCGTTGCGAAAAAGAGGTAACGCCCCTCGTCGAAGGTATCGACCGCCATCACCCGCGTGAGCGTCTCGCCCTCTTCCATGCTGATCAGGTTGGCCATCGCCCGGCCGCGAGCCGTCCGCTGCATCTCCGGGAGCTGGTATACCTTCAGCCAATAGCACCGCCCGCGGTTGGTGAAGAACAGCAGGTAATCGTGGGTGCTGGCGACGAACAGGTGCTCGACAAAATCGCCCGTCCTGGACTCGGTGCCGCGGACGCCCTTGCCGCCGCGCCCCTGCGCGCGGTACGTGTCGAACGCCGTCCGCTTGATGTAGGCGGCATGGCTGATCGTCACCGCCATCAGCTCCTGGGGGATCAGCTCTTCGGGCGTGAGGTTGATGTCGACGTCGAGGATCTCGGTGCGGCGCTTGTCGCCGTACTTCTCCTTCAGCTCGTACATGTCCTCGCGAATGATGTCCAGCACGAGGTTCTCATCCGCCAAAATCCGCTCGTAGCCGGCGATCTGCTCGACCAGGTCGCTGTACTCCTTCGCCAGCCGCTCGACCTCCAGGCCGGTCAGCCGCTGCAGCTGCATCGCGAGAATCGCATCGGCCTGCGCGGCGGTCAGGTATTGGTCGGCACCGGCGATGCGGTCGATGAACTGCTGCGGCAGGAGCGTCTCCAGCGTCGCCCGCTCGGTCATCCGCAGCGGTTTGAGCATCAGGGCCTGCCTGGCCGATGCGGGGTCCGCCGAGTGGCGGATCAGCTGGATGATCTCGTCGATATCGCCCAGGGCCAGGATCAGGCCCTCGAGGATGTGGGCGCGGCGCTGGGCCTTGTCCAGCAGGAACCGGGTCCGCCGGCGGATCACATCGCGGCGGTGCTCGACGTAGAGCTGCACCAGGTCCTTGAATGCCAGCGTCCGGGGCTGCCCGTGCGTCAGCGCGATGTTGTTGATGACGAAGGTCATCTGCAGCGCCGTGTGGTGGTAGAGCTGGTTGATGACCACGTCGGGGTCGGCGTCGCGCTTCAGTTCGATCACCAGGCGCACGGCGTGCTGCCGGCCGGACTCGTCGCGAATGTCAGACACGTCCGGGATGACGCCTCTCTTGACCGACTCGACGATCCGGGTGGTGATGGTGTTCTTGAGGATCTGGTAGGGGATTTCGTCGACGACGATGCGGCGCCGGCCGGTCTTGGTCTCTTCCACGTGGAGCTTGGCGCGGACGATGAGGTTGCCGCGGCCGGTCGCGTAGGCCTGGCGGACAGCGTTGACGTTGCAGATGGTCCCGCCGGTGGGGAAGTCCGGCCCGGGGACGATCTCCATCAGTTCGTCGATGGTGATCTCGGGGTTGTTGATGTAGGCGATGATCGCGTCGCACACCTCGCTGAGGTTGTGCGGCGGAATGCTGGTGGACATGCCGACGGCGATGCCCGTCGAGCCGTTGACCAGCAGGTTGGGGAACTTGCTGGGCAGCACCAGCGGCTCGGTCCGCGTCTCGTCGTAGTTGGGCTCGAAGTCGACGGTGTTGAACTCGAGGTCGTGGAGCATTTCCTCGGCCGGACTCGCCATGCGCGCTTCGGTGTACCGCATGGCGGCCGGCGGATCGCCGTCGATCGAGCCGAAATTGCCCTGCGGGTGGATCAGCGGGTAGCGGACGTTCCAGTGCTGGCCGAGGCGGACCAGGGTCGGGTAGATGGTCTGGTCGCCGTGTGGGTGGTAGTTGCCGCTGGTGTCGCCGACGATCTTGGCGCACTTTCGGTGGCTCGACCGGGGCCCGAGGTTCAGGTCGTTCATCGCCACGAGGATCCGCCGCTGGGACGGCTTGAGCCCGTCGCGGACGTCGGGCAGGGCCCGGTCCATGATGGTGCTCATGGCGTAGGTGAGGTACGACTCCTGCATCTCCTCGGTGATCAGCTGCTCGCGGATGATGCCGTGGTTGGGCACGACCGGGCCGGCCTGCTCGCCGCCGTCCTGGTTGCCGTTCTGGTCCTGGTTGTTCAGTTCGTCACTCATTGTCTATTGCGTCTCTTGCGGTTTTTTCGGGGGCCGCGTCGACCTTCGGTCGCACCCGGTGTCGATGCATTCGCCGGGCGGACCCGTCGGCGCGAACACCGCCCGGGAACCTTGATCAACGTCCTCATGTACCTTGGCTGGATACCTTCCGCCAGGGATTCGGACCGACCTGCGGTCCGGCCCGATTTGCACACGGGCCGCCGCGGCGATCGGCCGAGGCATGTAAACTGCCTTGAACCTTGCTCGCCAAACGGTTACTGCCCGCCCGGCGGCCTTCGGCTCAAGATAGATATTGTATGCGAGTCGAGAGGGTTTCGCCAGTGAGGCGGCAGCGGTTTGGGGCAGTCTTGACCGCGACACAGTTTCCGCCCGTAACACCATGTTATTCAATCGCTTGCGGCGAACAAGGCCATACCGCGCATTCCCCTGGCCGGTGCAGCTCGGACTTGCTGAGGAAACAGACACTTCAGTCGTCCCTGGCGGGACTCCAACAACAAAGACAAACCCCAAGATCCTGGGGGTCAGTCTACCCCGCCTTGGAAAGGCGGGGCTACGATCGGTCGTCCCTGCCGGGACGCGAGCAACATCCACGGCAACTGCCCGGCAATGGCTGTGACCTGTGACCATCGAGAAGGGATCCGCGGTCGGTCCTAACGGGGCTCAAACAACCACGGCACCAGCACCGTTATATAACCAGGGGCGAGCGATCCTCCTACGCCCCCTCCGCCTGCGCCCTCGCCGCGGCGACGATGTTCCGCAGCAGCAGCGCCACCGTCACCGGCCCCACCCCGCCCGGCACCGGGGTGATGTGGCCAGCCACCGGACTGACCGCGTCGAAATCGACATCGCCGACGGTGCGGGTCTTTCCCGTGCCGTCGGGGCCGGTTTCGGTGACCTGGTTGATGCCGACATCGACGACGACGGCCCCGGGCTTGACGTAGTCGGCGCCGACGACGCGGGCCCGGCCGGCAGCAACGAACAGGAAATCGGCCTCGCGGGCGACGGCTGGCAGGTCCTTCGTGCGAGTGTGACAGACGGTGACCGTGCAGTGGGCGTCGGTCAGCATCAGGGCGAGCGGCTTGCCGACGACCACGCTGCGTCCGATAACCACGGCACGGGCCCCTTCCATCGGCACGCCCGAGAGTCTCGCCAGTTCGAACGCAGCCGCCGGCGTCGACGGCAGCAGCATCGCCTTGCGGTGCACGAGCAGCCCCAGGCTGGTCGGGCCGGTGGCCTCAACATCCTTTTCCGGCTGGACCCGCGACTGCAGCGCCATCTGGTCGACCCCCTTGGGCAAGGGCACGTGGAGCATGATGCCGGTAACCTCAGGGTCGTCGTTGAGCCGGTCGATCAGGGCGAGCAGATCGGCCTGGGTGCTGTCGGGGCTGCCGCTGAGCAGTTCGAAGTCGATCCCGACCTTGGCGCAGGCGTTCTTCTGGCTGTTGGCGTAGAGGTTGGCGCCGGGGTCGTCGGTGGCGATGACCGCGACAAGTTTCGGACGCCGGCCGAGGTCCTTGCGAAGGGCCTCGACGTCGGCGGCGACCTGCTGGCGAATCCGGGCGGCGAGCTGTTTGCCATCGAGGATACTGGCTGGCATCGTGATCTCCTGCCTTTCGGTATTGCGCCCTAAGGGCTTGGCTTGCGACGAGCGCCGGATTATAAGCGGGATTTCGCGGAAGGGGTAGGGCACGAGAAGCGAGTAGCACCCTGCCCGACGACAACGGCGAAAAAGACACCCTCGCTTACGCTTCGGGCTCGTTTGGGCGCGGGGCGGGGTGCGGGAGTTTCGCACGTACGGAACGACACCCTCGCTTACGCTTCGGGCTCCTTCCCGCAGGATCCGAGGATGTCGCGCTTGCGGAACGACAGAGACGCACGGCCCTGTTGCGCAGGACCGCACCCGGAAATCGACGCGAGAGCAAAAGGATATGTGACGATGGCTGAAAACGCGGACAAGCCTTCCTGGCACGGACGATTCAGCGAACCCCCGGCTGAGGCGACGCAGCAATTCGTCGAGTCGCTCTCGGTGGACAACCGGCTGTGGCGACATGACATAACGGGGAGCCTCGCCCATGCGGCGATGCTGGCGAAGGTCGGGCTGATCAGCCAGGCCGACCTCGACGCCATCCGGCGCGGGATGGA
>JAWLBS010000342.1:0-5417 GCA_041687575.1 Phycisphaerae bacterium | reverse complement strand
CCGGCGGTCAGCCCCACGAACAGCAGCGTGCCGATCCAGCCGAGCTGCTGTTCGCTCAGGCCGGCGGCACCGCCAAAGTCGCGCCCGAACGTGGTCAGGTAGACCGGTGGCAGGTTGACCGCCACGGCGATCATGACCATGCCGGCGTAGCTCAGCAGCAGCGGCGCCAGGGACGGTGCGGCCTGGACATCGCTCGGTGCGGCGCGTGCGGTACGGCTGGTCACGACGATCTCCAGTGCCGGGGGGCGACGACTACTCAGCAGCGCAAGTCCCTGCGCACCCTGTTGGCGGGCACAGCCCGCCCTACGTATGCCCCTGCCCCCCGACCTCTGCCGTTTACTGGCAACTGGCGACTGGCAACTGGCAACTGGCAACTGGCAACTTTGAGCGCAGCCCGCCTTACGCGGCGGGCATCATCAGGAACATGAAGAACGCCGCGAACAGGCCGACGGTCTCGGCGATACCCATGGCGATGATCGTGAAGGTAAAGGGCTTGCCCTCGCTTTCGGACATCGCCCGGATGCCGGCGGCGCCGATCTGGCCCTGCATCCACGCGCTGAACAGTTCGCCGAGCCCGCAGGCCAGGCCGATGCTGAGGATGGCCCCGGCGTTGATCGCCATGAACGCCTCGTCGTATACCGGCGCCCGCAACAGGGCGAGCATGAGGATGAAGCCGTAGATGGTCTGCGACAGGGGCATGCCGGTCAGCACGATGTACTGGAAGTTCATGCCCTTGCCGGCCCGGGCTTCCTTGGCCCAGGCGCCTGCCGCGGCCCGTCCGGCCGCGCCGATGCCCAGAGCGCTGCCTATCGCGCCCAAACCCAGCGGCAGGGCGAAACCCAGCTGACCCAGCCAAGTCATGTCCATCAACGGTCTCCTTCTGTCGAGAGTGAACGGCTTTGAAAGACGAACGGGGCGTAGGCGTACCCTACCCACTGCACCCCCGCGTTATTCGAAAATTCCAGCATGTTCAGACGCACGCCGTGCGCGAACACCGCAATCAGGCACAGTCCGATGTTCAATGCGTGCGCCGCAACCACGATCACCACGGCCACGGGGATCAGCCACACCGAAGACGCCCCGATCTGCCAGGCGAGCATGTTGAATGCAAAGGCGATGTAGTAACTCGCCAGGCCCACCGCCATCAGGCGGATGTAGCTCATCGTGTCGGAGAAGGCCCCGATCATCGGCAGCGTGTTGGAGGCCAGCCCCAGCCCCAGTCGCTTGAGCGGGTTGCGCGACGGGACGCTGAAGCCCACGATCAACACGAAACCCGCGACCAGCAGGCCGAACACGACCGGCGTCGGCATCCAGATGTTGGCCGGGAAAAACAGCAGCCAGATCACCCCGAGCATGGCCACCAGCAGGCAGCACCAGCCCACCTCGGCCAGCCAGCGGCTGTCCGGGAAGAAGCCGGCCCCGCGCCGGGCATGCGCCAGTACCAGGTGGATGGTCCCCAGCACGAAACTGATCTTGATGATGATATTGCGCGCAGCCTCGGGGTCTTCGCGCCAGAGTATCCCCACCGCGGCCATCGCCCGGCCCATCCGTTCAGCCAGCCCGCCCTGCGGGATGAGCAGGTCGGGCGTGACGCCAAAGAAATTGGCTGTCAGGATGCCCCACAGCAGCGTCACGCTGCCGAAGATCAGGATCAGGTTGGCGGCGGGCTCGCCCGCGGCGCCGCGGATCCGGCTGTAGCCCAAAGTGCCGATCAGCAGGAAGATCAACCCGTACCCGCCGTCGCCGAAGAGCATCGCGGCGAAGATCGGCAGCGCGATCAGGAAGAACACGCCCAGGTCGAACTCGCGGTAGCCCGGGATCGTGCCCAGGATGTTGAAGATCGCCTGGATCGGCCGGACCCAGCGGGGGTATTCCACCAGCGTGGGCGGGTCCTCGTCCTCGGCCGGGTCGGACAGGCGGATGCCGTTGGGAATCCCCGCCGCCTCGAGCTTCTGCTGCAGCGACTCGCTTTGCGGTTGCGGCACCCAGCCCTGCACGGCGAACAGGTCGGGCGACTCGAGCGCGCTGCGCTCGGCGGCGGAGCGATTCACCGCATCGGTCGCGGTCATGATCTGCTGGCCGATCTGGTCACGGAGGTGGGCCAAGGCGTGGAGTCGCTCGGTCTGCTCGGCGAGTTCCGCATCGATGCGGGCGGCCTCGGCCAGAAGGGCCGGTCGGTCGATGGAGGGCTCTTCCAGCCGCTCGGCCCCCTCGGGGACCTGCACCTGCTCACCATTGCGGGTGACCACGGCGATCACCGGGCGGTTCTGGACGGTCTGGGTCAGTACGGCGACCGCCTCGCCCTCGAAGCCATCCACGCCATCGGTCGACTGGTAGAACTGCACATCGAGGCCCTCATCCCGCAGCACCTGGATCTGCTGGAGGCGCAGGTCGCCCCAGGGGGCGATCTGCTCCATCTGGCGATGCAGCGACTGGAGGGCGTTTTCCTGTTCGGCGGCACTGCGCTGGATATCAGCCACCTCGCGGGCCGCCTCGAGCGGATCGACCGCCGGGCGCCCCCCGCGCGGGGTGTAGGCCTGCAGGGTCTGCTCCGCCTTGCGCAGCAGATCGAGCTCGGCGGCGGCGGCCTCGTCCGGCTGGCCGCGGCCGGGCTCGGCGGGCACCACATGGACCACCCCGAGATCCCCGAGGCGATCCAGCAGCCGCTCGCGGTCGGATTGGCGGCTCAGCACATATACCTTGCGCATCGGGACGATCATCCGGCGGCCTCCTGCTTGTCTTCCAGCGCCGGCCCGTACTGCTCGCCGCCCGAGCTGCCGGTTTCGACGAGTTTGCGCTTGGCGATTTTGGCGCGGCCGACGGCGGCGGTCATCTCGTCGCCGAGGCGGATGCGGATGCGCCGGATCGCCTCACGGGCCTCGGGGATCATGACCTTCTCGAAGAGGTTCACGCGCTGGTTGATCTTGGTCAGTTCCTTGTCGAGCAGATCGAACTGGCGGGCGAAGATCTCGGTCTCGGCCCGGCGGCGGCTCAGGTCCCGCAGGTCTTTCAGCGCCGCGTCCACCCACGGCGGCGTGGCGAACAGGCTGTAGGTCGCCTGCGGAAACACCACCTCGCGCAAAACGGGGATCCGCACGCCGGCGATATTGCTGGTGTCGGTCTGCACCTTCTCGGGCCTGGCCAGGGCCGCCAGGTTGACCCCCGAGACCTCCGCCAGCAGCGGCCGGAACGTCTCCACCCGCTGCTGGGCGCTGCGCTGGGCGTCGCGGGCGGCGTCGAGCTTGCGCTGCGCCTCGCGGACCTGCAGCTGCAGCAGCTGCTGCTTGAGCTGCAGCGTGGGCAGATAGCGGGTGAAGCGCTTGAGCATGTCCCGCTGGCGCTTGAGCTCCGGGCGTGTCAGTTTGATCTTCTGGGCCATCGGCAGCTATACCTCAACAGCCTTGGGCCAGTGCTCGTCGAGGATCGCGCGGCGGATGCCGACCTCGACGGGCTCGAAACACTCCGCCAGGATCTGCCAGCAGCGGTCGAGGGCCTCTTCCAGCGGGATGTTCACAGACAGGTCCATGATCTGCCCCTCGAACAGATCGCCGTAGCGGAGCAGCTTCAGGTCCCACTCGGACATCTCGAAGCCCATGTTCCGCTTCTCGCGGCTCTCGCGGCACAGGGCGTAGAGCTGCAGGCACGTGTCCATGATCGCCCGGTGGTCGTCGCGGGTCTTGCCGTTGACCTGCTGCTTGAGTCGCGAGAGCGAGCCGAACGGCTCGATCCGTCCGCCGTACAGGTAGAACTGCCCCTCGGTGATGTAGCCCGTATTGTCGGGTACGGGGTGGGTCACGTCGTTGCCGGGCATGGTCACGCAGGACAGCACCGTGACGGTGCCCGCCCCGTCGAAGTCGACCGCCTTCTCGTAGCGCTTGGCCATCTGGGTATACAGGTCGCCCGGATAGCCGCGGTTCGAGGGGATCTGCTCCATCGTGATGGCGATCTCCTTGAGCGCGTCGGCGAAGGCGGTCATGTCCGTCAGCAGCGTCAGCACCCGCTTGCCCTGCAGCGCGAAACTCTCGGCGACCGCCAGGCACAGGTCCGGCACCAGCAGCGACTCGACGACCGGGTCGGCCGCCGTATGAATGAACATGATCGTCCGGCCGAGCACCCCGCCGCGGTCGAAGGTCTCGCGGAAGGTCAGGTAGTCGTCGTACCGAAGGCCCATCCCGCCCAGCAGGATCACGTCGGCGTCGGCCTGCAGCCCGACCCGCGCGAGCAGCTCGTTGTACGGCTCGCCGGCGACCGAGAAGATCGGGATCTTCTGCGACTCGACCAGCGAGTTGAACACGTCGATCATCGGGATGCCCGTACTGATCATCTTGTTGGGCATGCACCGCTTGATCGGGTTGACGGCCGGGGAGCCGATGTCGACGGTCTTGCCCTCAACCTCGGGCCGGCCGTCGCGCGGGCGACCCGAACCGTCGAACACGCGGCCGAGCAGGTCGTCGGTGAACGGCACCTGCATCGGCTTGCCCGAGAAGCGGACGCGATCGCCCGTGGAGACGCCCTGGGTGCCGGCGAAGACCTGGAGGCTGACTTCCTGACCTTCCAGGCGGATCACCTGGGCCAGCGAGCTGCCCCCATCGCCGGCGATCATCGCCAGTTCATCGTAGCCGACGTCGTCGGCGGTGACCGTCACGACGTTGCCGGCGATGCGCGTGATCTGGTTGAAATACTTCCTCATGGGTTCAAACTCCCAATTGCGTGTCGAGAAAAACCCGCTTGCCGCTTTAAGCCTGGGCGACGGCCTGCCCCGCATGCTCGGCCAGGAACGCGTCGATCTGTTCGAGCAGCCGCCCGTACTCCTCGCTGTCAGCCGGGGCGTAATTCCAGTTGCGGAACAGGTCGCTGACCGCGAAGAAGCTCTCGCGGGCCTCGGCCTTGGAGGGGAAGTCGAACTCCCCTTCCAGCACCGCAAGGACCTTGGCAAAGACGAACTTCTGGCGATCTTTCGGCGTGGCGCCGTCGACGTCGTCGAAGGCGTTCTGCTGCAGGTAGACGTTGTCGAAGAACTCGCTCTTGAGCATGATCACAAAGTCGTCGATCGGCGTGCCCTCTTCGCCGACGACCGTCATCATCTGCTTGACCTCGTTGCCCCGCCGCAGGATCGCCCGGGCCTTGTCGACCTCGGCCCGGTCGATGATGCCGGAGTACTTGCTCCACGACTCCAGCGGGTCGATCGCCGGGTAGCGCCGCGCGTCGGAGCGCGCCCGGCTCAAGCCGTGGAACGCGCCGACCACCTTGAGCGTCGCCTGGGTAACCGGCTCCTCGAAGTTGCCGCCGGCCGGGGAGACCGTCCCGCCAATGGTCATCGAACCGATGCGGCCGTCCCGCAGCTCGATGGAACCGGCCCGCTCGTAGAAGCCGGCGATGCGGCTTTCGAGGTAGGCGGGGAAGGCCTCTTCGCCGGG
>JAWLBS010000341.1:0-5421 GCA_041687575.1 Phycisphaerae bacterium | reverse complement strand
TCCGGCCGGAAGTACTGTTTGAGCTGCTCGCGGACCACCTTCTCGATGCTGTCGTCGCTGGTGCCGGACTGGCTCATCTCCATGATCTGCTGGCTGCCGATGTTGCTGGTCATCACGATGATCGTGTTGCGGAAGTCCACCGTCCGGCCGTGCCCGTCGGTCAGCCGCCCGTCGTCGAGGACCTGCAGCAGGATGTTGAACACCTCGCGGTGGGCCTTCTCGATCTCGTCGAAGAGGATCACGCTGTAGGGCCGGCGGCGGACCGCCTCGGTCAATACGCCGCCCTCCTCGTAGCCGACATATCCCGGCGGCGCCCCGATCAGCCTGGCGACCGAGTGCTGCTCCATGAACTCGCTCATGTCGATGCGGATCATCGCGTCTTCCGTGTCGAACAGGAACTCCGCCAGCGCCTTGCACAGCTCGGTCTTGCCCACGCCGGTCGGCCCGAGGAACAGGAACGAGCCGATCGGCCGGTGCGGGTCGCTCAGGCCGGCCCGACTGCGGCGTACGGCGTCGGCGACGACCGTCAGGGCGTGGTCCTGGCCGACGACGCGGGTCTGCAGGCGGTTTTCCATCTTCATCAGTTTCTCGCGTTCGCCCTGGAGCAGGCGGCTGACCGGGATGCCGGTCCACTTGCTGACGACCTCGGCGATCTCCTCGTCGGTCACCTCCTCGCGCAGCAGACCGCCTCTGGCCTGGTTCTGCTTGAGCTGCTCTTCCTTCTCGGCCGCCTCCTTTTCCAGGGCGGGGATCGTCTCATAGCGGATGCGGGCGGCCTTTTCCCAGTCGCCGGCCCGGCTGACGTTCTCCAGCTCGACCTTGGCCGCGTCGAGCTGCTGGCGGGCCTCGCGCAGCCCCTCGATCAGGCCGCGCTCGCTTTGCCAGCGGTTGGTCAGGTTGCTGTTGTTCTCCTGCAGTTCGGCAAGCTGCTTTTCCAGCGTCGCGAGGCGCTCCTGGCTGGCGGTGTCGCGCTCCTTGCGCAGGGCTTCGCGCTCGATCTCCAGCTGGGCGATCCGCCGGCGGATCTCGTCGAGCTCGGCCGGCAGCGAGTCGTTCTCGATCCGCAGCCGCGCCGCCGCCTCGTCGATCAGGTCGATCGCCTTGTCAGGCAGGAACCGGTCGGTGATGTAGCGCTCCGACAGCGTCGCCGCCGCGACCAGCGCCGGGTCCTGGATCCGCACGCCGTGATGCGTCTCGTACCGTTCCTTGAGGCCGCGCAGGATGGCGATGGTGTCTTCCACGCTCGGCTCGCCGACGTAGATCGGCTGGAACCGCCGCTCCAGCGCGGGGTCTTTTTCGATGTGTTGGCGGTACTCGTCGAGCGTGGTCGCGCCGATGGTCCGCAGCTCGCCGCGGGCCAGCGGGGGCTTGAGGATGTTGCCGGCGTCGACGGCGCCTTCGGCGCGGCCGGCCCCGACGATCGTGTGCATCTCGTCGATGAACAGGATGATCTCGCCGTCGGACTGGACGACCTC
Source organism: Phycisphaerae bacterium (assembly GCA_041687575.1). Lineage (GTDB taxonomy): Bacteria > Planctomycetota > Phycisphaerae > UBA1845 > JANYLN01 > JANYLN01. The sequence goes on along the minus strand of JAWLBS010000341.1, from coordinate 3,946 downwards.
CTTGATCACGGCCTTGAGGCGGTCCTCGAACTCGCCGCGGTACTTTGCCCCGGCGATCAGCGAGCCCATGTCCAGCACCATCAGCCGCTTGTTGTGCAGGGCGGCCGGCACGTCGCCTTTTACGATCCGCTGGGCAAGGCCCTCGACGATGGCGGTCTTGCCGACGCCGGCCTCGCCGATGAGCACGGGGTTGTTCTTGGTCCGCCGGCTGAGCACCTGCATGCAGCGGCGGATCTCGTCGTCCCGGCCGATCACCGGGTCGAGTTTGCCCTGGCGGGCCAGGTCGGTCAGGTCGCGGCCGTAGCGCTGCAGGGCCTGGTATTTCTCCTCGGGGTTCTGGTCGGTGACGGTCGCGCCGCCGCGGACGTCCTGGATCGCACGGCGGACGGTCTGCTCGTCGACGGCCGAGAGCGAGAGGGCCTGTTTGGCCTGGCAGTCGGCGACGGTCATCGCCAGCAGGAGGATCTCGGTGCTGACGTAGGCGTCTTTCAGCTGGTCTGCCTCTTTGAAGGCGGCGTCGAAGACGCGCTGCAGCTCGCTGTCGACGCGGGGCTCGACACCGCTGACGGTGGGCATGCGCGACAGTTCGGACTGGACGATCTGGTTGATCTGCGCGGCGCGGGCTCCAACTTTCTGGAGCAGCGGCTGGACGACCTGGTCGTCGTCGAGCAGCGCGGCCAGCAGGTGCACGCTGTTGATCGTGCCGTGGCTGCGGTCCTGGGCGATCTGCTGGGCCTGTGCGACGGCCTCCTGGGCCCGCACGGTGAGTTTGTCGATTCGAAACGCCATGTCTTTGCCTCCTTTGCACAACTCTTTCGGTGCCGATCCGGGAAGTCGAGCGGACCGCCGATCTCAGCCCGCAGAGATGTTCATGCAAATGGCGTGCCAGAAAGAAGGTTGCGGGGGAAAGAACGCAAGTCATTTATGTACAGGGCGTTGCGTGCGAGGCGGTCTGCCTGTGCGATCTGCCGCCCCGCCAAAACGACAGTTCCCGCATGCCACTGGCACACCGCGGAGGGATTGCCCGGTCCGCGCGAGACTCGCGGGGATCTGACAGCGCATTCACGGGGGGCGCCTTGCAGGGATACGACCCCGAGCGAATGCATCCTGCCGGACCGATGCCGAAGGGTTGGGGCGTCTGGCGACTCGATGAAGTGACCGGGGTCTGACCCCGTGGCGAGCCGCTCTGCCACTGATCGGGGGATGCATCCCCGATTTCCCCGTTTTCGCCGTTTTCCCCGCTTTTCGCCGGTCCGCGTTGCTTCAGGGCACCCACGGCTGCTAGAATGAGCGGATGTTCCGACAGGAATGTCCCCATCAATAGCCGGAGACAGCCTGCGTCGTCTGATCAACCGCTTACGATAAGGGCCCCTGGCAGTTGCGTAGTGAGGAAGTGTTCGCCATGGCCGAAAACAAGAGTGAGGATCGGCCGCAGAAGCAGCCGTCGACCGATCACCGGGGACAGGGCGGTAGCGGAGAGGCGGGGCGCCCGGGCCAAGGCTCGCAAGAGGATCCGCGCGATGCTCGCCCCCGCGATGACACGAAGCGCTCCGCCTGGCCTATCGTCGCCATCGGCGCCTCGGCCGGGGGGCTGGAGGCCCTGCAGGAGTTCTTCTCGCACGTGCCGCCCGATTCGGGCATCGGCTTTGTGGTGGTCACGCACGTGCGGCCCGGCCGCGAGAGCCTGATGCCCGAGCTGCTCGCCAACGTCACCGAGATCCCGGTTGTCGCCACGGAAGACAGTATCCTCGTCGAGGCCAACAAGGCGGTCGTGGCCAAGGACTCGTTGCTGAACATCACCGACGGCGTGCTCCATGCGGTCACCCGCGACGAGGTGCCTGAGACGACCTACCACCCGATCGACCACTTCTTTCGCGCGCTGGCGGACGACCAGAGGGAGCGGGCGATCTGCATCATCCTGTCCGGCTCGGGCAACGACGGCACGCTGGGGCTCAAGGCGATCAAGGCGGCCGGGGGCATGGTGATGGTGCAGGACGGCGCCACCGCCAAGTACAGTGGCATGCCGGACAGCGCCGCCGCCACGGGCCTGGCGGATTACGTCCTGACTCCCGGCGAGATGCCCGAGGCCCTGATCGAGTACTGTCGCGGGCCGTACCTGCAGACGACGCGGCAGGCCGAGCCGCCGCCCCTGCCGGAGGACGCCATCCAGGCGATTCTGGTCCGGATTCGATCGCAGACGGGGCAGGATTTCACCTGCTACAAGCGGAACACCATCTCGCGGCGGATCGAGCGGCGGATGAACGTGCACCGCCTCTCCGAACCGCGGCAGTACCTGGCGTACCTCCGCGAGAACCCCCGCGAGGTGACGGTCCTCCAGCAGGAGCTGCTGATCAGCGTGACCAGCTTCTTTCGTGACCGGGAGGCGTGGGACGCCCTGGCCGAAAAGGGCATCTGTCCCCTGCTCGAGCAGCGGGCCGAGGGCCAGGGGCTGCGGATCTGGGTGCCGGGCTGCGCCACCGGCGAGGAGGCCTACACCGCGGCCATCCTTCTGCACGAGCAGATCCGCAGCGCGGAGCGGCTGCACCAGGTGCAGATCTTCGCGACCGACCTGGACGAACAGGCGATCGAGGTCGCCCGGCACGGGCAGTACCCCGAAAGCATCGGCGTGGACGTCTCGACCGAACGGCTCAAACGCCACTTCAGCCGCGAGGACGGCTCGTACCGCATCAAAAAGAACATCCGCGACATGATCATCTTCGCGGTGCAGAACGTCGTGTCGGACGCGTCGTTCACCCGGCTGGACATGATCATCTGCCGCAACCTGCTGATCTACCTGGATGCCGGGGCCCAGCAGCGGGTACTGCAGAACTTCCACTACGCCCTGGGGGCGGGCGGGCTGCTGTTTCTGGGGACGTCCGAGGCGACCGGCGAGGCGAGCAATCTGTTCGATGTAGTCGACAGCCGCAACAGGGTCTTGCGGCGCAAGGACGCCCCCATGCGGGTCCACCCGGCGCTGACGCTGCCTTCGCGGCTCCGGAGGAGGGGCGAGCAGGCCGAGGCGGGTCACGAGGACGGATCCGGGCCGGGCGTGCACACCACGCGGAGCATCGAGCGGGTGCTGCTGGACCGGTTCGTCCCCTGCTCGATCGTGGTCGACGCGCGCGGGCAGGTCATCTACATCCACGGGCGGAGCGGGCAGTATCTCGAGCCGGAACAGGGCCAGCCTCGCAATGACCTGCTGGAGATGGCCCGCCCCGGGCTCAGTTCGGCCCTGGCCACGTTGATGCGCCAGGCCCGCCGGGAGAACCGCGAGGCCGTCCGCGAGGGCGTGCCGGTCAAGACCAACGGCGACTATGCGGACGTGGACGTGTCCGTCCGGCCGCTGTCAACGCCCGAATCGCTGCGGGGGCTGCTGCTGGTGGCGCTGATCCCTTCGAGCCCGCCGGCCGAGTCCACCGCCCGCCGCGAGCCGCCCCCTGCGCCGCCGGGTGCGCTGGAGGATCTGGAGCGCGAGCTGCAGCACACCCGCGAGAACCTGCAGACGACGATCGAGGAGGTCGAGACGGCCAACGAGGAGCTCAGAAGCAGCAACGAGGAGCTCCAGTCCGCCAACGAGGAATTGCAGAGCGCCAACGAGGAGCTCGAGACCAGCCGCGAGGAGATGCAGTCCCTCAACGAGGAGCTCAGCACCGTCAACGCCGAGCTGCAGTCCAAGGTCGATGCGCTGGGGCGGACCAACGATGACATGAATAACCTGCTGAACAGCATGCAGGTGGCGACGATCTTCCTGGACACGAACCTGCGGGTGAAGCGCTACACGGAGCAGGCCCGCGACGTGGTCCGGCTGATCGAGTCGGACATCGGCCGGCCGCTGGCCGACCTGACCAGCACGTTGCGCTACGATACGCTGATCGAGGACTGCAAGCAGGTGCTGGCCTCGCTGATCCCGCGCGAGAAAGAGATCCGCGACATGGACGGCCGGTGG
>JAWLBS010000340.1:0-5423 GCA_041687575.1 Phycisphaerae bacterium | reverse complement strand
GCGAGCTGGCGAACCCGATACGCCCTGCCGAGTGAGTCGTAGTCCGTCTGCGTCTCGGAGATGACCTGCCCGCCCACCTCGACGCATCGCCGTGTGACCTGCCCGGCCTCGTCGTAGGAGTAGTGGGTGGTGATGTTGGCCGCCCAAGCCGTCCCGCACAGCCCGAGGATGCCTGGCAGCAGCCCGCTCACGATCGATCGCAGCACATGGGGCATCATCATTGGCCTACCTCCACGCGGGTTTCCGCCGTCCGCCGGTTGTAGATATCATACTGGTATTCGGTCCGTGGCCCGCACTCCGGACAACCCTCGGTCGTGCGGACGATCAGGTTTCCATTCAAGTCGTACTGGTACTCACTGGCCAGCACGCCGCCGTCGGTGCCCCAGTACTCGATCCGGCTGATCTGCCCCCGGCCGTCGCGGAAGATCGTCTTGCTCCGTCCGTCCGGGTATGTCATCTTTCGCAGGCGATCCTGCCGATCGTACTCGAAGGTTGTCACCATATCCGGACCCGATACGGGATCATGGACGGTCTTGGTCATGAGCCGGTCGTAGTCGTCGTACGCGTAGATGGTGTCGATCCATCGGCCTGGGGCATCCTCCGCGAACGGGGCGTCATCCGCAGCCATCCGCATCTTCGTCAGCAAGCCGCTGGTTGGATCGTACTCATAGCAGGTCTGACCGATCACGTCCCCTTCCGTGTCGCCGGCAGCCGCGTACGTGCATGTGCTCTTGAGCAGCCCGGTGGCCTCATAGTACCGTCTCCGATGCACGTAACCACCGGGATCCGTTTCCAATTCGAGTTCACCGAACACGTTATAGTCGTACGACCACGACCGGGTGGTGCTGCCTGCGGTTTCGGTCTTTGTCGCCGGATAGCCGTAGTCGTCAAAGGTGGTTGTCGTCACGACGTCGCCCACAGAGCCGCTTGCGGATTCCTGGCTCACCTCACGGTGATCGTCAGGATTGAAGATCCTCCGTCTTTCGGGCCGGAAGGATTCGCCGGTCACCGTCGCGACCTGCGGCTCGCGGCGGCCAACCAGAAACCCGAAGCCCTGCCCCCCGCCCTCATCATCATAGATGAAGTCCGTATAGTCGGTCTCGAGCAGTGCTGCCGGAGCACGCCCGACGCGCGACACACTCGCCTGGCGATCCACCTGCCAGAGCCCCCAGCGGTCCTTCATGCCGGCAGGCATCGCGTAGACCCCCTGCCCGCCGTCATTCTTGAAGTAGACGTTTTCGTAGTACGTCCAGTCTCGACGGCCGGCCTCGGACGGAGCGGCTGCTGCATCCGTAGGGTCGAAGCTATCCACCGGCGCCATGAACTCCTGCACGACGTGACGCGTCCGGTAGTCGTCTGCCGCGCCGTACTCGTACTGCGTGTACCTTGCCACCTGGCCAGTCGGAAGAATTTCCGTCGTACAGCGGCTGACCAGGCCATTCCCGGCAGTGAACTCCCCATCGGGGGAATCGACGCCGACGGGCACGCTTTGGTAGTAGAAATTCTCCACCGGCGGAACCTCGCCCTCGGCCGGGATTGGAGGATAGTTGTACACGACCGTGGTCGTTGCCGAAGGGTTCCCGCCGTCGGCGGGCTGCACCTTCAGGTACTGCTCGACCGTCCGCTGCAGCGGCTCCCACTTGCGACGGATCAGTTCGTACTTCGTGTCATCGATATCGTCAGTATAAAACTTCGCGTCCATTGACGGCAGCTGGTACGGCTGGCCTGCCTCCTGCTGAGGGTCTGTCCATTCATACCTGGCCATATAGTCCAGGGCTTCCACGGACATGCCGGCCGGCCCTCGTCGGATGGCCAGCAAGCGTCCCTCGGGCTTCGGCGGCTCGCCATAGGGATCCTCGTACTCGAGATACGCGAGGTAGTTGCCAGCCGCGCCCTTAACAGCCCGGAGTTTTCCGTCGCGAGGATCGAGAAAACCATCGACCTGATCATAAATCGGCTCCCATTCGTATTGCCGCCACGCGGCGCCCGTTCCCGAGGAAGCGCTCACCAAAGCCCGGACGCCATATGAGTCAGCTTGCTGGAAGATCGCCTTGATCGTACGAGTGCCGTTTCCGATCACCGTAAGCTCGTTGTTGGCAAAGCCATACGTAATCTCGTTGTTGTCGCAGTCAACCTGCCGCACCAGCACCCCGTTTGCGTATTCGTATGTTCGAACGACGGCGTTCGGGTCCTCCAGCCGGACAACTTCCTTCAGCTTCGCAGTGCGGAAGGCATAGTCCACATCCTCCAGCCAGGGGTTCGGCGACACGCTCGGGTCATCATCCGCCAGGTAGCGGTACAGGAGTCCGGAAAAGACATCATACACGTTGAGGCGGAGGTCATTCTCGGTCCCGTTTGCCACCCCGTCGAAGTAGGCCCCCCATCCCGGAACGTCGTCTATTGCGAACCAGACACCATGGACGTTCACGCGGACAAAACTGGCGTCCATCTCTGTTGGTTCGGAGTAGATGTCCCAGCTCCCGTAATAATAATCCGGACTTAACGTGACGAAGGCCTCCCAGCAGGCCTCGTTACCGTACGTCTCGGAAAGCGACGGCCCGACGCGGCATCGGTTATGCCCCACGCGCATCGACGGTTTCTCCACGTTCAGTTCATTCACCACCTTCGCTCCGATACTGTCGAGTTCGTTGCTTTGCGCGGCTGCCGCGTCAAAGGAACGGGGAACGCATTCATCCTTCAGCGGCGGTGGCTCGATACGCCAGTCATCGACCATACCGTCGGCCCCGACTTCGACAACACTGGTACGACTGAGCGTCAGCACATCATTCGGATAATACCAGATCTTCCATTCAGCAAGGTTGACTGTGTGGAGCATCATCCTGACCGTGCGGCCCTTCACCTCATCCAAGGTCCGCCCTGGCTTGAGGCGGACCAAGACGTATTCCGGAATCTGCCAGTAGCGATCGAACAAGCCAAGGGGCCAGGCATACCACCTGAGGTTCGTCGCGGTAAAGGGTAACGGTTCGGCGTGTTTCAAATGAAAGTCCCAATGAGGGCGCCACCAACACCAGTATACGGCATCGGACCTGTCTTCACTCTTCAGCGTCGTCCAAGTCTGGAACGGATACTGGTACTGCCCCGTGACCGACACATCAAACACAGACTCGTCATAGATCGCGGTCAGAAAGAACATGGCCATGGGATGGGCAGGACTCCCATCGTCCGGGGCGATCTGAGGGGTCCAGTCGCCGCCAACGTCTATCCGGTACCGAGCAGAGGCGACCACGGGGTTAGGAGAGCTCGTGCTCTCAAGCGGGATGGTTTTCAACCGCCGCAACCCATTGATCGGCACAAAGCGGGCCCAGTAGGCCGGCGGGTCAGGTATCTCGCAATCAATCCGCCAGACCCTCCAGTCGTTGACGTACAGTGGTCCGTAGCGGAACTCGATATGCCCTTCGAGCGGGTTGGTCACATCGAGTTGGCCGCTGTCGCTCGTGAGCGTCTGCTGGTAGGCCCATACGCACCAGCCGGTCCTGTTACAACCATCTTGGAACATGACCCCGTCTCGGTCCTCGTACCACTGGGTTCCGTACCCTTGCGAGAGACAGTACCAGTAATACCTGCCTGCATAATCCTGATACCGTCTGTACTCCACGATTGGAGGCGCATTGATTCGGTCCACGTTAGCCTCGTACTTTCGGGACTGGAACGCCCCCCAGTCCTGTTCAGGCACGGTGATCCAGCCGTCAGCCGTGTTAACGACTGCCAGTACCGATAGGACAAACGTTACAGACAACACGGTCAAGCCACGGTTGCTCATGATGGACAGTCCTCGCCATGGGCAATAACGCCGGTGCCGGAAACAGTGGAGCACGAGGCGCCTTTTGCTGACAGACATCCGATTGACGGTGAGGCTAAGTTATACGTTGCCATGCATTGGGATCTGGGAAGGACACCGGACATGTCGACTCCACAGACTGCCGTACCAAGTTGCATGACTCTACTGATACACTATGGTCCTATCATAGGGTGCTGCGCTCAAAACGGGACGTTCTTGAGTCGACATCTGAAGCCTGCCGGGATCGCGAAAGACATGCTTGATCCAAGAAGGTGACATCAATATACCCTTTCTCGTTTCACCGTCAAGTCATGGCGACAACAGGTAAGGACAAAAACGCTCGGCAACGTAACGGGAAGGGCCTTGCAGGCCCTGCTTGTAGTCCGGGAGGTTTGCCACATGATCCGCTGCGGGCACTGCGGCAACCTCGTCCAGCCGACCTGGTCCAAGAAGCGCGGCCGCGAGATCCGCTACTACACCTGCCGCCGCAAGATCAGCATGGGCTACGGCCGCTGCCCCCTGCCCTGCCTGCCGGCCGGCGAGATGGAGAAGACCGTGATCGACCAGCTGCTGGCCCTGCTCCGCCACCCGGACGTGATCGCCCGGACCTACCGCCAGATCCGCAGCGCCACCGACACCGGCCCCGACCCGGCTGCACAGGCCCACATGGAGGACCTTCGCATCCGGCACGAGCAGACGCAGCGGTCGATCCGGGCCGTGCTGGCGCTCGGCGACCAGGACGAGGTGTTCATGGCCGAGCAGCTGCGGCGGCTCAACGAACAGCGGAAGGTACTGGAGCAGGCGATCCGACAGGCCGAGGCCCAACCGGCGGCGGGCGAACCGATGGAAATGAACCGCGTAGCCGACGCCCTGCGGGCGATCGACCCGGTGTGGGACGTGCTGTTCCCGGAAGAGCAGCGGCGGATCGTGCAGCTGCTGATCGAGGGCATCACCGTCAGCACCACCGGGATCGACATCCGGTTCCGCACCAACGGCATCGAGCAGGTCGTCGAGGAACTCCAGCCGATCGAGGAACGAGCACATGCGTGAGGCAGCCATCATCGAGAGGCAGCAGAAGGCCCGCTACCCCGGCCTGCGCGTTCGCCGCGAAGGCGAGGCCGTGGTCGTCCACATCCCTGCCAGGCTCCACCGCCGCAACGGCCGGCGGATGATCCTGACCGAAACGCCCGAGTCCGCTCCACCCGAGCCCGATCGCGATGCCAACCGGACGCTCATCCAGGCCATCGCCAACGCCCACCACTGGCAGGTTTGCCCCGGCATAGCCGCAGGCGACGCCGGAACCAGCTCGAATCCGGCCAATACGCCAGCCTGGAGGACCTGGCCCGCGACCTCGGCATGGACCGCAGCTACGTCGGCCGGATGCTCCGCCTGACGTCACTGGCGCCGGACATCGTCGAGGCCATCATCCGCGGCGAAGAGCCGGAGGGGGTCAGTCTGAGGCAGCTGCATGCGGGCGTGCCGCTGTGTTGGCAGGAGCAGCGAGAGAGGTGGCGATGATCTTCTCCTAAGTAGCTGATCATAAGTTCTTTGACAATCTGCTTTGCGAGCCTATGCCTGTGGTATGAACAGCAAACATCTTCAGACCGCTGGCACCTGACTGGCC
>JAWLBS010000339.1:0-5439 GCA_041687575.1 Phycisphaerae bacterium | reverse complement strand
TGCGATCAAGGTCGTCGGCGGGACGAACGTCCAGTTCGCCCACGACCCCGCTACCGGCCGGATCGTCGTGATCGAGATCAATCCCCGCACCAGCCGCTCGTCCGCCCTGGCGAGCAAGGCGACGGGCTTTCCGATCGCGATGGTCTCGGCGATGCTGGCAGCCGGCGTGACGCTCGATGAGATCCCCTACTGGCGCAGCGGCACGCTGGAGAAGTACACCCCCTCGGGTGACTACGTCGTGGTCAAGTTCGCCCGCTGGGCCTTCGAAAAGTTCCGCGATGCCCAGGACAAGCTCGGCACGCAGATGCGGGCGGTCGGCGAGGTCATGTCCATCGGCAAGACCTACAAGGAGGCCTTCCAGAAGGCGATCCGCTCGCTGGAGATCGGCCGGTACGGCATGGGCTTCGCCGCCGACTACAACAGCCGGCCCCTGGACGAGCTGCTGCAGATGCTCAACGAGCCGACCAGCCAGCGGCAGTTCATCCTCTACGAGGCCCTGCGCAAGGGCGCCTCGATCGACGACCTCCACCAGCGGACCCACCTCAAGGGCTGGTTCCTCCAGCAGATGAAGGAACTGGTCGACCTCGAGGAGCAGATCCTCCAGCACAAGGGCAAAGCCCTGCCCGACGACCTGCTGGCGGCGGCAAAGAAGGATGGGTTCGCCGACCGCTACCTCGCCCGGCTGCTCAGCTGCGACGAGGACGACATCCGCCGCCAGCGGACCCGTCTGGGCATCGTCGAAGGCTGGGACGCGGTCCGCGTCAGCGGCGTCGAGGACGCCTCGTACTACTACTCGACCTACAACGGGCCCGATACCACCACCGCCACGCCCAACCGCAAGGTCATGGTCCTGGGAGGCGGGCCCAACCGCATCGGCCAGGGCATCGAGTTCGACTACTGTTGCGTCCACGCGGCCTTCGCCCTGCGCGACGAGGGCCTCGAGTCGATCATGGTCAACTGCAACCCCGAGACCGTCAGCACCGACTACGACACCTCCGACAAACTCTACTTCGAGCCGCTGACCGTCGAGGACGTGCTGAGCATCTACGAGAAGGAAAAGCCCGAGGGCGTGATCGTGCAGTTCGGCGGCCAGACCCCGCTGAACATCGCCCGCCAGCTCAGCGAGGCCGGCGTGCGGATCCTGGGTACCACGCCCCAGATGATCGACCTGGCCGAGGACCGCGACCTGTTCCGCGGCGTGATGCACAAGATGGGCATCCCGATGCCCCAGGCCGGCGTCGCCCGCACCCCCGACGAGGCCCTGCAGATCGCCGCCGAGATCGGCTACCCGCTGATCGTCCGCCCGAGCTACGTGCTCGGCGGGCGGGGCATGGAGATCGTCCACGATGAGCAGGCCCTGCGCCGCTACGTCGCCACGGCGGTCGAGATCACGCCGGACCGGCCGATCTACGTCGACCAGTTCCTGGAAAACGCCCTGGAGGCCGAGGCCGACGCCCTGTCCGACGGGTCGGACGCGTTCGTGCCGGCCGTGATGGAGCACATCGAGCAGGCGGGCATCCACAGCGGCGACTCGGCGTGCGTGATCCCGCCGCTGTCGATCGAGGCGAAACACCTCGAGACGATTTACGACTACACGCGGCGGATCGCGCTGCAGCTCAACGTCGTCGGGCTGCTGAACGTGCAGTATGCGATCCACAACGACACGGTCTACGTGATCGAGGCCAACCCCCGCGCCAGCCGGACCGTGCCGCTGGTGTCCAAGGTGTGCAACGTGCAGATGGCGCGGATCGCCACGCAGCTGATGCTGGGTCGCAAGATCCGCGAGATGAATCTGGCCCGCCGCGAGATCCCGTATTTCGGCGTAAAGGAGGCGGTGCTGCCGTTTGCGATGTTCCCCGAGTGCGACCCGGTGCTGGGGCCGGAGATGCGGTCGACCGGCGAGGTGCTCGGCATGGGCAGGAGCTTCGGGCTGGCGTTCTTCAAGGCGGAAGAGGCCGCCAGCCCGTCGCTGCCGACCGAGGGGACGGTGCTGATCACGGTCAACGCCCACGACCGCCCCGCCGTGCTGGCCGTTGCCCGGCAGTTCCACCAGATGGGCTTTAAGATCCTGGCGACCCGCGGCACGCACGCCTTCCTCTGCGAGCATGACATCCCCGCCCAGGCGATCAACAAGCTCTCCGACGGCCGGCCCAACATCGCCGACGCCCTGACCAACCGCGAGATCCATCTGGTGATCAACACGCCGGTCGGCCGGCTCAGCAAGCACGACGACTCCTACATCCGCAAGATGGCGATCAAGCAGCGGGTGCCCTACATCACCACGCTGACGGCGGCGATGGCCGCGGGCAAGGGTATCGCCGCGCAGCGGGCCGGCAAGGGCGGCGTGCGGTCGATCCAGGACTATCATAAGGAACTGAAATAAACGTATCGCGCCGCCGCGCGGACCCGCCCTCGGGTTCGATGCCATCGGCAGCGCGGCGGCCGGACCGAGGCCGCGACGCCTGTTTTGCAGTACCTGGCGTTGCAAGGAGAACGTGATGGACTACCAGCGTTTCATCGACGAGCAGATTAGGGAGCTTCGCGAGACGGTCGGCGACGGCATCGCGATCAACGCCCTCTCCGGCGGGGTGGACAGCTCCGTGGTGACCGCCCTGGGGCACAAGGCCCTCGGCGAGAGGCTCAAGACCGTCTTTGTTGACAACGCCCTGATGCGCGAGGGCGAGCCACAGCGCGTGGTCAGATCGTTCTGCGACATGGGCATCCCGGTCCAGCTCGTCGACGCCCGGCAGGAGTTCCTCGGCGCGCTGGCGGGCCTGACCGACCCCGAGCAGAAGCGCCAGGCCATCACCGACACGTTCTACAAGACCGTGTTCGGCCGGCTGGTGAAAGAGTCCGGGGCGAAGTTCCTGCTGCACGGCACGATCCTGACCGACATCGAGGAGACGGTCGCCGGCATCAAGCGGCAGCACAACATCCTGTCGCAGCTGGGCATCGACCCGCAGGAGGCGTACGGCTACCAGGTGCTCGAGCCGCTCAAGACGCTCCGCAAGGACGGCGTCCGCGAGGTCGCCCGGCTGCTGGGGCTGCCCCGCGAGATGACCGAGCGGATCCCCTTCCCCGGCCCGGCCCTGGCGACCCGCGTGATCGGCGAGGTGACCGAGCAGCGCCTCGCCACCGTCCGCGCCGCCACCGCCATCGTCGAGGAGGAACTGGCCGAGACCGGCGCGTTCCAGTACCTGGCCGTGCTGCTCAGTGACCGGGCGACCGGCATCCGCGACGGCCAGCGCGAGTTCGGCCAGATCATCGTCGTCCGCTGCATCGAAAGCACCGACGCGCGGACCGCGACCGTCACGGAGATCCCCTGGGCGAAGATGCACCGCATCGCCGAGCGGATCACCGCGATCCCCGACGTGAACCGCTGCCTGTACGACCTGACGCCCAAACCGCCGGCCACGGTGGAGTACATATGAGCGCAGATGCGAACACGTTCGCATCTGTATTTACGGAAGCAGCCGCACGGCCCTGCACCCGGCTTCGTCGAACGACGACTATGCCGTGGCGTGCACAGCCGCAGGACCGTGACACCCGAATGGCAGCAATGGTGTAAGGAGATCTCGAGATGGCAGATAAACAGGTCCTGATCATGCCGTGCCTGGACATGCAGAACGGCCGCGTCGTCAAAGGCGTGCACTTCGTGGACATCCGCGACGCGGGCGACCCGGTCGAGTGCGCCAAGGCCTACTGCCAGGCCGGCGCCGATGAGATCGCCATGCTCGACATCACCGCCACCGTCGAAGGCCGCCGCACCATGGTCGAGGTGGTCAAACGCGTGGCCGAGGCCGCGACCGTGCCGTTTACCGTCGGGGGCGGCATCAAGGACGTCGCCTCGGCGGCCGCCGTGCTCGAGGCCGGGGCCGACAAGGTCTCGGTCAGCAGCGCCGCGTTCAAGACGCCCGACCTCGTGCCGCAGCTGCTCAAGGAGTTCGGCGCGAAGGTCACCGTCGCCATCGACGTGGACCGCAACGCGTCGCTGCCGTCGGGCTACGAGGTCTACATCGATGGCGGCCGCACCCCCACCGGCGCCGACGCCCTCGAATGGGCCAAGCGGGTGGATGGCTGGGGCGTGCCGGTGATCCTGCCGACCAGCAAGGCCGGCGACGGCGCCAAGACCGGCTACGACCTGCCGATCATCCGGATGATGGCGGACGCCACCGATGCGACGATCGTCGCCTCCGGCGGGGCCGGCAAGATGGAGCACTTCTACGATGCGGTCGAAGCCGGCGCGACGGTCCTGCTGGCCGCGTCGGTGTTCCACTTCAACATGATCGCCATCCCGGACCTGAAGCAGTATCTCGCCGGGCGAGGCGTGGCGGTTCGGTAATAAGCTCGTTGTTGACCTGCATCGCCGTCGGCCGATAATGGCATACTTCGTTTCTTGGCGGTTCCTCGTAGACGGCGGTACGGGCACTGCAACGTGGCGATCGGGATCATCATCTTCGACTGGGGCGACACCCTGATGCGGGACTTCCCGCACCTGGCCGGGCCGATGGTGCACTGGCCGCAGGTGGAGGTCCTGCCGGGTGTGCAGGCGACGCTGGCCGACCTGCAGGCCCGACACGTGCTGGTCGCCGCCTCGAACGCCGGCGACTCCGACGCCGACCTGATGCGCCGCGCCCTGGACCGCGGCGGGATCGGGCGGTTCTTTCAGCACGTGTTCACGTCCAGAGAACTGGGCGCTGCCAAGCCGGCCCCGGAGTTCTTCCTGGAGATCTGCCGGCGCATTAACGTCGATCCCGCCGAGTGCATCATGGTCGGCAATGACTACGACAAGGACATCGCCGGGGCCAGGCGCGCGGCGATGAGAACGATCTGGCTGGCGGCCGGATCAACTCCCGCTGACACGTCGGCTGCGGACGTTACGGTAGCGTCGATGGCGGATGTGCCGGAGGCGGTCCAGGAGATCGAATCTGCCGTCCTGCGTGGTCGCGCAATCGAAGCTGTGAAAGACCTGCAACAACAATCGATCGAGAAGGGCACCAACCGCCTGCAGATGGACGATATCGATGCTGAGATTCGTGCAGTGCGCCGCAAGCGGCATACACGCGGAAGCGATGGCTGATCAGTGAGACCTGGACAGACAATAAGTACTGTAGGGTGGGCTATTGCCCACCAAGGCCTTACGAACCGTCGCGGCACCCAATACGAACGCAACGCCCATCCGAGGAATTCCATGGCCGCACGGTTCGACTCGCTCCGCTCGCTCACCGCAAGCAGCGCGGCCATGGCACCCAAGGCACGGCGCGCAACAAAAAAGGCGGGTCGTTTCCGACCCGCCTATTCTCTTTCTATATCGTGCGGAATCTCGTGTTCTACGAGGTCCGCCCTTCCTTGGCCGTGCCCTTTTCGTCGACCTCGCGGCCCAGCCGGATCTCGTAGGCGGCATCGAACGCCGCGCGGAAGTCATAGACCTTCTTGAAA
>JAWLBS010000338.1:0-5444 GCA_041687575.1 Phycisphaerae bacterium | reverse complement strand
GGCCCCTGCGCCATCTGCGTCTGCCACCGCGCGAAATCCGCGTACTGCGTCCGCACCGTCGGCAAGGGCCCCTGCTTCTCGCCGCACGCCCCCGCGTACAACGGACCGAGCTCCTCGATCAGCACCGCCAGCGACTGAAAGTCCATCGCGATGTGATGCGCGCACAACAGCAGCACGTGCTCGCGCGGCCCCCGGCTGTACAGCGTGACCCGCAGGACCGGCCCGTTTTCCAGGTCGAACGGCTCCAGCGACGCCGCCCGCACGATCTGCTGCAAATCCTCCGCCGACTCGCCCGCCGCATCGACCGCCGCAAACGCCACCGGCTGATAACCGTGCACCCGCTGCACCGGCTCGCCCGCTTCCAGCCCGTACGTCGTCCGCAGGATCGCGTGCCGATCCACCTGCGCCTGCAGCGCCAGCCGCATCGCCTCGACGTTCACCTCCGAACGGATCCTCGCTGAGAACGCATAGTTGTACGCCGTGCTGCACCGGTCGCGGTGATACTCGAACCACAGCGCCCGCTGCCCGAATGACACCGGCTGCACCGTCACCGCCTCGGTGTCGCGCAGCCGCGCCATCAGGTCGGTCTTGACCTCGCGCAGCTGCCGCAGAACCTGCTCCGTCCGCTCACCCTTGGGCCCCTGGTAGCGCAGCCGGTCCCCCTCGACCCACAGCCGGATCCCGCACGCGCGAGCCTCCTCGAGAACACGGTCGACGCTCACAACTCGCCCTCCATGATCTCGCCGCCTGCGTCCTCACCGGTCGTCGGCTCAGCCAACTGCTCCGCCACCGACGCCGCCAGCTCGCGCAGCGTCGCCCCCTGCAACAGCTGCGAGACGGACACATCCACGCCCGCCTGTCCTTCCAGCCGCTTCTGCAACTCCATCGCCATCAGCGAATCCACGCCCAGGCTCGTCAGCGACTCAGCCGCCTCCAGCTGCGACGCCTCCGCCTTCAGCACCGCCGCCACCTGCTCCAGCAGGTACGCCTCCACCCGCTCTTCCTGCGATCCCGGCCCAGCCAGGAGCCGCTGCCGATCGCTCGTCCCGGCGACCTGCGCCTTCGTCTCTTTGCCGCCCAGATGCTCCAGCAAACGCCGCGTCCGCTGCGCCTCGTAGACCGGCCGGAACACCGCCCAGTCCACGTCCGCCGCGACAACCTGCGCCGCATCGCCGGTCAGCAGCCGCTCCAAAACTGCCCCGACCCGCCCAGATGAAAGCGTCCGAATGCCGATCCGCCCCAGCCGCTGCTCCTGTCGCTCGAGGTCCATGCCCCCGCCGGCCAGCGGTCCCCAGTTGATGCTCAGCCCGGGCATCCCCTGCCCCCGCCGCCACTGCACGAAGGCGTCCATGAACTGGTTGGCCGCCGCATAGTGCCCCAGCGCCTGCGACCCCCACGCCGACGCGATCGACGAGAAACACACCAGCAGCGCACCGGGGAATGCCCGCGCCACCTCGTGCAGGTTCGCCAGCCCCCGCACCTTCGACGCCAGCACCGCGCGAAGATCCTCCGGCGTCATCTCCGCCAGGGATCGCAGCTGCGACACCCCCGCCGCATGCACGACACCCCGCAGCGGCCGTTCGATCTTTTCCAGCAATGCCTTTGCCTGCGAGACGAACCCCGCATCCGCCACGTCCGCCGCCACGACGTGCACCGTCGCGCCCAGCGACTCGAGACGCTGCACCCCTTCGATCTTCTTTCGGGTCCCGTCGTCCACATCAGCCGACGCCCACGCCTCGCGCGGCGGCAACCCCCGACGGCCCTGCAGCACCAGATGCCGCGCGCCGCGCCGCACCATCCACGCGGCCGTCTGCAGACCCACCGCCCCCAGCCCGCCCGCGATCCAGTACACCCCGGCTGGATCGAACGACGCCTCCCGCGCCGGCAGCGGCCGATCGATCGGCTCCAGCCGCGCGACGTACCGCCGCCCGTCGCGCCAGGCGACCTGTTCCTCGCCCGACTCGCCCGCCATCTCCGCCAGCACCCATTCGCCGTCCCGCGGCGAATGCGCCGCCGGCAGGTCGATCAGCCCGCCCCACAGGTCCGGGTGCTCCAGCGAGAAGACCTTGCCCAGCCCCCACGCCGTCGCGCCAGCCGGCCTGACCGCAGCATCCGCGCCAACCGCCTGCACGCTGCGCGTCACGACCCACAGCCGCGCCGCGCCGATTTTCACCACGCCCTGCATCACCCGCAGCAACGACTCGGCGATCCGCTCGCCAGCCGCGCCCAAGGCCGTCGCATCATCCGACTCCCCCGCCTCGTCCGCGACGAACACGACCTCGACGCGCCGCCCCGCCGCGCCCGCGGCCGCCTCCTGCAACCACCCCTCGAACCGCCCGACCTGCGTCAGCCCGAGCACGCAGCCATCGGCAGTCTTGTTCTGCAACTCGCAAACAAGGTCCGACTCCAACCCACTCTCAGCCGCCACCACCAGCCGCACCGCATTCGCCGGCCGCGCCGCACTCGCCTCCTGCTCGTGCCACCGGATCTCGTAGAGCAACCCCTCGACCGCCTCGCCCAAACGCTGCGGCGCCTCCGCCGGCAGATCCACCCAGCATCGCTGCCGCCGGAACGGGTACGTCGGCAGGCTCACCTTCCGGCAGTCCCGCCCCCCATAGATCGCCGACCAGTCCAGGTCCGCCCCGCCCGCGTACGCCCGCGCCACCTGCGACGGGTCGGCCGGCGAAACCGCGCCGCCGTCGGTCCGGCCGCCCTCAAACACCCCCGCCTCGGCCTTGCCGTCGAGCCACGCCCCGAGGCGCTCCGCGCACGACCGCCGGTCCGCCGCCACCACCGCCAGCCGGTGCGGCCAGTGCCTGCGCCCGACCGCCGCCGTGTAACACGCATCCGCCAGCCGCTCCGCCCGCTCGCCCGCGAGCCACTGGCGATAGCGCCCCGCCACCGCCCGCAGATCCTCAGGCGTCCGCGCCGACAGGCACAGCACTTCCGGCCGACCTGTGTCATCCGCCGGCGCCGGCGCGGGCCCCTGCCCCACGATCACGTGCGCGTTCGTCCCGCTCATCCCGAACGAGCTCACCCCCGCCACGCGCTCACCCTCGATTCCCGGCCAGTCCATCACCGTATCAGGAATCTGTAGCGGGATCCCCTCCTCGACAATCATCGGGTTGAGCTGCCGCAGGTGCAGGTGCGGCGGGATTCGCCCGTGCCGCACCGCCAGCACCGTCTTGATCAGCGAGCCAATGCCCGCCGCCCCCTCCATATGCCCCACGTTCGTCTTCAGCGCGCCCACCACGATCGGTGAGCCCGCGTCGCGATTCTGCCTGAACACCGACCAGAGCGACCGCAACTCCAGCGGGTCGCCCAGCCGCGTGCCGGTGCCGTGCGCCTCGACATAGCCGACCTGCTGCGGCGAGACCTTCGCCCCCGCCATCGCCTGGCGGATCACCGCCTGCTGCGCCAGCCCGTTCGGCACGGTCAACCCCGCGCCCGCCCCGTCCTGGTTGACCGCCGAACCCCGGATCACCGCCCAGATCCGATCGCCGCCCGCCACCGCGTCGCTCAGCCGCTTGAGCACCACCATGCCGCAGCCTTCCCCGCGGGCATAGCCGTCCGCCGCCGCGTCGAAGGTCTTGCACCGCCCGTCCGGCGCCAGCGCCCGCAGACGGCACATCACCACGCTCGACAGCGGCGAGAGGATCAGGTTCACCCCGCCCGCCAGCGCCACGTCCGTCTCCCCCGACCGCAGCGACTGGCACGCAAGATGCACCGTCACCAGCGACGACGAACACGCCGTGTCCACCACCAGGCTCGGACCCGTCAGCCCCAGCTGGTGCGACAGCCGCCCCGCCAGAAACGCCACCCCGTTGCCCGTGCCGAAATGCGTATCGACATGCTGCAGCCCCGCCGATGCCACCAGGTGCGCATAGTCGTGGAACATCACCCCCACGTACACGCCGCCGGCCCGCCCCGCCAAAGCATCGTGCGGAATCCCCGCGTCCTCGATCGCCTCCCACGCCACCTCCAGCAGCAGCCGCTGCTGCGGGTCCATGCTCGCCGCCTCGCGCGGCCAGATGTTAAAGAACTCCGGGTCGAACCGATCCACCTCGTCGAGAAACGCCCCCCGCCGCACGTACATCGTGCCGGGCCTGTCCGGGTCGTCAGCATAGTATGCGTCCACGTCCCACCGGTCAGCCGGCACCTCGCGGGTCGCATCCACCCCCTCTTGCAGCATCCGCCAGAAACCGGCCGGCCCGCTGCCCCCGCCCGGGAACCTGCAGCCGATCCCCACGACCGCGATCGGCTCGCTGCGCTGCCGCTCCATCGCGTCGAGCTTGCTGCGCATCGCCTTGAGCTGGCGATAGCCCTCCTTCAAAAGGGCCTGGTAGTCCGTCTTTCCAGCGTCCGTGCTCACTCAGTCAGTCCCTTGAATTCATCCAGCGTCCTGGCGAACAGGTCCGCCAGCTCCTCCCCGCTCATCCCGTCCAGATCGTCCGGCGCCGCATCCTCGCCGGCTGCGCTCGCCGCATAAGCCTCACCGCCCGGACTCGCCTGTGCCTGCGTCTCACCCGCCGGCAGCGACATCTCCTCGAGCAGTTGCCTGGCCAGGCCCGAAGCGTTGCCCTGCTCGAAGATCATCGTCGCCGGCACCGCGCACCCCAGTTCCCGCGCGAGCGCACTCGCCAGGTCCGCCGCCCCCAGCGAATCCATCCCCAGGTCGAAAAAGCCCGTCCGCGCGTCCGGCCACTCCTGAAGCGCCAGGATCCTCGCCACCTCCTGCCGGACGTGCCCCTCCAGCAACGAATGCCGCGCATCTGCCGCCGCATTGCGCAGACGGTTCACCAACGTATCCGCCACACGACCATCTTTACCCACGCTGCCGTTGTCGCCGATGTGACCGTTGCCAGCGGTGTGACCATTGTCGCCCGCGCGACCGTTGTCGCCGGCCCGCACGTCGTCACCGACCTGACCGCCACCGCCACCACGAACCGATATCTTCAGCACCCCGCCCGCCACCTGCCGGTACCGCAGCCCCCGCACCTCCGCGACCACCTCACCGCCCGGCGCGTAGATCACCAGGTCCGCCCGGTGCTCGCCGCCTTCAGCCAAACCCGACGCCATCGCGTGGCACCATACCTCGCCCCCGGCCGAGGCGTAGCAGGTCAGACGCTCCAGCCCGACCAGCATGTACAGCCCCTTGCCGCCGTCGGCCGGCGTCAGCGTCGCCGCGACCACCTGCGAACACGCGTCCAGCAGCGCCGGATGCAGCCGGTACGAACCGCCCCCGATTGCCGCGGCCGGCAGCCGCACGTGCCCCAGCGCCCCAGCCGGCCCGCGCCACAGCGAGACAATTCCCCTGAACGCCTCGCCGAACGCAAGCCCGCGATCCGCCAGCTGCCGGTAGAACGCCTCCACCTGCAGCGGCTGCGTGCACTCGCCCCGCAGCGTCTCCAGCGGTGCCGGCGCCTCGCCCGGGGCCGCCCGCA
>JAWLBS010000337.1:0-5494 GCA_041687575.1 Phycisphaerae bacterium | reverse complement strand
CGGTCGGCTCCGCGAGGCCGCCAAGAGCGAGGACGCCACGGCGATCCGCCGCAGCATCGACGACGTGCAGCGGACGGCGCAGAAGCTCGGCGAGGCGCTGTACCAGCAGGCCGGTGCCCAGGCGGGCGCAGCTGGTGAGGCCGGTCCCCAGCCGGGCGGCCCGGAAGGTCAGCCCGGTCCCCAGCCCGGCGCCGAGGCCCAGCCCGGCGGCGAGGACGTGATCGACGCGGAGTTTGAAGAGAAGCAGTAAGCGCCGCAAGCCACATGGCCCGAGAGGGTCCGCTGGCGAGGACACGCACAATAGGAGGGGCACTGCCGGGCAGTGCCCCTCCTATTTTTTTGTGTCGGGACGATCTTCCGCCTTTCGCAGCGCTGCCCCTGTTGTCATCCTGAGTAACGCGAAGGATCTCTGCCTCGCGGGCTACTCAACCATGGGCGCCCCGTGCAGGAGAGATTTTTCGCTGCGCTCAGAGTGACGGCTTTGGCGGGCGCAGCCCGCCCTACATGTTACCGCGACCTCACGGTCGCGGCTCTTTCCGCACCGCCTGCCAGCGCCTGGCGCATCCGCAGGACTCCCGTGGCATGTCAGCCTTGCGGATGTCGGCGTCGTGGCGGTTGCCGAGGGCGTCCAGGGCTGGGCCGCCGGTCTGCGGTTGCTGTTACCCCCGCTCCGGCAGGTCGTACATCGCGATGATGTAGGGGTGGTTCTCGTCGTGTGCAACCAGCGGTTTGGGGTCCTCCACGCAGCCGGCCGGGCGGCAGTTGGCGCCGCGGACGCCGGTCAGGCCGTCGCCGAGGTCCTTGCGGCAGGCCTCCAGCTTTGCGCTGAGGTCGGCGACGTCGTCGGGGTGTCTATCGTAGACGTTCACGCTCACGCCGATGTCGGCCTGGAGATCGTAGATCTCCTGATTGAGACTCGTTACCCTTGGCGACGCCGCCGCACGGCCAGCAGTCCGGCCAGCGCCAGCAAGGCCAGGCTGCCCGGCTCCGGCACCGTCAGTACGAAGCCATGTATTCCGCCCTCGAGACCCCAGTAAGTCCCGACAATCGTATCGCCCCAGATGCCCGTGAGCTCGGCATCGAATCCCTCGGGATGCGGGTACACCTGGGTCCACTGCCCCTCGTCGATCAGGAAACCGTAGGAGTAGTTCTGGTAGGCGGTTGTCCAGGAGCCTATGATCGTGCTCTCGAAAACGCCTGACAGGAATGTCTGCGTATATGGGTCCCCATACCAGTAATCCACAGTTTCCCAAGTGTTGCCGTCATAGATGAAGCCACGCGACCTGAGGTCCGCGCCGAGATATGCTCCGACGATCGTATTGCCCCAGATGCCGGCAGGAGTGGTTGACATCGCGCCAGGAAAGCTGATGGCCGTCCAAGCCGTTCCATCGTACACAAAGCCCTGCTGCGGCTGGCCGTACACAAAGAATGACCCAATGATGCGGCTTCCAAAGATTCCCGTCACGGTGGTGCTGGAAGCCCCGGGATAGGTCAGATCGGTCCAAGTACTGCCATCGTAGACGAAACTCTGAGAAGCGCCGTAAGACCCCACGATGCGATTGCCCGAGATTCCACGCGGCAAGGCGCTCACCCCGGAGGGATGCTTCAGCGTCGTCCATGCCCCTCCTTGGTATACGAAGCCACCGCCGCTGTAGATGCCGACGATGGTGTCGCCGGAGATCCCTTTCGGCGTGGTGTAAGTCGCTCCTGGGAAATTGAAAGCCGTCCACGTCCACGCCGCCTGCAAGTGGCTGCTCACCCCCGTCGCGATGACCGCGGCCGACATCAGAAAGGCTCTTATGCTACGCATGTTGCTTCCTCCTGTGAACCCTGAGCCCATAAGGCCAGCCAGACCCCGCCCGCAGCACCGGCAGGTCCTTCATTTGGACCCCATGGCGCCCATGTCGAACTTCGGGCTGACTGGCACATCCATAGCCACCGCCACCCAGGCAACAGGCGGCGCACAGTCTCGTACGGCATGAACGGCATGAACGGCATGAACGGCATGAACGGCATGAACGGCATGAACGGCATGAACGGCATGAACGGCATGAACGGCATGAACGGCATGAACGGCGTCACGCCAGTTCACGTACTTGTCAGTATAATGTATTCGGAATGTATGTCAATCCCGCAGCGCGGCAATATCGTGTGCCGGCGACCTCCGGGGTGCGTTCTTCCCCGGGGCAGGCCTTCGTGGACCGTTCAGGTGTCGGTGCCGCCAAGGGAATCGGACGCGGGGATTCGAATGCGGGCGTACTGCCAGGGGTCAGACCCTCGGAAGCGCCCGCGCTGCCGCTGAGACCAGGATGTCCCCGCCGCGGCGGGGCCCGGCGCAAATCGATGGTTTCCCGGCCCGCGAGATGGTAGAATCGGGCTAAGCGGTCCGGCGGGAGCGGGACCGCGGGAGGTGCAGGATGAAGATCCCAGCGATGGCGATCGTCGCCGGCCTGCTGGTGGGCATCGGCGGGAGGGCCAGCGGCGGGCCCTTGAGCGGCCCGGCGGTCTACGGCCTCGTGGACTGCGCGGGGCACGATTACGGGGATGGCATGCCGCAAGGCGCCGAGGCGTTTCTCGTCGGCGACATCAACGGCGACGGGCACGTCAACGCGTTCGACCTGCTGATGCTGGCGCAGACCTTTACCAGGAACTTCGGCGAGCCGGGCTTCAACCCCGAGGCCGACTTCAACTGCGACCAGACCATCAATGCCATCGACTTGCTGATGCTGGCGTCGAACTGGGGCATCTGACAACCCGGACGGCAACAGCGATCTATCCGCAGATTTCGCAGATTACACAGATTAGAAACAGCAACGACAGAGGTCAGTAGCCAGTGAACAGCACACTTGTCAGCGATCCGCCCGTGGATCAAGCCACCAAGCTGTGCAAACTCAAATCTCGCGTCGAACGCCGCCGCGCGACTATGGAGTGCGGCGGCGCAGACGCCGCTTTGGATTTCGCCAAGCGTCCCGTACGTGGTCGCCCGTCAACCGGCGGCGCCCTCCCGGCACCAGTGAAGAACTGCTCGTCCTCGACCCTGAGCTCAGACGTGAAGGGAGGCTCGGCATCAAGGCCGCACCGAACGGCGGCAATGACGCCGCTCCATGTCAAGCCGGCCGCTCCGGTCCTTCCTGGAAGGCCCATGGCAGCATCGCCTGGATATACAGGTCGTCGCCGAGGCGGCGGACGCGGACGTCGCGCAGGCGGGGGGCGTCGTCGAGGCGGTCCACGCCGCCTGGCCACGGCGTGACGGCGGCGGGGGGCTCGCCAGATCCTTGATCCGCAATGCGAACGGGCGGCGCCTGCGGCGCGGCGCCGCCAATCAGCATCGGCGCGACGAACACCGCCACCTCGTCAGCCAGGCGGCGGTCCAGGAAACCGCCCAGCAGGTGTCCGCCGCCTTCGATCATTACGTTGGTCGCCCCGGCTGTGCTCAGCGCGCCGAGCAGGTCGGCCGGGTCGATGCGGCCGGGGGCGACGGCTGGCAGGGCGAGAATCTCGCAACCCGCCCGGCGCAGCGCGTCGGCCTTGTCGGCCTGGTCGCGGAGCGCCTCCTGCGTGCAGACGATCAGCACCGGCGCCTCGCCGGCTAAGCGAACGAGCTGCGCGGCCGGCGGGATCCGCAGTCGGCCGTCGACGACGACCCGCTTGGCTGTGCGGCGCGGCCGCGCCAGGCGGCAGGTCAGCGCGGGGTCGTCGGCCACGACCGTGCCGACCCCGACGATCACCGCATCGACCCGCCCGCGGATGCGGTGGGCCTCGGCGCGGGCGGGCGGGCCGGTGATCCACTGGCTGTGGCCGCTGTGGCTGGCGAGTTTGCCGTCGAGACTCTGGGCCCACTTGAGGATGACCCACGGCCGGCCCGTCGCCAGCCGCTTGAGGTACGGCGCGTTCAGGCGGTGCGCCTCGTGCTCGCAGAGCCCGGCGGCGGTGTCGATGCCGGCGGCGGTCAGCGCTTCCATGCCCCGGCAGGCGACCTTGGGAAACGGGTCGGTCATCGCGGCGACCACGCGGCTGACGCCGGCGGCGATCAGCGCCTCGGTGCACGGGCCGGTCTTGCCGACGTGGCAGCACGGTTCGAGCGTGACGTAGGCGGTTGCGCCTCGCGCCGCCTCACCTGCGCGCTGCAGGGCGTCGATCTCGGCATGCGGCCCGCCATACTTGCGGTGGTACCCCTCGGCGACGACCTGTCCGTCCCGGACGAGGACGCACCCGACCATCGGGTTCGGCTCGACCGAACCGCGTCCGCGCGCTGCCAGGGCAAGCGCGCGGCGCATGAAGCGATGCTCATCGTCGGTGAAAGGCTGATTGTTCGGGATATCCGGCATTTCATGCACCCAAGCGCATCGTCGAATTCCAGCCCCGAAGGGGCGAGACACTAACCAGCCCAGGGCAAGCGAGCCGCGTCGTAAATCCTGCGTAGCCGCTGTTGGCGAAGCAGGATTGCGGCTCGTACCGCCCTGGATGCCGGGACGACCCAATGTGGTGTCTTTTGTTTTCGTTATTGAGCCCCAACGGGGCGAGATAATCGTCCACCAGCGCTATCGCGCCCCGTTGGGGCTTGAGAGGCAAAAGAGAAAAACACATCCTTGATCGCCCGCTTACCCAGGGCGGCGCCGTCTGCAAACAACGCAGCCGGCTTGCCCTGGGCTGGTTAGTATCCCGCCCCTGTCGGGGCTTAAGACACGGCGCGAACTGCTTCATTCAGTCTCCAAGCCTCAAAAGGTCAGAACCTCTTCCTGCGACAGCCAGGCGGCATACTGCAGCGCCTGCTGCACGTCCGTGGCTTCCAGGTCCGGATAGTCCGCCAAGACCTGTTCGCGGGTCGCCCCGTGGGCGATCTGCTTGACGATCACCGAAACGGGGATCCGCATTCCACGGATGCAGGCTCGGCCTCCCATGATCTGAGAGTCAAACGTGATCCTGTCGAAAAGCGGCATCTCTGGTCCTCGCACGCTACACCATCACCCGCCGGTTGTACACGTACCACTCCAGGCACAGCACCCCCAGCGCCAGCAGGATCGCATACGGCCACAGCGGCTGGTTGGCGTCGGTGAAGTCGCCGCCGCCGGTGACCGTCTCGGCGCCGACGGCGAGGATCTCGCGCGGCACGACGTCCGACTCGGCCGGGTCGGTCAGGTTCACCGCAAACGCCTGCGGCGAGACGCCCGCCGCCTCCGGCTCGACCCGGTACAGCCCCGCCTGCTCGGTCGCCGCGAAGCGGGCCTGGGGGCGGCCGGCGGCGCTGACGTCGAGCCGCTGACGCTGCGGCGTGAGCACCACCAGCTTCTCCAGCCCGGCCGGCACGTCGATGTCGATCGCTTCGCCCGGCTGCAGCGCCGGGTCGGCCTGCATCACCGAGCCGGTCATGTGGCGGATGGCGTTGTACATGAACACCGGGAAGCTCACCTGCAGCGGCCAGACCGAGTCGGTCAGCCGGAACGCCACCAGCACCATCTGCCGGTCGGTCTGCGAGACATAGGCGATGCCCGGG
>JAWLBS010000336.1:0-5497 GCA_041687575.1 Phycisphaerae bacterium | reverse complement strand
CTTTTCAAAGGTGACCGCCTTGCCGCGCTTCTTCGCCTCGCCGAGTTTGAACGGCGTGTCGAGGTCGCTGTACCAGGCGCGGTCGTGCTCGTCGAAGACGCGGATGCCGCCGACGTAGCCGGGGATGCCGCCGCGAACCTGCTTGAACAGGTCCAGCCCGGTCGCCTTCCACGTCGCCGAGCGGATCCACCCGGTCTTCTTCTCCACTCCGATCGCCACATCGCCGTTTTCCAGGGTCCACAGGTCCGACTTCTTGACGGGTTCGACTGCAACTGCCATCGCGCTACGCCTCCAGTTGACGGGCAGGAAGACTTTGGCGGAACGTGACGGATCCGCCTCCTCCCTGCCGGCTGATCATCCTGACCACGCATTATGCCCGCCGCGGTCCGGCTGTACAGGCGGGGCGGGGGCAAAATGGCGGAAAGGCGAGGGACCGCAAGCAAGACACCCGGCGCAGGTCCGGTTCTGGGAGACCGTGCTATACTTTCAGGACCGGCGACGTGCCAAGTCACCCTCCAGGGCAAAGCCGAAGGGAGACACGAAAAATGCCGACGACATGCAGGATATTGCTGATTCCCGCGGTCCTCCTGGCGGCCATCGCCCCGCCTCTGCTAGCCGGGCCGCCGGCCTCCAGCCAGCCTCGAGTCGACACCCCGCCCGGCGCGGGTGCCCAGCCGGGTATCCCGATTATCGAACTTCGCGGCGACGCCGGCGCCCTCGGTCGGCAGCACGGCGAGCGGCTCGGCCGGGAGATTCGCGCCCTGCACGAGGCGTACCTCAAGGGCTTTTTCGCCTCGCCGGCGCAGTACGACGCCGCCCTGCAGGTTGCCAGCGTGTTCGCCAACTTCATGCGCCCCGAGCACAAGGCAGAGATGTTCGCCCTGGCTGATACAACCAATATCGAGCCGAACGCCGCCCTGCTGGCGAACTCGTTCCTCGACCTGACGCCGATGACCGCCTGCTCAACGATCGCCCTGCCCGCCCGGGCCGCCCCCGACGACGTGGCCCGGTTCGGCCGGACACTCGATTTCGACTCGCTCGGCGTCGCCGACGCCGAGACGGTGGTGCTGGTGTTTCACCCGAAGGACCGATACGCCTTTGCGGCGGTCACCTGGCCGGGGCTGATCGGCGCGCTGTCGGGCATGAACGAACACGGCCTGACGCTGGCCAATATGGAGGTCTCGCGCGAGGGCAGCATCCCCCACGCCATGCCGTACATGCTGCTGTACCGGACGGTCCTGGAGCGTTGCCGCACGGTCGACGAGGCGATCGCCCTGCTCGGCAAGACCGGCAGACAGACCGCCAACAACCTCATGCTCATGGACGCCAAGGGGAATCGGGCGGTCGTCGAGATCACCCCCGCCCGGATCACCGTCCGCCGTGCGCCCGAATCGGCCGCCCTGATCAGCACCAACCATCAACGCGGAAGAGACCTGGACACGCCCGGTCGATGCGACCGGTTCGACCGCCTCCATGACGCGGCCGCCGACGGCTTCGGCCGGATCGACCTTCGCCGGATGCAGCAGCTGCTCGACCGCGTGTCCGACGGGGACAGGACGCTGCAGGCGATGATCTTCGAACCGGCCAACCGCGTCATCCACCTGGCCGCCGGCTCCCACGCCACGCGCCAGGCGTACCAACGTATCGACCTGAAGCCGTATTTCGATGCCGGACCAAACGCCGCCGCCGCGACCAAATCCGCTGGCCGCCAGTAGGGTGGGCTATTGCCCACCACAACCGCGTCGCCGGGTGCCGTAACCGCCGGGCTGCCCGCTGCCAGGCAGAGCGCCGGCACTGGGTCTTGCGGCCATAGTCCTACGGATGCGAATCACCGGCGCCCGCGTCTACCGCCTTTGAGAGGGCTTGAACGAAACGCGAGGCAGCCCGCCCTACTCTTCGGCTTGCCGGGCGGGTTGAGTGGTCGGGCGGGACGGGCGGGCGACATCGGTGCGGCTGTGCGACTGGAACGGGCGCAGGGGGACCTTCAGTTGCGGCACCTTCTCGTCGTCGGTGGTCACGGTCACCGTCGCGCCGCCTTCCGGCAGCTGCACCCCAGCCGGGATCTTCAGCCAGATGTAGTACAGCTGCCCCTCCTTGGCCGTCTCGAGCCTGGCGTCGACCTCGTCGATCGAGACCTTTACATCCTTGACGTGGACGGTCGCGCCGTCGGCCACGCGGATCATCAGCCGGCGGCCGAAATCGCGCTCGAGCGGCTGGGGGATCAGCATCGTCGCCGGCAGCACCGCGACGCGCGGCCGGATGTAGCCGTAGACGTACACGATCAGTTCCGGGTCGGTTTTCAGGCCGGTCGGGACGCGGATCCGCGCGCGGGGGCTGTCTGTGATCGGGGGCAGGGTCCGGACGCTGAGCTCATACTGACGGCCGGGCTTGACCGCCCTCAAGGTGACCTTGACCGCGTCGGTGTTGACCTCGGGCTCGCCCAGCGTCACCGGCTCGTCACCCTGGTTGATGATGGTCAGGCTCCTGGTCTCGTCCGAGTCCTCCTGGAGGGTGCCGAAACTGACGTGCGGTCCCGGCTCGAAGGCGAAAAGCGGCTTGATCTCGCCGGTCACGTTGAACACGACCCGCGGCTGGTCCGGGGCGCCCGTCTCGACGATGACTGACTTGTGATTCTTGCCCTGCCGGCCGGCGGCGGAGAACGTCACGGGCAGCGCCCAGGTCGCGCCCGGGGCGACGGTCTTGTCCCACTTGTCCGTGGTCGTGCAGCCGCAGGTCGTCCGCACGTTGCGAATCTCCACGGGCTCCTTGCCCGTGTTGACCATCGTAAAGGTGTGCTTGACGTCCTGCGTGTCCCAGATCGTGCCGAAATCGTACGTCGATTCGGCCACGCGA
Source organism: Phycisphaerae bacterium (assembly GCA_041687575.1). Classification (GTDB taxonomy): domain Bacteria; phylum Planctomycetota; class Phycisphaerae; order UBA1845; family JANYLN01; genus JANYLN01. The sequence goes on along the minus strand of JAWLBS010000336.1, from coordinate 2,644 downwards.
AGCGGACCGGACTGCGCACGGGGCGCGGCGGCGACAGTCTGCGCCGAGGCGACATCCGCAACCACGGGCTGCGTGGACGCCGCACGCGTGGCGGGCACCGGCCGCAGCGGGACGATCCCCCCGGCCGGCGCGACGACCCGGGCGGGGGCGTGTGTCGCGGCGGCAGCGGCCATAAGCAGGAAAACTGTCAGCGTTGTCCGATTGATACTCAAGCGCATGTCTGAGACCCTCCACCTGCAAAACGTTTCGGGATGCTCCTCCGATCCGGCAGACAGACACGAACCGGAGCAGCTCGGCCACTCGCATCGCTGCGCTCGCTCGGGCGGACCGCCTGAAGGCGGGACTCCGAACGCCGGCCAAAGCCGGGACTCCAAGCGCCCGCTGAAGCGGGGACTCCGAGGTTGGCGGGCATGGCCCTCCCTACATGGTCTACCGCTCCCTCACGGTCGCGGCTCGTTTGCGCAGGACCGTGACACCCGATTCCCTGACCCCTGACCCCTGACCCCTGATCCCTGCCGTTACTGGCATCTGGCATCTGGCATCTGGCAACTGTCGTCTACACCTGCACATCGATCTCGCCGCGGGTGCAGGCCCAGAAGTCCTCCAGCAGCTGTTTCGTCATCGTGCCGATCCGGCCGCTGCCGATCTGGCGCTGGTCGATCGCGGTAATCGGCATGATCTCGGCGCCGGTGCCGGTCACGAAGCACTCGTCGGCCACGTACAGGTCGTGCCGGGTCATGTTGGTCTCGCGGACCGGGATGTCGCGCCGGCGAGCCAGTTCCATCACCACGGCGCGGGTGATCCCCTCGAGGATGCCCGCGGTGGCCGGCGGCGTGAGCAGCTCGCCCTTGCGGATGATAAAGATATTGTCGCCGGTACACTCGGCCACGTAGCCCTGGTGGTTGAGCATGACGGCCTCGACCGCGCCGGCCTGGGTGGCCTCGATCTGGGCCATGATGTTATTCATGTAGTTCAGGCTCTTGACCTGGGCCGACAGGGCGTGCGGGTGGTTGCGGATCGTCGAGGCGGTGACGATGGCCATGCCCTTTTCGTACAGCTCCAGCGGGTACAGCGCCAGCTCGCACGTAATGATGAAGACCGACGGGTTGGCCGTCTTGGCCGGGTGCAAGCCCAGGTAGCCGGCCCCGCGGGTGACGACCGCGCGGACGTAGGCGTCCGTGTGGTTATTGGCGGCCAGCGTGTCATAGATCGCCTTTTCGAACGCGGCCGGCTCGATCGGCACCTTCAGGCAGATCGCCCCGGCGCCCTCGTAGAGCCTCCGCATGTGCGCGGCCATCTGGAAGACCTTGCCCTTGTACGCCCGAATCCCCTCGAAGATCCCGTCGCCGTAGAGCACGCCGTGGTCGAAGACGCTGACTTTCGCGTCATTCATGTGAACGATCTGGCCATTGAGCCACACCTTCAGATCCGTACCCGGCAGATGAGGATTCGACGCATTCCACATTACACTTATCTCCCAAACGTCTATTGCGCCAGCCTTGACACCCGCAAGAGGGGCGTCAACCAAAGCGGCGGCAGCTGCCGCCGCCGTTCATATCGAAAATACACGTTCCAGGGGCGTTCGGCACGTCCTGCATGGAACCGTGGCACCCGACGGACAAATGCAAAGCGGCGTCTGCGGCGCCGCACTCCATAGTGGCGCCGGGCCGTTTCTTCACCTTGTCACCTTGCCACCCGGTCACCTTGTCAGGCTTCACCGTCTTCCGGCTGACCCCTGACCCCTGACCCCTGCCGTTCACTGGCAACTGCCGTTACGACACCCGAAACCCGAAACCCGAGACCCGATGCCTACACCCGCCCGGAAGCGCTTCCCGCCTCCACCGCCGCCGTCTGCAGCACACCTTCGACCAGGCGAACCACCCGCTGGGCCCGCTGGGCGACGTACTGCTCGTGGGTCACCAGCACGATCGTCTGGCCCGCCCGGTGCAGCGTCTCGAACACCGACAGGATCTCCCGGCCCGTCGCCGCGTCCAGATTACCCGTCGGCTCATCGGCGAGCAACACGGCCGGTTCGTTCATCAGGGCCCGCGCGATCGCCACCCGCTGCCGCTCGCCGCCGGACAGTTGGTTCGGCCGGTGGGCGAGCCGCCCGCCAAGCCCGAGCATCTCCAGCAGGTCCCGCGCCCGCTGCAGCGACCGGGCCCGCCCGGAAAACCACGCCCCCACCGGCGCCCCTGCCAGCTCGGGCAGAAGGACGTTTTCCAGCACGTCCAGCTCGGGCAGCAGGTGGTAGAACTGGAACACGAACCCGAACGCCCGGTTCCGCAGGGCGTCCCGCCGGGCGGCCGGCATCGCAAAGATGTCCTCGCCCCGGTACCGGATCGTGCCCTTGTCCGGCTGGTCCAGCGCCCCCAGAAGGTGCAGCAGCGTGCTCTTGCCGCTGCCGGACGAGCCGATGATCGCCAGGAACTCGCCCTCGGCGACCTTCAGGCTGCACCCGGCCAACACCCGCAGCGTCGACGGACCCAGCTGGTAGGACTTGTGGACATCCACCGCCTCGAGGATCGTATCTGTCTTTGCCGGTCTACTCATACCGCAGCGACTCCACAGGGTGTTTCCTGGCCGCAACCAGCGCCGGCACCAGCGCCCCGACGATCGCGGCAATCACCGCGACCACGCCGAT
>JAWLBS010000335.1:0-5497 GCA_041687575.1 Phycisphaerae bacterium | reverse complement strand
CGCCACCTGCTGGACCAGCCACTCGGTGGCCCCGGCGGCAAAATCGCAGATCACCCGATCCACCGAAATGCCCCATCCCGCAATCATAACCCCCGTCTGGCCCGTCGGCACGAACGCGGCGTCCAGCCCCGCCCGCTGTGCCGCCAGCGTCATCTCCAGGGCCGTCATCATCTTGCCGACGACGCAGTCCACCCCGACGGTCAGCACCCGCCTGACCGGCAGGGCGGCCGCCTTGCCGCTGGCGACCACCTCCAGCGGACCCGGATCCCGTACGTCGAGCAGCTCGGCGCCGCTGGCGGCGGCGCAGCTCGCCAGGTCCGGATCATCCCGCAGCATCGTGTGAAGCCCGCTGATCACCGCGATCCCGGCATCCAGGGCGCATCGCACGACCTGGCGCAGGTCGTCGGTCAGATGCCCGCCTATGGGGGCCACCCCGATCAGCAATGCGTCCGGACTGCGGCCCTGCGCCTCCGGCCAGGTGCCGACGATCGGGATGCCCTCGCCCCAGCCCAGCAGGCCGCGCAGGTCCTGGCCGGCGTGGGCCCGGTCGATGACCGCGACGACGTCGTCGGGGCGGTAGCGGATCACCCCGGCGGCCGTCTTGGAACTGAACGAGCCGAGCTGCGATCCCGTCAAGATTGCCAGTCTGCGATACTTGGTCAGGTTCAACCGCATTCCTCCGGATTGGCATCTCCCCGCGCGACCGCGATGATCCGTTCGGCCAGCACGACCGTCGAATCGACGACGGGCACCGGCAGGTCGCCGTGGCGCACGATCACCGAAATATCCGTACACCCCAGGATGATGGATCGCGCGCCGCGGTCGATCAGGCCGGCCGCCTGCGTACGCATCGTCCTGGTGGCCTCTTGGAGGTTCGCATGGCCGCCCTGTTTGACCAGGTAGATGGCCCGCATCACTTCGGCGCTCTCCTTTTCATCGGTCAGCAGCGGGCGGCCCCCCAGATGCGACAGCTCATTCTGGTACAGTCCGCTTGCGACGGTGCCGCTCGTGGCGAGCACGCCGACCGCACCGCCGTCCGCGGCTCGGCACGCGGCGCCGGCTGTCAGGGCGATCAGGTGCAGCACTGGGACCGAGGCGGCCGCGGCGATCGGCTGGTACCAGGCATGGGCGGTGTTGCAGGCGATGGCCAGGAAGTCGGCCCCGGCGGCCTCGAGCCTGCGGACGGCCTGCAGCAGGTGCGGCAAGGGGTCCTCGCCGCCTTGCAGCAGGGCGGCGGTCCGGTCGGGGGTCCGCGGCTGGCTGTCGATGATCAGGGGGATGTGGTCCTGGTCGCCGCGGGCTGGCGTGCGGGATGTAATCTCCTCGTAGAGGCGGATGGTTGCCGCCGGCCCCATGCCTCCAAGAATTCCCACACGTTTGTATTGCTCGTGCTCGTCGTGCATTGCGAGGCGGATTGTATATAGAGACAGTCGGCAGGGCAAATGCCGGCCTGCATTACCTCGGTGTCTGCCGATAGATACGAGGATTCGCTTTGCCAGAAGTCCTTGGGCGTCGTAATCTATGGGTAGTCGGCAGGCTCAGCAGCGGCACCGGTTCGAGGAGTGCGCCCATGCAACGACTACACGTATTTCGTGCAGCGGCCGTCGGTTTGGCTCTTGCGAGTCTTGCGCCGCACGCCCGATCGCAACCGACCCCGGTCGTGACGGACGCGCAGGCGCAGGCCAGGCAGATCTTCGCTGCCATCGAGGCGATCAAGTTCGAACTGCTCAAGGCGCAGCAGCCGGACGGCTCCTGGGCAGACCCGCCCCAGTCGTACGGCAAGGGCGGGCACACGGCCATCGTGACCTGGGCGCTGCTGCAGGCGGGGCAGGATCCGTTCAGCCCGCCGATCCGCAAGGCCCTGGACAACCTGCTGACGGTCGACATGGACGGCGTCTACAACAGGTCCCTGCGGTGCATGGTGATGGCGGCAATCGCCCGGATCGACCCGACAAGCAAGTATGCCCGTGCCATGCACGCCGACGCGAAGTTCCTGGTGGATTCGCGTCTGGCCAACGGGCAATGGACCTACCACTCGCCGAGAGCGCCCCGGGCCAGCAGGTTCGGGGACAACTCGAACACCCAGTTCGCGATCCTGGCCCTGCGAGAGGCGGCCGTCGCCGGCGCGGCGATGCCGGCCGGTTTCTGGCCGAGCGTGAGCAGGTACTGGGAGGGCGTGCAGAACGAGGACGGCGGGTTCAACTATGGCAGCGCCGGTGGAAGTTCGTACGGTTCGATGACGGCCGCCGGCCTGGCCAGTTTGTTTATCGCCGAGGACATGGCCCGCGGTGCGCGATGTTGCGTGGGAGCGCTGCCCGAGCCGATGCAGGGTTCCCTGGACTGGCTGAGCGGGAACTTCAAGGCGGATACCAATCCCAATGCCGGTCAGTGGTGGCTGTATTGGCTGTACAGCGTCGAGCGCGTGGCGGAGATGTCGGGTTACCGGTACTTCGGCCCGCACGACTGGCTGGGCGAGGGCGGTGCGGTCATCAGCAGCAGGGTCGGCGGCGACCCGGGCAGGTTCGAGCTCTACGAGCAGGCATTCGCCCTGACGTTCCTGGCCAAGAGCGTGGCGCCGATGGTGTGCAACAAGCTGCAGTTCGGCGACGACTGGAACCCCAATCCGCTCGATGCGCCGCACGTGTCGCGGTACCTGTCGTCCGACGTGTTCGAGCGGCATCTGAACTGGCAGATCCTGGACCTGGGGGCGCCGCTGACGATGTACCACGAGGCGCCGATCCTGCTGGTCACCACCAGCTCGTGGCCGGACCCGAAGGACCCGGTCTCGCAGCTGCTCGCCGAGCGGTTGTACGAGTTCTGCGAGACGGGCGGGACCGTCCTGGTCGACCACACCTGCTCGGTCAGCGCGGGGTTCGCCAAGGACTTCCGGGCGTTTCTCAAGCGGGTCTGGCCGGACCGGGAGCTCGAGATGCTGCCCGCCAACCACCCGATCTACCAGGCGCACTTCCCGCTGGACCGGGACGTGCCGCTGGCGGGGCTGGGTAACGGCTGTCGCCAGCTGGTGCTGCTGAACCAGGGGAAGGCCCGTCTCGCCGGCGCGGGCGAAGGGCGCGATCGCGACGAGAAGCCCGACGACCGTGACCGGTCCGTCGCGGGGACGGCCACACGCCCCGGCAGCGACGCCGCGGCCGGCACTGAGGGCGAGGGTCGCACGTCCGCCGATGCGGCGGCGCCGGTTCAGGGGATCGATCTGTCCTGCACGTGGCAGAAGGCCCACGTGGCGGCCGAGCCCGCCGCGTTCCGCATCGCGGCCAACATCCTGATGTACGCGACCGACAAGCAGTTGCGGCCCAAGCTCGAGCCGCCCAGCAGTCTGCCCCGCGCGGTCGGCGGCGGGCAGAGCGGCATGCCGGTCGCGCGGCTGCGCTACGATGGCAACTGGAACCCCTGCCCGCTGGCGCTGCCGATGCTGGGGCAGGTCCTCGAGGCCCGCGCCGGGCTGGGCCTGCGGGTGGGCACGACCAGCCTCGAGCCCGGCAGTCTGCTGGGCACGAAGGTGTTGGTGATTTCCGGGCAGGGCCGCAAGGACTGGACACAAAACGAGGTCGAGGCGATCCGGACCTTCATCCAGGGCGGCGGCTGTGTGCTGGGCGATGCCCTGATGGGAGACCGCGCGTTTGCCGCGTCGCTGCGGCGGCTGGCGGCGGCGACGATGATGCTGCCGCCCCGGCCGATCCTGGAGGCCGACCCGCTGATCACCGGCCGGTTCGATTCGCGGGCCTTCGACCTGAGCCGCGTGCAGTACAGCCGCGCCCTGCGCTGGCGTAAGGGCGCGGCCGGCCCGCCTGCACTCGAAGGGGTCCGCCTTGCCGCCGGTGGTGCCCCGCCGGTGGGCCCGGCCGCGCAGGGGGGACCCGCCGCCGGCCGGTGGGCCTTTATCATCAGCCCGTACGACCTGACCAACGGGCTGACGACGGCCAGGCCGTTCGACATGCAGGGCTACGCGCCGGACGACGCGGCGCGGATCGCGGCGAACTGCATGTTGTACTTCTCGGCAAGGCGGTGAGCCGCACCATGAGTACATCCCAACCCACACAGGACCCGTCCGAAGCCCCGGCCCTGGATAGCGCCCGGCGCAAGCGGGGGTTGTTCTTCCTCGGGTTCACTGTGGCGGCCGTCGGTTTCACCATGATGATCCAGATGGGCCTGAACGACAATTTCCTGGTCGAGGACCTGGACATCAGCGGGCTGCAGAAGGGGCTGCTGGAGGCGTTCCGCGAGAGCTGCGGGATCTTCGCCTTCCTGCTGCTGGCGCTGCTGGCGGGGATGGCCGAGCCGATCATCGCCTCGCTGGTGCTGGTGCTGTTCGCCGTCGGGCTGGGGGCCTACGCGGGGGTGCACGAGTTCACGTGGCTGGTGGTGGCCAGCATGGTCTGGTCGCAGGGGCTGCACATCTGGATGCCGCTGCCGCACTCGATGGTCCTGTCGCTGGCCGAGCCGGGGCAGACGGGGCGGAGGCTCGGGCAGGTGCATGCGGCCGGGGCGATCGGTTCGGTGCTGGGGCTGCTGGCGGCGCTGGGGCTGACGCTGGTCGATGTGCCGATCCGGCCGATGTACATCCTGGCTGGGGCGGTGGCGATCATAGGGGCGGTGACGATCCTGGGCGTGCCGCGGGACATCAAGACGCCGGGGCCGCGGCTGGTCTTCCGCCGCAAGTACGGCACCTATTACCTGCTGAGCTTCCTGGAGGGCTGGCGCAAGCAGATCTTCGTGGCGTTTGCGGGGTTCCTGCTGGTCAGCGAGTACGGCACGTCGCTGCGGACGATGCTGATCCTGTGGATCACGGTGCAGGCGATCGGCTGGCTGCTGGCCCCGCATGTCGGCCGGCTGATCGACCGGGTCGGCGAGCGGCGAATCCTGATGTTCTATTTCGGCAGCTTGACGTTGTTTTTCTGCGGGTATGCGGTGATCCGCAATGCGCATCTGCTGTACGGGCTGTTCATCATCGACAACGCCTTTTTCGTCTTTGCCATGGCCCTGACGACCTACGTCCGCAAGATCGCCCCGCAGGCCGAGCACACCCCGACGCTGAGCATGGGCGTGGCGATGAATCACGTAGCCGCGGTGACCATGCCGCTGATCGGCGGGTTCCTGTGGAAGTACCTGGGTTACGAATGGGTATTCATCATGGGCGCGGCGGCGGCCGGGCTGAGCGTCCTGGCGGCGACGCGGCTGCCGCGGTACGAGGCGTTGCCGGCGGGGCAGACCGAAGCGTTTCCCGCTGTCGAGGCGAAGGCCCCGGCGATGGTCGGGCGCCCGCAGGGGCCCCGGGTGCCGTGAGTGCTCCTGGCCGTGCCTGGCGTGGTACCCGATTTGCTCCTTCGCGGCGTGCCTCGCAGCGCAGCTTTTTCTGCCTTCGTGGCTCGGCCACTCGCGTCGCTGCGCTCGCTCGGGCGGACCGCCTGATGCTTTTTGACAATCTGGTTGTGCCGCAGGCGGAAAGCCTCTTACCCATGGGCGCCAATGTGCGCCGTGG
>JAWLBS010000334.1:0-5511 GCA_041687575.1 Phycisphaerae bacterium | reverse complement strand
GTGGTTCGCGCGGTAGTGCGTCCGCGACTTGCCGTCCGGTCCGCTGACCTCGATGTTGTACACATACTCGCGGGCCTGGTCGGTCGCCGGGCGGACGTTGATGTTCAGCGAATCGCCCGGTCGCACGGCCGCGGGCGCCGCAAGGGTGAACTCACCAGGATCCTTCGGCCAGACCGACATGATCGTCGGCTCGAACGGCACGACCTTGACCTTCACGGTCGCACCCTCGCCGATCTTCTCGCCGGTCCGCATGTTGTAGCAGACGTACTCGTCCTGCTGGCCGGACCGGCTCAAGTGCAGCGTGCCCTCGACCATCTTTTCGAACCCTTCGTTCGACTGGTACTCCATCGGCCCGAGTTCGCTGACGCGCAGCTGGGGATTGAGCTGCAGGACCACGATCCGCACGTCGCCGGTCTTTTTCAGGGTGACCTCGATCCCCGTCGGCAGCTCGCCCTCCTCGTCGGTGAATCGCGGGGTCTGGCGATCGTCGCCCAAAGCCGTCATGAAAATCGGGTTCATCAGCTCGCGCGTGGCGGTCTCCTCGCCGGGGTGCAGCCGCCAGCGGTGGTAGTCGATGATGTCGAGGTTCATGTAGATGGCACTGCCTCTGCCGACCTGGCGGTGGAGCATCGCCACCGAAGAGGCATCGTCCATCGCAGCGGCCGTCGTCGCCTCGATCGGCTCGAGCAGGTTGAACCCCCCGAAGCCCGAGGACTTTTCCCCCTGCATGCGAATGGGATGGCCGGCCGGTCGCTTGACGCCGAACATATCGTCAAGCTGCCCCTTCTCCAGTCGCCGCCCGTGCTCGGTGAACAGGCCCGGCATGGCATCGGCGATGACCGTACCGCCCGCCTCGGCAAAAGCACGGATCGTGTCGGCCTCGCCGGCCGACAGCGCGATCGTCCGCGGCAGGACCAGCACCTTGAAACCCTCGCCCGTCTGCGGGTCGTACACCTTCAGGTCCCCGTCGAGCACCTGCTGCGGGGCGATCATCTTGTACTGCATCCCCGCGTCCTCGATCAGGCGGAGCCACGACTCGCGGACCCGGCCGTACAGATCGTCGACGCGGTTGTCCTTGCTGCTGCGGTTGACCCACCGCTCGCCCATGGGCCGCACGTGCAGCGCCCAGTGGACCCGCATCGACGCCTGCGACTCGTACACGGCGATCGGGTCGTCGATGCGGTCGGCAGCCATGTACTGCCGCGCGAGCCCGCCGGTCAGTTCCTTGTGCCACTTGGCCGATTCGGTGCCCTGCTTGTCGTAGTTGCCCTGGTCGTCGACGAAGGTCGTGCCGTCGTCCCACATCAGCGAGCCGGCGTCGCCGTGGACGAAGCCGAACCACCGCATGTGACGGCTCCAGTCGTCCCCGCTGCCGGTGATCGAAACGACGCGATGCTCCGGATCGAAACTGCGCATCAGCTCCCAATTGTTGGCGATATAGTACGGCTCGGAGCAGCTGAGTACCCGTGTCATCTTCCAGTAGTCCCAGCCGCCGACGGCGATCGGCCCCTGGCCGCCGCCGATGCCGACGAAGGCCCCGGGGTCGAACTGGTGGACCTTCTCAACGCCCCGGGTGTAGGCGTTCATCAGCACGTCGTCCATGAAATCGGTGTGGTCGCACCAGGGGGCGAAGTTGTCGCCGTCGCGGGCGAAGACCTCGTCGGCAGTGAACCCGCGGACGTCCTTCCAGTCCTTGTGGTCGGTGCCCCACTCGGCGTTGAGCGCCTCCAGGCTGGGGTACCGCTCCTGCAGCCACGCGCGAAAGCCGGCGCGGCACTCAGGGCTGAAGCACATGCCGCTGGCGGCACCCTGGTTGCCAATGCCCGTCTCGTCGGCCAGGCTGTACCAGATCGGCCGGTAGGCAGTCATGTTGCGCACCGGGTACATCACGCACCGATCGAGCAGGTCCTTCGTCGGCTCCTGCGACAGGCAGGGCGTCCGTTGCAGGTTCAGCAGCGTGCGGTCGGCCTTGTAGCGCTCGCGGTGCTGGTCGAACAGCCAGCCGACCGGCCGGCCGTCCTCGTACCAGCGGTGGTACGGCGCGAGCACGGGCACGGCGAGGTTCTCGACATACCAGCGGAGGTTGCCGTCAACGAAGTAGTCAGGGACGTTCGGGCTCGAACCGTACCAGAGGCTGCCGGTGACATACGCGTCGCGCAGGTACTTCAGCCGCTGGGCCGGATGCCGCTGGTAGAGCATGACCTCGTAGTCGTCCCAGCCGGGCGCCGGCTTGTACACGAACGGCGCCTGCGCGAAATAGACCGTCCCATCGCCGTCGGCAATCGTCACGGCGAGATAGTGACGCATGACCACGACGTTGGGCACGGGCAGATCGATCTTGATCGTCTCCGTCGTCGGGGTGCCCGTCAAAAGGGCCTGCCGCTTGCGGACCAGCAGCCGGCCGAACGAGTCGGTCACCTCGTAGGTGACCGCGGCGTGCTTGACGGGAATCGCCTCGGGCAGCCGCAGCTCGCCCTGAACGGGCTGCCCCCGCTCGAACGCCTCGCCGGCGATTACGAGCCGGGCTTGGCGCACGGGCTGTGCGGCAGACACCGCGGCGGCGCTTCCTGCAATGACAAGAACAGACAGGCAAAAGGATACATGACGGCGGATCATGGAAATCTCCTTGGACAAAGGTACGCAATCGCCTCACAGAGTACCCTGCGATCGTGCCGGGGGCAAGCAACGGCTCTCGCTTGCACCCCTCGGCAGGAACCCGCACCCGTTCCTTCGACTACAGCGCGATGAACCTGGCGGGCATGTTCCTGCTGGCCAGGCTCGGCGAGCACTTGGGGGTGGACCTGTGGCACTATAACGGCGAGGGCGGCCGGAACATCCGCAAGGCCCTGGCGTATCTGGCTCCCTTCACCGACCCACGGAGGCCCTGGCCGCACGAGCAGATCTCACCGCTGAACCGCCCGGCGATGCTGCCCCTGCTTCTCCAGGCCCGGCAGGTGTACAAGGATCCGCGTGTCGAGGACTGGACCGAGCAGTTGCCCGCCGATGAGGTCACACCCCACCGGGCGCAACTGCTTTACGCTCGACCGAAGGGACTCGCTGATTAGAACGTCGCCACCGCATGTATAGCGACCGGATCTTCGGACGGCCGGGTGCCATGGCCGCGCTGTTGGCGGCCATGGAATTCTGCGCATGAGCGCAGTCCTTCCTTCCGAAACACCACCCGAAGCCGGGTGCCACGGTCCTGCGCCGTTGCAGGGCCGTGCGACGTATGCCCGGAGTCTATCTGCGCACCTGTTCGTGCTTGCGGGCCTGAACGTGCAGACACAGTCTCACTTTGACGCTTCCGCCGCCTCCGCCATCTTTGTCGCGCACGCGTCGATCAGGGGCTGCTTGCCGCTCTCGGCCGCCAGCATCGCCGCCGTCTTGCCGTCTTTGTCCGTGTACGCCGGGTCGGCGCCATGAGCCAACAGGTACCGCACCGTCTCCGGCTTGTCCGATCCGACCGCACAGTGCAGGGCGCTGCGGCCGTTGTCATCGCGGGCGTTGATCTCGGCCCCCTTCTCAAGGAGCAGTTCGATCAGGTTGTTGTGCCCGTGGCCGGCCGCCTCGATCAGCGGGGTCATGCCACGGTCGCCGCGGACGTCCACGTCGAAGCCCTTGTCCAGCCAGAAGTTCACCATCTCCGGGTTGCCGGTCCAGGTTGCCATGTGCAGGCAGTTGTTACCCACATTGCAGGTCGCCTTCGGGTCCGCCCCTTTGCTCAAAAGGCACTTGACGTTGTCCATCTTGTTGCGACTGACGGCGTGGTGCAGCGGGGTGAAACCCCAGTCGCCGGTCGCCTCGATCTTCGCCTCGTGCTTGAGGAACAGCTCGATCAATTCCGGCCAGCCGTACCGGGCGGCGTACTGCAGCGGAGTCCGCTGGTGCGAGCCCGCGGCGTGGATGTCCGCGCCCTTCTCGATGAGCAGATCGACCAGTTCCTGGCTCTTGCGCTGCGAAGTGACCCGATGCAGCGGCCGGTCCTCGCGCCAGCCGGGCAGGTTCACGTCGACTCCCTTGGCGATCATCAGCCGCACCACGGCGACGTGGCCGTGAAGGATTGCCCTGTGAATCGCCCCTTCGCCGCCACGGTCACGCGTATTGATGTCAGCGCCGCGTTTCAGGAGGGTCGCCACCGCGTGCACCTGCCCCGCATCGGCGGCCCACCACAGCGCGGTCTTGCCCCGGTGGTCGCGGGCCTCCACGTTGGCCCCCTTGACCAGCAGCAACAGGGCGATGTCGTGATGCCCGCGGCCGGCCGCATTGTGCAGCGGGGTCGCACCGTTTTTGGCGGCGCGGTTCGGATCGGCCCCGCCAGCCAGCAACGCCTTGCACGCCTCGAGGCGTCCGTGCCAGGTCGCGTGGTGCAGGGGCACCGCATCCATCTGCGCATCGATTAGATTCGGGTCGGCTGCCTTGCTCAGCAGCAGCCGCACAATGTGCACGTCGCCGTTGTCGCACGCCAGGTGCAGCGGGGCAAAGCCCTCGGCATTCTTCTTGTTGACATCCACCCCCTGCGCGACGTTCAGGCGAACCTGCTCGAGGTTGCCCAGCCGACAGGCGGTATAGATGTCGGCGTTGGGCTTGGCCATCGCCCGCGGACCCGCCGCCTGGCACCCCGTGGTCATCACGGAAAGACAGAACAAAGCCACCTGTACGCAACGTCCGATTGTGCCCTTCATGATTCTCCTCCGATGCTGCTTCGAACCCTGGTCCAATCCCGACACCGAGTCCGGCCAAACTCATTTGGCCGCGCCGGCCGGTTGCGGCTGGTCCCCCGCCGGCGCCTCGGCCGTCTCCGTTTTCGCCCTCGACTCCTCTGCCGCCGCGATCAAATCGCGAAGTGCCCCGTGGTTCATCTCTTCCGCCATCTGCAGGGGCGTGCGGCCCTGCTTGTCCGCCAGGTCGAGCTTGGCGCCCTTTTCCAGCAAACAGGCCGCCGCCGCTCGCTTGTCGTGCTCGGCCGCGTGATACAGGGCCGTCTTGCCCTCGTCATCCTGCACGTCAATGTCGGCGCCCTTCTCGACGAGGATCTTCATGATCTCGACAAAGTCCCGGTCGGCCGCCTGCTGCAGCGGCGTCATCCCGCGATCGCCCCGCACGTCAACGTCGAACCCCTTGCGCAGGACCAGTTCCACCATCTCGGTATTGTTGCTCCAGACCGCGCTGTGCAGCGGCGTGTTGCCGTCTTTGGCAGCAACGTGGATATCTGCCCCCTTGCTCAGCAGGTACGTGACGTTCTCCATCCGCCCGCCGTGCAGACCCCACTGCAGAGGGCCGTAGCCGCCGCTATTGAAGGCTTCGATCTTCGCCCCGTGCTTCAGCAGCATCTTCACCATCTCCAGCGGCCCGTCCTTCATCGCCCACATCAGGACCGTCTCGCCGTAGCGGTTCGACGCATTGACGTCGCCCCCCTTCTCGATCAGCAGTTCGGCGATCGGGATGTTCTCCTTCTTCGGGTACGTCCGGAACAGTGGCCGATCGTCGCGGTAACCGGGCAGATTCACGTCG
>JAWLBS010000333.1:0-5513 GCA_041687575.1 Phycisphaerae bacterium | reverse complement strand
ATTCGACCCGCCGCTACCGTAGCGCCACGCCCGATCCGGTCCCCGAAAAAAATGTTTTCACAGGGGGAACTGCGTAACTTGGGTTAGTCTGCCCCGACCGAGCGCAGTGACGCGAGCGTTAGGAGTCCCTGCTTTAGCAGGCGTTCGGAGTCCCGCCTTCAGGCGGTCCGCCCGAGCGAGCGAAGCGATGCGAGTGGCCGGGCCCCGAAGTAGCCAAGAAAGCTGAACGAAGGAGAAGGAGCCGCCAAGTCATCCTCTGCCCAGCTGTCGCCGGGGCAGCCAACGTGCCCTCAGTCAGCTGCGGTCGCTCCACGGCACCGAGTGACGCCGTGTCTCTGGATACCCCCTATCGCTACACATCCCAATCCTTCCCGTAATCCAAAACGGGATACTCCCGCCAGATCTCCTCCGCCTTCTCCCGACCTACTTGATCAAGGTATTGTGCCGCGTTCGAGAATGGCCAGTCCTGCCACCCATCCACGTACCCATGCTTGATCGGGTTGTTGTGCACGTAGTTTACTGTCGCCCAGAAGTGCCGCTCGCTGCGCATCGCCCGGTCCATCCCATTGTGCCACACCTGCCGGCCGCGGCGGTTGTCCTCCCCGTTCCAGCGATGCTACGAGCGTCCGTGAAAGCGGCCCAGATCCGCCATCAGCTCATTGATCGCCGCCGTTGCCAGGAGAACATGATAGTGATCGGGAAGAATGCACCAAGCGTGGATTTGGGCACATCGCGGCCTGCAGGCCTCCAGAAGTTCCGCCTCGCAAGCCGCCATCCGCTCCGGGCTCTTGCCGATGACGGGCACGTGTTCGTAGCAGGCCGCAGAGATCAGGTAGTTTCCGGCCCCCAGGTCGAAGTGCGGCGGGCAGTGCCACGGCAGGGCGTAACGCTTGCGGACCAAGATGGTTTGCTGACGCTCTGCGCCCGTCATGACACGCCAGTCGTACATGCTGCATTCTTCCTGATGAACGGTCGGCGATTTTCCTTCACGTGACAGATCTGGCGACTTGCGGATGCGGCTCGTCCTGAACGGCAGTCGATGCCTTTACAAAATGTTGCTGACTTTGCCCCCTCCAGGCTCGGCCACTCGCATCGCTTCGCTCGCTCGGGCGGGCCGCCTGAAGGCGGGACTCCGAACGCCGGCTAAAGCCGGTACTCCAAACACCTGCTAAAGCAGGTACTCCTAACGCCGGCTGAAGCCGGGGCTCCAAGCGCCCGCTGAAGCGGGGACTCCGAGCTTGGCGGGCATAGCCCGCCCTACATCGGCTAAAGCCGGGACTCCTGACGGTCGCATCGCTGCGCTCGCGCCGGGGCCGCCCCGAAGGCGGGCCCCGGCCTTGCTGTTTACCCGATCGCCAGCATGCACCGGTACTGCCGCAACCGATCCTCCAGCGCCTCGGCCGTCGCGGTGCGCAGCCCGTCCAGGCTGAACGCCTCGATCGCGAAACTCGCGGTGATCGTCCCGCGGGCCACCGCGTTGCGGACCGCCTCGGCGTCGTACCGGCCGATCTTCGCCAGGTACCCCATCATTCCGCCGGCGAAGCTGTCGCCCGCGCCCGTCGGATCGACCAGGTTGACTGTCGGCACGGCTGGCAGGTTCCACACGGTGTCGTTCCAGAACATCAGCGTGCCGTTCTCGCCCTTCTTGATCAGCACGAACTTCGGCCCCATCTTCTGGATCTGCTTGCCGGCCCGGACCATCAGGTCCTCATCGGTCAGCATCCGGGCCTCGCCGTCGTTGAGGACCACTCCGTCGACCGCCGCCAGCGTCTTGCACAGCTCCTCGCGGGTCGTGCTGATCCACAGGTTCATCGTGTCGCAGACCACGAACTCCGGCTTGTTCACCTGGGACAGCAGCTCCCGCTGCAGCGCCGGGTGCGTGTTGGCCAGAAAGACCACCTTGCTGTCCCGGAACGTTTCGGGGACCTTCGGCGCGGCCTCGGCCAGCACGTTCAGGTCGGTCTGCAGCGTCTCGGCTTCGTTCATGTCGCCGACGTACTTGCCGTGCCACCGGAACGTCTTGCTGCCTTTGCGGACCTCCAGCCCGCCCGTGTCGATCGGCCGGCCCTTGAACATGTCCATGTAGTGGCGCGGGAAGTCCTCGCCCACCGCGCCCACCAGTCGCACCGGCGACAGCAGCGACGCCGCGAACGCAAAGTAGATCGCCGACCCGCCCAGCACCTCATCCGCCTGCCCGGCCGGGGTCTTAACCGAATCGATTCCGATACTTCCGGTCACCAGCAATGACATTGACGCGTATCCTTTCCGTGTCAGTCCGGTCCCGTCAGGGACATGTAGGGCGGGCTGTGCCCGCCACGCTGTTTCTTCTCAGTCACGTAGGGCGGGCTCTGCCCGCTACGCCGTTTCTTTTTCAGTCCCGCCAGGGACGAAAGAAAACAGCCCAGGACGCAAGTCCTGGGATCATTGGCCCTTATACAGCTGCTTGTCTTTGTCGTTCAAGTCCCGTCAGGGACGACAGAGTCGTTCGTGTTCCTGGAGCGGGTCCGAACAGGTTGTGCCCGGCGGTGCGCTCATCCGCAGGTTCACCGCTCCCTCACGGTCGCGGCTCGTTTGCGGAGGTGACACCCGGCGCCGCACCCCTACGCGCTGTCCGCCTCCCGCGACTCGCCCGCCTCCCGCCGGAACAGCGGGGCGTGCCGCGAGCTGTTCGCCTGCTCGCCCTCATCCTGCTGCCCGCTGTGCTCCTTCGGCTGCCGCGTCGCGCGGCGGTAGACCCACCGCGCCGGACCGCTGGCGGCATACGCGACCGTGACGATCGCCAGCACCAGCTGCGGATAAACGATGAACGCCGCCAGCAGCGCCAACGCCCAGAACAGCATGCCCCACGGTCGCCGGCCGCGAAGGTACCGATTGGCCATGTGGGCGTATTCCACCCGGCTGACCATCATCAGCCCCACGCCCAGCGTGATCAGCGGCATCGCCCACAGCATCGCCTCGCTGAACATGCTGGCGCTGCCGCGGCGCAAGACCTCCTGGTGAAGGATCACCAGGGCCGCCACCACCGCGCCGGCGCCCGGGGCGGGCAGCCCCTTGAATGCCATGTGCGACGACTCATCGTGGACGTTCTCGACGTTGAACCGTGCCAGCCGCAACGCCGCGCAGCACGTGTAGACCGCCGCGATGATCCAGACGATCCGCCCGCTGAACTGGTCGCTGATCGGGCTGATCGCCTCGTTGTTGCCAACCATTGCCTTGCTGATCAGGCCGATCAGCAGAAACGCCGGGGCCGCCCCGAAACTGACCACGTCCGCCAGCGAGTCGAGCTGAGCGCCGAAGTCGCTCGTCTTGCGGGTCAGCCGCGCCACCCGCCCGTCCAGCGCGTCGAAGATCATCGACGCGAAGATCAGATACCCCGCGATCGCCAGGTACGTCGGCAGCCATCGCTCCACGCCTCCCCCGGCCGTGAACACGTCGGCCCCCACCAGGTACTTGGCGGTGAAGTGGATCGCCGCGAACCCGCACAACAGGTTCCCCAGCGTCAGCAGTGTCGGCAACAGCGCAATGCTGCGAAGGGTGCGGCTGTGTAAACGTTTGCGAATCTGACGTCTGTCTTTCATCTCTACTCCACGCTCGCCGCCGGGTGCGACGGTCCTGCGGCAACGAGCCGCGACCGTGAGGGAGCGGTAAACTCACGCATGCGCTCCATGTCCCGCCGGGTGCTGTCTCATTTCGAGCGCAACGAGCAAGTCCTACTCCACGCCCGCCATCGCCGGCTCGATCGGCTCGGACTTCTCCCGCGGTTGGCTGATCCGCGCCAGCACCGACGTGCCCGCCTTGAGCTTCTGCCCGACCTCGACCACGATCTCCAGCCCCGGCTGCTCCGGGATGATCACATCGGTCCGCGAGCCGAACTTGATCATGCCGAATTTCTCGCCCGCCGCCAGCGTATCGCCCGGCCCGACGTTGCAGACGATCCGCCGGGCGATCTTGCCGACCAGCTGCCGCACGATGATCGGCCCGCCGATCGGCCTGTCCGGCGCGATCGTCACCGTGTTGCAGCAGTTCTTGTCGGCGCAGTACTCGTCCCGCGCGTCCAGGTAGAGCCCCTCGCGGAGCTTCGTGGAGACCACCCTGCCGGCGCACGGGGCACGGTTGATGTGGGCGTTGGCCACCGACAGAAAGATGCTCACCCGCATCGCCGGCCCGCCGATCAGCGGCTCGGTCTCGATCCGGTGCACATGCGTGACCCGCCCGTCCGCGGCCGCGAGGATCAGCCCCGGCTCCGTCGGCGCCCGGCGGACCGGGTCACGGAAGAACAGCAGCACGGCCGTCAGGGCCACCGCCCCCAGGATCCCCAGGATCGGCCAGCCGATCAGCCAGCACAATACTCCCCAGCCGACCGCCCCCGCGACGGCGATGCCGATCTCTCTCTTGCCTTCCGGTGCAACGGGTATCTTCATTGTCGTCCTTGTTGTCCTTTATCTATGTCCCACGCCGGGTGCCATGGCCGCGCTGTTGGCGGCCATGGAATTCATCGCTTGCGCAGCGTTCCCACATCCTGCGGGAAAGAGCCCGAAGCGTAAGCGAGGGAGTCGTTCGCCGGCGCTGCCGCCGCCGGCACCCGAGGCCCGGCACTCGAAACCCTCGCAGCAGGATTCTATGCGTTCTTGCGACACCCTGCGCCCCAAAACGCACTCCCCACTATACCACGCACTCCCCGAATTGCCGACACCCCGCCGAGACATCGCCGCGCTGCGGGGGTCTGACCCCGACACGCAAGCCGAAATCCGGGCATACCACCCGATCGCAAACAACGCACCCCGCTCTGCACGATCCTATGGGGTCTGACCCCCTTGCCAACCGCCGCGCCCCGCCCGAATTGCCGACACCTCGGTCGACATATCGCCCGCCAATGCGTATCTTTATCGTTCTCGCGACCCGCCGCCGAGCCGGTTGGCCGGGGCCCGTAACATTGTATCGCCTTAGGAGTTGAAACAGCGAATGAAGCCGATCCTCGAACAGATCGCCGAGAAGGTCCGCCAGGCCATCGGCCGGGCCGTGCCCGAGGCCGCCGACGCCGACCCGCTGGTCCGGCCGGCCCAGGACGAGAAGTTCGGCGACTACCAGGTCAACGCCGCCATGGGCCTGGGCAAGCGGCTTAAGAGCCAGCCCCGCCAGGTCGCCCAGCAGATCGTCGACGCCTTCGACGCCGAGCAGATGGTCCAGCCCCCCGAGATCGCCGGGCCGGGCTTTATCAACCTGCGCCTGAAAGACGAGTTCCTCGCCGCCTCGCTGGAGGCGATCCAGGCCGATGACCGACTCGGCATCGAGCCGGCTGCCGAGCCCCGCCGCGTCGTCGTCGACTTCCCCAGTCCGAATATGGCCAAGGAAATGCACATCGGGCACCTGCCGCCGGCCGTGATCGGCGAGACCATCGCCCGAACGCTCGAGTTCGCCGGCCACGACGTGCTGCGGATCAACCACGTCGGCGACTGGGGCACGCAGTTCGGCATGCTGATCCAGTACCTCCGCCAGACCCAGCCGGCCGCCCT
>JAWLBS010000332.1:0-5527 GCA_041687575.1 Phycisphaerae bacterium | reverse complement strand
GCAGATGCGGATCAAAAACATGCCGGGCACGTCTCCTGGTACTTCGAAGCACCTGTAGTCGTACGTCCACGACCGGCCTTGCGTCGTCGGCCGGCGATTTCGCGGCGCCTATTGTAGAGGATCGGGCGACGGCGGTCACGCAGAACGGTCCGGGTCATCTTGTGGAAGTGCTTGGCCGGGGGTCTGACCCCTCGCGCAACGTCCACAGGCGAAACCCGCCATCAAGTCCCCTCGGCAGCACAGCCACCTGAACGACTCACCGGGGTCTGACCCCCCCCCACGCGTGGTACCCGTTGTCGCAGGCTCTTCTGTCGCCCCTGACGGGGCTTTGGCGGGCGCAGCCCGCCCTACATGCGGTCCGGGTCGATCCTGCGAAAATGCTCGATCGCCTGGGTGAGCTTCGCGTGGGGGTCGATGTCGCGGAAGTCCTCGACGCTGACGAACCCGTCGAAGCCGTACCGGCGCAGCGTCGCAAATGCCTCGGCCAGGTCGATCAGCCCCAGCCCTGCGTCGCACCCCTGCCACGTCCACGGCTGTGTGCCGGTCTCGGGGTCGGGCTGACCCGGCACCGGCTGCCAGGCCCCGCAGTGTACGTGCGCCGTGTACGGGCCCAGGATCTGCAGCCCCAGGTCGTGCTCCTCGAACCCCTGCTTGGTCATGTTGTTCAGGTCATAGATCACGCCGATCTGGCTGGTCGGCCAGTTGCGGGCGAGCCGCCACGCCAGCGACGGGCTGACGTGAATCGTCCCGCCGTGGATCTCGATCAGCACCCGCACGCCCAGCGAGGCGGTGATCTCGATCGCCTCGTTGTACGCCTCCACCGACTCGCCGAACCGCGCGTGATAGTTCATGTCCTTCGTCAGGTGCGACGGCGTGCCCAGACGGACCATCGCCCCGCCAACGGCCGCGGCGCCCTCGGCCAGGGCCTTGACGTCGTCCAGCGCGTCGCACGGGGCGTTGCTGGCGATCACCGGGACCGTCAGCCCGTGGTCGGCCGCCACCTTGCGGACCTGCTCGGCCCGGCGGGGGAACTCCTCGGGGGGCAGGTCGTTCTTGTGCCGCCCCCACATCGAGTACGGTTTGTCCCGCTGCGCGTCGGGCACCCGCCGGACCCGCAGTTCAAGGCCGTCATACCCGCACTGCTGCAGCAGGCGGCACTGCTCCACCAGGTCCAGCTGCGGCAGGATGACCGATGTGACCGAGTACTTCATGGTGACCTCGCTTGCCTGTTATCGACTGGATTGGTTCCGAATCGCCGACCGCGGGGGTACGCCCATGCGTGTGCCCTCGGCCGTGAGCCGTTCCCGGCCGTCCAGGGCGTGGCTCTGCGGCGGGGTGAAGCCCGTTTCCTGCTGGCTCTTGACGAGGACTTCGACCGCCTCGTCGAGGTCGTCGGTCAGGGTGAACAGGTCCAGGTCCTCCGGGCTGATGGTTTTGAACTCGTCGAGCATGGTCTTGCGGACCCACTGGGCCATCGGCGACCAGAAATCCGTACCGACCAGCACCACCGGAAAGTGTTCGATCTTGTCGGTCTGGATCAGGGTCATCGCCTCGAAGAACTCGTCCATGGTCCCGAACCCGCCCGGGAAGCAGACGAACGCGCCGGCGTACTTGACGAACATCACTTTGCGGCAGAAGAAATAGTGGAAATTCAGCGAGATCGTCTGGTAGGGGTTGGCTTCCTGCTCCATCGGCAGCGAGATGTTGAGTCCCACCGATGTGCCGCCGGCCTCGAAGGCCCCCTTGTTGGCGGCCTCCATGATCCCGGGGCCGCCGCCGGTGATGACCGCCATGCCGGAGCGGACGAGCCGGCCGGCCAGGTCCTCGGCCATCTTGTAGTACCGGTCCTCCGGGTCGCTGCGGGCCGAACCGAAGATCGAGATCGCCGGCCCCAGTCCGCCCATCACGTCGAAGCCTTCGACGAACTCGGCCATGATCCGGAAGATCCGCCAGGTGTCCTCGCTGTTGGTCCACGTATTGATCGGCTTGTTGCTGTTGGGCATGTGCGACTACCTCCAAGCTGCACTCTGCACTGCGTAACGTACCGCTGATGCTACGGCACCGGCCGGCTTGTGGCAACGCCCCCAGCTTCAGGGGTCGGGTTTCGGGGGTCGTAACGGCAGGGATCGGGGGTTAGGGGTCTGACCCCGAATCGCAGGCCTCCCAGCGGCACCAACGCCGAAACTTCCTGGCGGCCTGAATGCCTTTGCACGTTATTGGGGTCTGACCCCGTGGGAGGCGAAAGCCCCGGCAGCCTGCGGCGTTCACCGCTCCCTCGCGGTCGCGGTTCGTCGTCGCAAGGACCCTGATGTCCGCCTGGGGTCGACCCCCGCGGCGTGGACGCCGAGAAGGTTTCGCCCGCTGGCCGTCTTTGGCCGCCGCGGCCGGAGGTCATTGGCGACTGGGGCCGACGCATTTGCATCGGATCGGCGCCGGCCCTAAGATGCGCCGGTTCTGGTCGGCCAGGGACGGTCGGCATGTCCAGACTGCGGTGCGGATACGACAGGAGTAAGCGAATGGCGGGATCGCGGCCCAACGAAACGGACGCCGCGCAGGGGCAGGTCCAGGCTTCCGAACGCCTCGTCAAGCGGTGGTTGATCCTCGGCCTCGACGGCGCCACTTTGGACGTCTTCGAGCCGCTGATGCGCGCGGGGCGCATGCCCCACCTGCAGCGCCTCGTCACACAGGGCGCGGCCGGCACCCTGCTGTCGACCAAACCGCCGATGACCCCGGCAGCCTGGACTACCTTCATGACGGGCAAGGGCCCGGGCAAGCACGGCATCATCGACTTCGAACGGTACGACCCGACGACCGGGCAGCTCTCCTTCAACAGCACCTTTCAGATCCGCGAGAAGACGATCTGGGAGATCCTCTCGAACAAGGGCCTGAAGGTCGGCTCGATCAACCTGCCGATGACCTATCCGCCCACGCCGGTCAACGGCTTTCTGATCAGCGGCTTTGAGACGCCCTCGACCGAGGTCGACTTCACGTACCCGGCCGATCTCAAGCAGGCGATCCTCGAGGCGTTCCCCAACTATTCATACAAGACCAACTGGAAGCGCAAGGTCCTCGGCGGGGAGGCCCTGTATCGCGAGAATCTCACCTATATAGAACGGACGTTCCAGCAGGGGCTGGATCTGGCGAAGTTCTGCACCGACCGCTTCGGCGACTGGGACGTACTGATGGTGTTGCTCAAGTTCGTGGACAACCTCCAGCACAAGGCCTGGAAGTACATCGACCCGAACCTGCCGACCGGCCGGGGCCCGCGGTTCGAGGCCGCCATCGCCTGCTTCACCGAGCTCGACCGCATCATCGGCGAGTTCGCCGCCTGGGCCGAGCAGCAGGGCGCGGCGCTGATGATCATGTCGGACCACGGCCACGGGGCGCTGGAGGGCAAGGTCCAGCCTAACCTGCTGCTTAAGCAGTGGGGCTACCTGCGGCTGCGCGACATGGCCAGTCGGTGGAACACCCGCACCAACTATCTGCTCAACCGGATGCTGTTCAAAAAGGCGGGACGCTTCGCCGCCGACGATCTGAGCATCGACCGCGAGCTGGCGATCGACTGGCCGGCCACGAAGGCCTGCGTCATGCACGCCGGCATCTACGGGTTCTGTTACATCAATCTGAAAGGGCGCCAGCCCGGCGGTATCGTCGAACCGGACGAGTACGAGGCGATGCGTGACGACCTGAAGGCCCGGCTGCTGGGCCTGAAGGACCGCCACCCGGACGGCCGGACGATCAACGTCTTTCCCGAGGTCCACAAGGCCGAGGAGCTCTACAACTGCAGCCGCGACGAGCACCCGTGGCTGCCGGACCTGATCCTCGTGCCCGAGCCCGGCCTGGCGGTCGTCCGCAAGATCCGGGGCAACCAGCCGGTCCGCTGGCTGAGCCGCCGACGGATCGAGGGCACCCACCGTCTCGAGGGCATGCTCACGGTCAACGGGCCGCACGTCGTGCCGGGCAGAAATGTCGTGGCGACCATCGCCGACATCGCGCCCACCGTGCTGGCCGGACTGGGCCTGCCCGTGCCGATCGACATGGAAGGGCGGGTGCTGACCGACGTGTTCGATTGCCAGGTCCCGGTCCAGTACGAGCCGCCGCAAAAGCGGGTGGTCGACGAGTCGTCCAAGGAAGTTTACACCGCCAGGCAGCGGGAAGAGGTGGAAAAGCGCCTGGCCGACCTGGGGTACCTGGAGTAGAGGCCGTACGATCATGGACGTTGACCAGGGGCAGACGCCGCGCCGCAACCGGCGGGTTCTGATTATCGTGGGGATCATCGCCGGCCTGGTGCTGGTGGGGTTGGGATGGATCGCCGTCGGCTGGTTGGTCACACCGCACCAGCCGGACCCGGCCCGGGCCAGCGCCGCCGAGATCGCCCACTACATGTCTCACCCGTTCGGCATGCGCAAGCTCCAGCAGGCCCGGCGCCAGGCCCTGCTCGACGGCCTGGTGACAGAGTACCAGCCCAAGGAGCGGCGCCAGGATCTTGCCACCGCCCTGGAGACGCTCACCCCCGCCCAGCGAGAGATCGTCCGCGACGCCGTGTTCGACACGGTCAAGACGCGGTTTCTCGCCGACGCCCGCGCCTTCGAGCGGATCCAGGATCCGGCCGCGCAGCAGGAGTTCCTGTTCGGAAGGATGGATCAGTACGATGCCCTTCGCCGCTGGCTGGCCGGCGGCCGCGGCATGCCCAGCCTCGCCGCCAGCATGAGCGACAGCCTCACCGGCGGCGATGAGGCATACATGCAGTACATCGTGACCCATACGACCGCCGAGCAGCGCGAGATGATCCAGGGCTACCTCGAAAAGATCGCCGCCGCCGCCAGCCAGCGGGCCCTGATGCAAAAGCTGTCGACTGGCGGGAAATGAAAGCGTCGTCAGACGGGACACGACCCCGGGTGTCACGGTCCTGCCCCAACGAGCCGCGACCGTGAGGGAGCGGGAAGCGACGGGTGCCACACTCCTGCGAGCTCGCCTCGCGCTTCGAGCGGCAACGACCTTCCGCAGATTGCGCAGATGTACACAGATTAAAAACGACAACGGCAGCAACAACAACGGCAGGGGTTCCGGCTTTACCGCACGGCGGCTACGCCGCAGAGAGCAGCGAGCAGGGGTCAGGGGCCAGTGAAACAGCCGCGGCAAACGACAAAGACAATATCAGCCACGGATGAACGCGGATGAAACGCAGATAACAACAACGGCGGGTGCCGCCGCCGGGTGCCATGGCCGCGCTGTTTGCGGCCATGGAATTCTGCCGATGAGTGCAGGCTTCTTGTTGAGAGCTCACCCCTCGGCCGATTCGGCGCGGGGCTTTACCGCCCGCGCCGCCGCAGCATCGCCATCCCGCCCATCGCCAGCAGCGCCAGCGTCGCCGGCTCGGGCACGACCACCGAGTAGACCAGGCTGTGCGCCTCGGCGATGTTGGCGCCGGCCTGGACCTTGATCGCCATCACGGACGACTCGATCTTGTACGTTCCGGGCGAGAGCGTCTCCGTCAAAGCGAATGTGCCCTGCGTTGCCGAGGCGG
>JAWLBS010000331.1:0-5539 GCA_041687575.1 Phycisphaerae bacterium | reverse complement strand
TCCTTGTCGATGTTCGCGTCGACCAGGCGGCGGTAGGTAAACGAGTAGAGCCCCCCCATCTGGCTGCAGATCTCCGGGGCCACCTCGGGCCGCAGGCCGTTTTGCATCTCGACGATGATCCGCTGGGTGCGGGTCAGCAGGTTGTGCGTGCGTTCGATGTCGCCAGCCTGCATCGCTTCGCGGGCCTGCGTCGCAAAACGGATCGCCCCGTCATAGAGCATCATCTGCAGCTGCTCGGGACTGGCGGTCAACACCGCGTTGCGCAAATACTCTTCACCGGCTCGTGCGTTCATTGTTGGTCACCGTGTCTGCCTGGCGGCGACGAGCCCGCGACCCGTGGGAAGGGTGGCGAACGCCGCCGGCGCCAAAAACCGCCTGTGACCACCGGAACGTCCGTGTGCCGGCGTCAGGCCTCACTCACCTGTCAAGCCCTGCCGCTGCTGCTCCTCATCTGTGCTGCCAGCGACGACAGGCTGCCCAAGGCCGCCTGTTGGCTTTGTAACTGGGCTAAGGCCGACTCCATGGCCTGGAACTGCGCGTACAACCGCTTCTCCTTGCCGGCAAGAAGCACCTTCA
This sequence comes from Phycisphaerae bacterium, assembly GCA_041687575.1. Classification (GTDB taxonomy): domain Bacteria; phylum Planctomycetota; class Phycisphaerae; order UBA1845; family JANYLN01; genus JANYLN01. The sequence goes on along the minus strand of JAWLBS010000331.1, from coordinate 4,963 downwards.
TATTGTCGATGCGGCCGCTGTACAGGTCGTGCCGATCCTGCAGCGACTGGTCGCGGGTCGTCAGGAGGCCGTACTGGCGGTCCGTCAGACGCGTCATGATCCGGTCCAGCCGGGCGTACAATCCGTCCTTCGGCGCGGTGAAGATCTTCTCGATCGCCTCGGGCCTGGCCTGCCACGCACTGCGGAAGGTGTCCTCGTCGAACTCCACCCCGCTGCTGGTGACCTGGAACCCCAGGTCGGAAAGGCTCAGCCGCTGGCCGTCGACGGTCGCACTGATGCTGGCAATCTCGTATATGCTGTCGCGCAGCTGCGACGCCGTCGAGTCGCCCAGCAGGATCCCCCGCGTCCCGCTCTCCTGGTCATAGCTCGACATGTCCCTCAGCCTCGACAGCGCGTCGCTGAGCTTCTGGGCCAGGCCGCTCATCTGCTTGGTGAGCCCGTCGGTGTCGCGGCTGACCGTCACGTCGGCATAGCCGCCCGCCTCGCCGGCCAGCGTCACGGTGACGTTGGGGATCACGTTGTCGAGCTGGTTGTCCGAGGAGACCACGCGGATGCCGCCGACCCGCCCGTCGCCGCCGATATAGGCAACCGCATCCTGGGCCCGCACGAGCGTCTCGATCCCCAGGTCCACGCTGCCGCTGTCGATGACGATCGCCCCGCGCGTGCCGGTGTTGGCCGCGTTGATCATCAACCGGTACGGCGTGACGCCCGAACCGTCGTTGATCACGCCCGCATTAATCAGGTGCCGGGCGCCGTTGAGCTCGCTGGCCAGGTCGTTGAGCGTCTCGCCCCCATCCAGCGTGATCTCCCGGCTGATCCGGCCGTCGACGAAGTCCTCGCCCTCTTTGGCCTCACCCGCGATGCGCAGATCGCCGGCAGTGGTCGAGCCGTTGTCCTCGATCTTCAGCGCGTTGGGGCCGCTCGCCTTGTCGATGATGACGATGCCGTCGCCGGAATCGTTGATCCGCGCCTCGACCTCGACCCTGTCGGTCGAGCTGTTGATCAGGTTGATCACGTCCCGCAGACGCACGTCCGCGCCGGCCCGGACGCTGAAGGTCTGGACATTGCCCATGCTGTCGGTGATCTTGAACGAGCCGGCCGCAATGCCCTTGCCGTAATTCATCTCGCTGAGCAGCTGGTTGCCGCTGATGGACTGCCGGTACAGCGGCCCGCCCCGCAGCACCTCGCCGGTGGTCTGACCGACAAGGTTCAGGTCGGCCGCCGTCGTGCCTGCTGCGTCCGCGACCGACATCTGCCCGGTCCCGCCACTCAGGTCGCGGATGACGATGCCCAGGCCCGATTCGCTGAGCTGCGCGGAGATCTGCGCACCGCCCGATTGGGCCTGCAGGATCCCCAGCACGTCGTCAACGGTTTCGGCCCCGCTCAGGTCGAACGTCGACGTGTTGCCCGCCCGGTCGGTGATCTCGACCTGCCCGGGCTCGCTGATGCCCCGGCCGCCGTTGAGCGACCGCAGCAGCGTGCTGTTCATCGTGGCGATCAACCGCCCCCCGGTGATCACGCCGCCCGAGGCCGGACCGGTCAGCCCGAGGTCCTCGGCCGCACGGCTGTTCATCGCCGACGTGACGGTGAGCGTGCCGGTCCCGCCGGTATTGTCGGTCAGGACGACGCCCTTGCCGTCAGCGCGGACCGAGGCGGTGACCTTGCTGGTGCCGGTGGCGGCGTCGTAGTTGCCAGCCGCATAGTTGATCGCCCGCAGGACGTCGCCGAGCGAGCGGACCTGGTAGATCTCCTTGCCCTTGATCGCCTCGGGGTCGTCGTTGTCCAGGCCCGAGGATTCGCCCCTGAAGCCCATGTCCAGTGCGGCGTGGCCGGTCAGGTCCTCGATGATGAGTTTCCCATCGCCGTCGGCCTTGTCGGTGATGGTGAACTTGCCGCTGACCATCGCAACGGTCAGATTGGCCTGCTCGCCCAGGGCGGTGATCACGTCGCCGATGGTGTTGGCGCCGCTAAGGTCGACCTCGTCGATGGTCTTGTCCGAGTGGGTCACGCGAATCGTGCCCAGCCGCACACCCAGGCCGCCGTTGAGGGTCTTAAGGTTCGTCTCGGTCGTGACGATGTCCGACAGGTTTATGTCGAAGCTCGTGCCGTCGGCCGCGGTGAGGGTCATGTCGGCGGTGTTGCCGGAGATGCCGATGCCGTTGCCGTCGTTGAGCAGGCGGAGCATCGTGTCTTCGCTGAGGCTGTTGATGTCGCCGCCGAGCAGTTCGCCGCCCGCGGCGGTGCCGGCGATGCCCAGATCGGCCGCAACCGTGCCGCCGTCGACGTCGGCGACGGTCAGGGCGGAAGCGGTCTGGCCGGACAGGTCGACGATGGCGAGCCGGTCCCCGCGGACCTCGGCCTGCACCTGGATTCCAGAGGTCGTGTTGATCGCGCTGACGACGTCCTTGACGGTCTTGGCGGTAGAGAGGTCGACCTGGGCCGAGGCCCCCGACCTGTCGGTGATGCGGATGATGCCGCTATCCACGCCGCGCTGGCCGTTTAAAAAGTCGAGCGAGGTCGCCTGACCCAGCCGCGAAAGGGCCGACGCCAGCACGACCGTCCCCTGGCCAAGGGGGCTGCGGGCCGGGTCGGTCACGCCGCGGCTGACCATCTGCTGGCTGGTGGCGAGTTGCTGGACGCGGATGCGGTGCATGGCGGCGGCGGCACCGCTGGTCGCCTTGGCGACGATCATGTCCTCATTGCTGCTTCTGGCGAGGGTGGCGCGGAAGACCGTGCTGGTACGGAACGAGCCGATGGCGGACTTGATCGCCAGGACCCGCGCGGACAGGTCCGCATAGGCCGTCCGCTGGGCCTGGACCTCCTTGAGGCGACTCTGCAGCAGGTTGACGGGCCTGCGCTCGATCGACATGAGGCCTTCGACGATCGATTGAATGTCCATGCCCGACATCAGTCCGACGCCGGTGGTGATACCGCTCATAGCCGCTCCCTGGCAGCCTTGCCGTTACGTCCGCGGCCAGCGCGGACGACACTCCGATGTTCATATCGGCATCGGGCAAGGGCAGGGTTTAGCAGGCGTTCGGAGTCCCGGCTTTAGCCGACGTAGGGCGGGCTATGCCCGCAAAGTTAGGAGTCCCCGCTTCAGCGGGCGTTCGGAGTCCCGCCTTCAGGCGGTCCGCCCGAGCGAGCGCAGCGATGCGAGTGGCCGAGCCACGAAGGCAGAAGAAAGCCGCGCCACGAGAATAACGCCGCCAAGGAGCGGGTCGAGTGCCACATCCTGCGGCCTCGCCACGGCACAGTCGCCGTTCGATGAGGCCGGACATGTCACCGCGCAGCCGTTGCCTGACAGAGCCGGCAGGCAAAACCGCGCTTCCTGCAACCGATCGGGAGGCCTAAAAGCCGTTCGCCTTCGGGTCGAAATCATCGGCCGTCAGGCCGTTGTTGAGATGGATGTCGGAAAAGACGTAACTGGCCAGCATATGCTGCTTCTGGTCGTCGGCGTAGGTCTGGCACGCCACCGGCAGGAGCCACTGTTGGTCGACCTCGACGATCAGGACGCGGTCGGGCCACTGGCAGTTGTCCGCCGTGTAGGGCAGCGTCCGCTGCAGGACCCACGTCTTGCGCCCTTCGTGCTCGTCTTCGCCGAGGTAGACGATGCTGCCCTGCCCGGCGTCGATCGCCAGGCGGGCGTAATCGATGATCAGCTTCAGGGCGTTGCCGAAGCCGAACTGGTCGATCGTGCGGCGGCTCTGGGATTTGGCCATCGACCCGTTGATCGGCAGCGTCACGCTCTTGACCAGCAGCCGGGCGATCGCCCCCTGCGGCTCGATCTTGGCCAGGTCCTCGCCGTCGTCATTCTGCCAGCGACCCTGCACGTAGAGCACGCGCCGGGCGTCACCGGGATTCTTGACCCACTCCATCAGGACGCTGAACGGCATCTCGCAGAACCGCACCGCGATCTGCTGGCTGTCGCCGAGCTTGCCGTCGATCCGCTCCTGCTTGGTGAAGGTGCACGTATAGTCGCTGATGCTGGTCTGATATCGCTGCAGGGCTACTTCGAGCAGTTTCATGGGGTCGCTCTTGACGAGCTCGGCAGGGGTCAGGTCGGTCGTGATGGCCGGAGCCTTGGTGTAGGCTATGGCCGGCTGAACCATCCCCCCGGCGCGGACCACGTTCGGCTGATCGGTTTCGGAATCCCAACCGAGCTGCCAGCAGAACAGCCCGACCAATGCACAGCCAACAAGAACCCGAATCCGAGTGTTGCCGCGGGTCGCCAGAATCCTCATGGTTTCTCCTGCATGCTTCATGCACAGCCGGTCGCTCGGACGGCGGTATGGCACCGTCCCGTGCTGTCCATCCCCTGTTTACATCAATATGGAACACCGCGAACCCAACGTCGGGTGGCACCGGTTGCCGAATTCTGGTGGCGTGAGCCGGCCGCGCCATGCCTCACGTGCTACCACAGCATAGCGATCGGCCGGCGAAAAACAACCTCTTTCTGCAGTGGCCGTCACCATCGACCTCCGGGCCATTCTGCCGGCAAGTCATTATCTGGACGCACATTGCGCCGCCGGGACCCCGTTGTCAACATTCGCGTCGCTCCGCTATGTGTTATCGGCAAAATCGGGGCCCTGGCTGCGCGAATTTCTCTCCTGTGCAGATGTCCTCAGCGCATCGTCGCCAGGACGGACCCGTTGATCCGGGGGTCGCCGGCCCCCTCGCGCTGCCGGCTGTCCGGATCCAGGCGAATCAGCTGCACCCGCCCGCCGACGCCCTTCGGCGGCAGGACCGATAGGTCGTGGCCGCGGGCGGCGAGCGATTCCAGGACAGGCCGGCCGAAATCTGACTCTATATTGACATGCAGCGCCTCGGTCCACGCCCAGCGCGGCCCCGCCACCGCCCGCTCCAGCGGCATTTCCAGATCCAGAACGTCGGTCAGGATCTGAAAGTTCCACTGCACCTGGTTCGGCCCGCCCGGCGTGCCGCCGACCAGCACCGGCCGGCC
>JAWLBS010000330.1:0-5557 GCA_041687575.1 Phycisphaerae bacterium | reverse complement strand
CGCGACGACCCGCGGCCGCGGGGCGGGGTGCTGCGCAGCCGCGAGTCGCTGGCGATGGAGGCCCTCTCCTTCGACGCGCACGCCTCGGGGCTCGCCCGGTCGTACGAGCGACTCTGCGGCGCGTGCCGGCGGGTCATCGAGCGGTGCGGGCTGGGGCACGTTTCGGTGGAGGCGGAGTCCGGTGCAGCTGGAGGCGGCGCGTCAAACGAACTGCTCGTCCCGACCGGCAGTGGCGAGGACGTGGTGGCGAGGTGCCCGGGGTGCCAGTACGCCGGCAGCCTTGCCCGCACACCGATCGCGCCTCCCCTGATCGAGCCGCTGGAGGACGTGCCGCCGGAGATGGAGGAGGTCCACACGCCGGGGCAGCGGACGATCGAGGAGGTGACAACGTTTCTGGGGCGGACGCCCTCGCAGATGATCAAGACGCTGATCCACAAGACTGCGGCCGGCCGGGTCGTGGTCGCGCTGGTTCGGGGGGACCACGAGGTGAGCCCGGCCAAACTGGCCCGCGCGATCGAGGCGGTCGAAGCGGAGGCGGCGAAGGCGTCAACATCTGACGAGAGCGCCGGGGCCTCCCGCGCTGCCGGGGCAGATGGCGAGTCCGGGTCATCCGGCGACACGGCAGCGGCGGGCGAGGGGGCGACGGGTGCTTCCGAGTCTGCGGGCGAGTCGTGGTCGCCCGGCGATGCGGCAGTGGCGGGCGATTCGCGGGCGACCGGCGTGGCCGGCGGCGACGCCGTGGAGATGGCCGACGTCGAGACGGTCCGCCATCTGACGGGCGCGGAGGTCGGCTTTGCCGGCCCGCAGGGGCTGGCCGAAAAGGGGGCCCTGCTGATCGTCGATCCCGCGGTGGCTGTCATGCACGATGCCGCCACGGGCGCCAACCGGACGGACTGGCACGTGGTGCACCTCGAGCCCGGGCGGGACTTCCCCGTCGACCACGTGGCGGATATCCGCAACGCGGTCGAGGGCGACCGGTGCGGGCGGTGCGAGGCCCCGCTGCAGATGGTCAGGGGGATCCGGGTGGGCAGCGCGTCGCGGCCGGGCGCAGCGCTGGCAACGGCGATGGGCGCCAGCTACCTGGACGAGCAGGGGCAGAGCCACCCGCTGGTGATGGGGGCCTGCGAGATCCCGCTGGAGCGGCTGATGGCGGCGGTGATCGAGGTGTACCACGACGACAAGGGCATCCTCTGGCCGGTGACCGTCGCGCCGTTCGAGGTGCTGCTGGTGAACCTGGAGGGCAAGGACGAGGCGATCACCGGCGAGTGCGACGCGATCTATGAGAAGCTGCGGCGGTTGGGGATCGACGTGCTCTACGACGACCGGCCGATGCGTCCCGGGCCGAAGTTCGTCGACGCCGACCTGGTGGGCATCCCGCTGCGGGTCGCGGTGGGCCGGCGGAGCTTCGCCGAGCAGCGGGCCGAGCTGAAGTGGCGGGATTCGGCGTCGGTGGAGATGCTGCCGCTGGGCGCGGTCGCCGAGGTGGCCGCAGCGCGGGTGCGGGAGAGGGAGTCCGAGATGACTGGACAACAGTAGCCAGCTGCCAGTTGCCAGTGACGGCAGGGGTCAGGGGTCAGGCATCAGGGGTCAGTAACGGCAATGACATCGATCCGTCGGGTTCGCAGGCGTGCACGAGGCTGTGCGAAAACAGCCTTCCGCAGATTTCCGCAGATTCCTCAGATGTAGAACAACAACCACGGCAACAACAAAGGCGATTCCAGCCACGGATCAGCGCGGACGAAACGCGGATAAACAGTAACGATCACGATTGCGACAGAAGGCCGGGCGGCCCTGTCCCCCCTGATCCCTGCCCCCCGACCCCTGACCCCTGACCCCTGATCCCTGTCGTTGTTGCTGTTTCCAATCTGTGAAAATCTGCGTAATCTGCGGAAGGTCGTTTGCGCTGGGGCCTGTACACGGCCGCGAATCCAGCGGGTATACTGGGCGGCGCGACCGGGCGGGGTGCCTGGCGAGCGCGAGGGCTGCCGGCGGGCGAGTGCGGCTGGCACGGGACCGGGGCCGAGGAACGGTGTGGCTATGGGCGGATTCAACTGGCTGCGGGAGATTCGCTGTATCCTGTTCGACTGGGGCGGGACGCTGTGCCGCAACGAGCGGGAGCGCGACGCGATCGTCCGGGGCATCACCGGGATCGCCGCCCATTTGGGCTTCGATGAGAAGGCCCGGGTCGGGGTCGCCGCCTCGCTGGGCAAGGTGATGCAGCAGGCCTACCTCAAGGCCGACGCCGACCCGAGCTGCCGCGAGGTCGACGTGCCGGCCGTGCTGCAGGCCTGGGGCGAGCAGATGGGCCTGGCGGGCAAGAGCCGCTGGGACGTGCCCGCCCTGACCGATGCCCTGTGGGAGTACTGGCCCGGCGGGATCGAACTGCTGGCCAGGCCGATCCCGGTGCTGACGGAGCTGCGCCGGCGGGGGTATCGGCTGGGTCTGCTGAGCAACGTGGCGGCCCCGCCGGCCGTGTGCCGGGCGGCGCTGGAGGGGATGGGGCTGCTGGAGCATTTCGAGTCGTGCACCTTCAGCAGCGAGATCGGGCTCCGCAAGCCGCACCCGGATGTGTTCAGGTGTGCCCTGGAGGCCATGCGCGATGGCGGCCCCCTCGAGCCGCGCAATGTCGTCTACGTCGGCGACTCGCCCCGCTGTGACATCGGCGGGGCCCAGGCGGCCTCCATGCGGGCGGTGCTGTTTCGCGGCGGGGCGAGCGACTGGTCCCGGGAGGATTCTCCCAAACACAAGCCCGACGCGATCATCGACCGGATGGAGGAGCTGCTCGTGCTGTTCCTGCCGAGATAAAGGTGACGAGTCGGGGTCTGATCCCGTGGCGTTTGGGGGCTTCCAGGGGTCTGACCCCGAGTCGCACGCCTCCCAGCGGAATCAACGCCGAAACCTTTTGGCGGTCCGGATGCTGTGCACGCCACTGGGGTCTGACCCCGTGGCGCGGGCAGGGGCACGGCGGGATCTACCGCTCCCTTACGGTCGCAGCTCGTTGGCGCGGGACCGTGGTGCCCGTCCGGAGCGTTCTCCCCCAGGGGGTCAGACCCCGTTGGATCGTTCAGGTATGGGTGCCCCCGCGGGAATCGGATACGGGGATTCGGGTGCGGGCGTGCTGCAAGGGGTCAGCCCCCCGTCAGGCGCTGGCGTTTCCCATTTTTAGTGGTCTGACCCCGAGTCGCACGCCTCCCAGCGGAATCAACGCCGAAACCTTTTGGCGGTCCGGATGCTGTGCACGCCACTGGGGTCTGACCCCGTGGCGCGGGCAGGGGCACGGCGGGATCTACCGCTCCCTTACGGTCGCAGCTCGTTGGCGCGGGACCGTGGTGCCCGTCCGGAGCGTTCTCCCCCAGGGGGTCAGACCCCGTTGGATCGTTCAGGTATGGGTGCCCCCGCGGGAATCGGATACGGGGATTCGGGTGCGGGCGTGCTGCAAGGGGTCAGACCCCCGTCAGGCGCTGGCGTTTCCCATTTTTAGGGGTCTGACCCCGAGTCGCACGCCTCCCAGCGGAATCAACGCCGAAACCTTTTGGCGGTCCGGATGCTGTGCACGCCACAGGGGTCTGACCCCGCGGGCAGATAGCCCGCCCTGCAACGGCCCGAAAAACGGATCAACCCTTGCCATGTCCGGCGCTTCGGGTAATGTATGACCCCCAAATGGTCCATCTGTCCCCCTGGAGTGAAAACCCGTGAGCGAATTGCGCCTCGAGCAGTATGTCATGCCCGCTGCCAACCTCGGTGCGGCCAGTCCCCTGGTCCCGATCTGGTACGACACGGCCGAACTGGTCAAACCCCGCGAGCCCCGCGGCGGGCTGACCGACGAGGACGTCAAGTACTTCGGCTACGGCTACCACCACGGCTGCCTGCCCTACTTCGTGCAGGACACCTACGACCGCGACCGCACCCCGCGGGGCTTCGAGGCAGCGGTGCTGGAAAACGACATCCTGCGGGCGACGTTCCTGCTGACGATGGGCGGGCGGCTCTGGTCGCTGTACCACAAGCCGTCGGGGCGGGAGCTGCTGCACGTGACCCCGGTGTTCCAGCCGGCCAACCTGGCGCTGCGCAACGCGTGGTTCAGCGGGGGCGCGGAGTGGAATTTCTGCTGGATCGGCCACACGCCATTGACCTGCGACCGGATCTTCGCCGCGCGGACGCGGCTGGATGATGGCACGCCGGTGCTGCGGATGTGGGAATACGAGCGGGTCCGGCAGATGGCCTACCAGATCGACGCGTGGCTGCCGGATGGCTCGCCCGTGCTGATGGTGCGGGTGCGGCTGGCGAACCTCGACGATCGCACCGTGCCGATCTACTGGTGGAGCAACATCGCCGTGCCCGAGAGCCCGGATGTGCGGATCATGGCCCCGGCCGTCGGCTCGCACCAGTGGGCGCCGGGGGCGCTGGAGCTGCACAAGTACCCGGTCCACGAGGGGCGGGACTACAGCTACCCGACCAACGCCCTGCACTCGGGCGACCGGTTCTTCCGGATCGAGCACGGCGACTACCCGTGGATCGCCTCGATCGACCGCCAGGGCAACGGGTTCTTCCAGTCCTCGACCGCGCGGCTCATCGGGCGGAAGCTCTGGGTCTTCAGCCAGGGTCCGGGCGGGCGGCGGTGGCAGGACTTCCTCAACACGCCGGGCCACCCCTACATCGAGATCCAGGGCGGGCTGGCGCGGACGCAGACCGAGTGCCTGCCCCTGCCGCCAAAGACCGAGTGGGAGTGGCTCGAGGCGTACGGCCGGGTCGAGGCCGCTGGCGAGGTCGTCCACGGCCAGGACTGGTCGGCGGCGCGGGCCGAGGCGCAGCGGGCGGTCGATGCGAACATCACCTTCGAGCAGATCGAGCAGCAGCTGCGGCGGACCCGGTCGATGGCGGAGTCCCCGCCGGAGGAGATGATCCAGACCGCCTCCGGCTGGGGCGCGCTGGAAAGCCGCCGGCGGGCCCACGCGGGGCAGGCGCCGTTCGCCCCGCCGTCGCTGCCGTTCCCCGATGAGACGATGGGCCCCGAGCAGGCCCCCTGGCTGTCGCTGCTGGAGCAGGGCGTGCTGCCCGAGACCGATCCGACCGAACCGCCGGTCTCGTGGATGATCCAGGACGAGTGGCGCGAGATGCTCGAGGCCTCGGTCCAGGCCGGCCGGAGCGACCACTGGCTCAGCTGGCTGCACCTGGGGGTGATGTATCTTGGCGGGCAGTGGGACTTCGACAAGGCCCGCGACGCCTGGCAGCGGTCCGTGCAGTGCAAACCCAGCGCGTGGGCCTGCCGGATGCTGGCAGCGCTGGCCAACCACACCGGCGACGTCGCCGAGGCGGCCGGGCTGTATATCAAGGCGGTCGAGATGGCGCCGGGCAACCAGCGGCTGGTGATCGAGTGCGGCAAGACGCTGGTCGATGCGGGCAAGCCGGCCGAGTGGCTGCGGATCGTCGATGGCCTGCCGGCCGACGTGCGGGCGCACGGCCACGTGAAGGTGTACGAGGCCGAGGCGGCGGTGGCGGTCGATGACCTGGACCGGGCGGAGCGGGTGCTGACCGAGCCGTTCGACCTGGTCGAGGTCCG
>JAWLBS010000329.1:0-5591 GCA_041687575.1 Phycisphaerae bacterium | reverse complement strand
ACCCCGAAACTTGAACGACCCCGACTTCTGCCGGTTCTCGCACTTGAAGACCAGCCGCGCCCCCACCCGCGCATTCAGCTCCGCCGACTCCTTGACCGGCGCGCGCACCACCCGCCCGCGCACTACCTCGGCTGCCGCCCGAATCGAAATCCTTGCCACCGGGTCCATACAACGACTCCATTCCCGCCTGCCTCATTCGCCGTCACGCATGCCGCCGTCTACCCCGCAGAACGTACCCGCCCGCGATGAACAACAGGGCCGGCAGCCCCGCGACAACCCACGCCCCCGGACGCACGCCGTAGCGTGTCCACTGGGGCACAAACCTCGGCTCGGATTGAGAGCTGCTGCGAGCCTGGAACGCCGTCCAGCGGAAGCAGAATCCGGCCCGGCTTCCCTCTCGAATGGAGGCGGTGTCGTCAAGCGATGGCGGCAGCCTGTCCGGCAGATGAGGCACATTCGATATCTGCTTCCAAGGCTTCCAGGCATATCCATCAGAGACGTGTGGACCTGCTTCAAAGAGTCCGTCCACATAGCCGATCGGGTAAAAGGTGACGTACGTCAGGGCACACAGGAGCCACCCGATCCCCAGTATGTATCCCATGATAACGCAGGGCCTGATTTGCAACCGCATGGAAGACCTTTCCGGCCTTTCGGTTTCGCCGTCGTCACCAGCACACTCGCCTCTGGCGACCATTGTCGTTGCCGTTGTTGCCGTGGCTGTTATTAATCTGTGTAATCTGCGAGATCTGCGGATAGATGCTGTTGTTGTTTCACCTTGTCACCCCCTCACCGTGTCACCTTGTCACTCCGCCACCGCCAGCGGCTGGCCCCGATACTGCCCCGTCTGCGCCTCCAGAAACGCCACCACCGCGTCGGCCTCGTCGCCGGTGTACTGGCGATAGCCCTGAAATGCCGCCATCACAAACACCGCCCCTTTCAGCGTCGTCTGCGAGCCATCATGGAAATACGGGTACGTCAGCGCCACGTTCCGCAGCACGGGCACCTTGAAGCGGTGCCGGTCCGCCTCCTCGCCGGTCACGTTGAACCGGCCGACGTCGGCGTCGGTGATCGGCCGGCCCAGGCCGGCGAAGTAGTCGCGGGCCCGTCCCATCCGCTCGTACGACCGCCCGCCCATCGCCTTGCCGACGTGGCAGTTGGCGCAGGCGTTCTCCTCGAACAGGTGCATCCCGCGGATCTGCTGCTCATTCATCGCCGAGGCGTCGCCCTTGAGGTACCTGTCGAACGCGCTGTCGGGCGTGACCAGGGTCTTTTCGAACTCGGCAATCGCGTCGGTGATGTTGTCGGCCGTCAGCCCGTCCGGGTACGCCGCGGCAAATCCCGCCGCCACCTTCTGGTCCCGGCGCAGCTTCGGCAGCACCTGGTCCCAGCTCGCCCCCATCTCGATCGGATTGGTGACCGGCCCGCCCGCCTGCTCCTTCAGGTCGGCCGCCCGCCCATCCCAGAACTGCGCCAGGTTGAACACTGCGTTGTACACGGTCGGCGCGTTGATCGGCCCTTTCTGCCCGTTGATCCCCGTCGAGACCGGCACCTGATCGCACCCGCCGGTCTCCAGCCCGTGGCATGATGCACACGACAGCGTGTCGTCCCCGCTGAGCCGCACGTCGTGGTACATCGCCTCGCCCAGCGCCGCTCTGGCCGCATCGACCTCCACCTCGCGCGGCACCGGCTGGATCGCATACGTGGCGAATCGATCGGCCACGCCGTCGGTCGCATAGTGCTCGCTGCGGACCGCGCGGATCGCGGCCAGGATCGTCTCGCGGTCGGTGTCGCTCAGGCCGCGGTTCCAGTGCAACAGCGCGTACTTTGTCGGCGGCATGGTCTGCCGCTCGACCACGTACTCCAGCTTCGCCAGCGCCGCCTCGCCGTACGGCTCGTCCGGCCCCGGCGTCAGCTCGCGAACCGCATCGAACCAGCGGGTGCCCGTCTCCATGTCCGCCGCAAGCATCCCGCCCGCCACCGGCACCTTGCCGTACCAGGGCACCGCCGCCTGCGACCAGTGACAGTCCATGCACTTGCCCTCGACGACCGCCGCCGCGCCCGCAAAGGTCGGGTGACTCGCCGCCGCCACGCCGACCGGCGTTGGGCCCGCCGTGACCAGCAGGTTGCCCACCGGCACCGCAAGCACCACCACCAGCACCGCCAGCCCGACCAGCGGCCCCTTGCGCGATGTCTGTTTCGTTTCAGACGCCAGTGCGTCCAACCGACCCGACTGCCTGCGCGACGTGCGAGCCATCACCGCCCTCCCTTCGTGTTCGCCTTGAGCTGCTCGCCTGGCCGTCCGCACTGCGCCGGCCCGCATTCCATCCGCCTCATCGTTGCCCCTCCACAAATGGTCTGTCAATGGAGGGCTTTAGTTCAAATGCCGCGACTCGGCCTCCAGCGACAACCGGTCCGCCGCCTGCTTGCCATCCTGCGCCTTTTCGTGCTTGCTGAGCAGCTCACGAATCGCCTCCTGCTGCGGCGGCTCGATGAACCGCTTCGGCAGAAAGACGTACAGGTGCGGGCTCAGGTACAGCAGGAACGCATCCTTCGATTCACGGAACTCCAGGAAGTTGTCCCACCGGGTCAGCGCCGTGTGGCCCGCTCCCTGCTCATGCAGCCCGATCTCGTCCAGCCGGTAGGTCGTCGGCCCCCGATGCGCCGACGGCGTCTGCTCCCACACCTGTCTGCAGCGTGCCCGCATATGCAGCGGCCGCAGCACCAGGTACACCAGCGCCAGACCCACGAACAGGTACCGGTGCCACATCATCGCCGCAACGGTCAGCACCGCCAGCACCAGTACGATCTTCAGGTCCCGCATCCGCGCGTGGTACCGCGCGGCCTGATAGAAATCCCCGAACGTCGGTTGTACGGTTATCGTAATCATGCACATTCACCTGGCAGCCATTTTGTACGGCGCAGTCCCTGGGTAACCGGGATGGCGGCTGGCACCCTCAGGCGGCTTTGCCCTCGTGCCGCCCGACAAGGCCCCGCCCACCGTCATGCCGCCCTTGCCACTGAGACGCGCCCCATTGTCCAACCGATCCACTGCCCGCACAAGCGCGCCTCATACACCTCAAGCGACGCCCGCGAAGATGAACCGGCCCGAAAAACACCTATGATTCTGATGGGCGATACAACCCCTCAGGTGTCACGGCGGGTCCGCGAGACCCGACGCACCAGCAACAAAGGATGACCTTGAAATGACCGGATCTCTTCTGATCATTGCCACGCTGATCGCTGCCGCGTTGCCGGCCGCAGACGCCGAAAGAACAGGGAGTTCCGCCATGATCGGCTGCATCGATCTGTCCGTATACCAGTGGCGAAACCGGCTCCTGATCGCCGCGGCCCCCAGCCCCGACGACCCGTCCATGCAAGCCTTTCGCGCCCGCTGGCAGCATCGCGAATCGGAGATCGCCGACCGCGACCTGCTTGTCTTCCATCTCTACGAAGATCGGCCCGGCCGCGTCGGCAAAACCACCATCGCGCCCCAGGTCGCCGAAACGCTCCGACGGGAGTTGGACATACCGGCCGGCACGTTCACGCTGCTGCTGATCGGCAAGGACGGCGCCTCCAAGCTCCGCGCCGCCGAACCCGTTCGGCCCGAGGAGATCTTCGGCCGGATCGACGCCATGCCCATGCGCCGCCAGGAAATCCGGCAACGCGAGCAGCCACCCGGCTAGGGCTGTGCAGGCGCCGGCGACCGCCGGCCGACTACTGCTTCTCCGCATCCGGCGCGTCGGCCTCTTCCAGCGCCGACTCCACCTGGACCGGCCAGCCCTTCTTCTCGCACAGGCCGACGACGATCTCGTCGAAGCGGTCGATCTTCTCCTCGTCCAGCACCGCAACCCGGTCCTGCCCGGCCGCGTCGCGGTACTGCAGCCGGACCAGCCCCTTGGTGTGCAGTGCCGACGCGTCGATCCCGGTCATCTGCTCGTAGGTGATCCGTCCGCTCGACGGCAGCACCAGCCCCTCGTCGTCCAGGATGTATTTCTTGGGCAGCTGCAGCAAGAGCAGCAGCAGCGGGATCGCCGCCGCCGCCAGCAGCACCCCTGCCAGCATCTGCTGCACCGCGATGTCCGACGACGCCTTCGACGCCGCCCGCCAATCGACCTTCTCGACCCGCTCGCCGTCCAGCGTCGCCCGCGCCCAGCCGTACGGCCCGACGAAAAACGCCACCCGCTCCCCGGCATCGGCTTGCGCGCCGGCCGACCCAAGGTACGCCGGCTCGCCCCACGCCTCGGTCAGGTCCGCCATGGTCAACTCACGCCCCGGATCGGCCTTGAGGTCCTTGACGTCCTTCTCGGTCACCGCCGGGTTGGGCGTCGGGGTCTCGGCGTTCTCCGGAAACGCCTGCCGCGCCTCGTCGAGGTTCATCTGCGGATACTTCACCCACCCGTCATAGGCAAACCACGCGGCAAACGCCGCGAACAGCAGAAACACCAGGCCCAGCCGGGTGACCGTACGCTTTCCCAATCCGCTCTCGATCCGCATCGTTCGGCTCCAATGGTCGTAAGGGGCCACACTCCACGACTGACAGACCGCCTCGGCCTGCAAATGCAGACTTTACCACAACCGCTGACCAGAACCAACCACCCCGGCAGCGCACACGCCGACGGAATGTCATGTCAGGCACAGAACCTGTCACCGGAAAGGCGAAAGGATTACAGCCGCATCCAGAGGAAGAAACACCATGTCACGCCCGTCAGCCCCGCCAGGTAGAGCATCGTTCGCTTCCGCATCCGCCGGGCGGCGTACAGGCACACGACGATCAGGAGCACGTACGTCAGGCTCACCAGCGCCAGCCGGCCCAGCGAGTCGTCCGCCGAGCCATACCGCAGCCGCGGCCAGAGGGCCAGCTTCGCCCCGACCAGCAACGCCAGCGCCGCCGACAGGAAACCCACCCGGTCGGCCAGCGGGACCAGCCGCCCCGTGACCGTCCACGCCCGCCCCTCGCGGAGCTGCTGACGCCACACCCCCGCCAGCCAGTACCACAAAAACGCCGCCGCCGTCAGGCCGACCAGCACCCCCGTCTGCACGGCCGGCAGCATGTCCAGCGCCTCGCCCGGCCCCGCCAGCTGCAGGGCCGTCGTGCCGCCCAGGGCCGCCAGCGACACCGTCCACAATGACAGGGCGAGCTCGCCGATCGTGCGGCTCCAGTGCCAGCCGATGAACGCCGACAGCGCCAGGGCCCCGGCCACCATGTCCCAGGTCGTCAGCCGCACGATCGCGACGGCGTCCGGGCCGGTCCAGAAGGCGTGCCACAGCCCCAGCGGGATCAGGATCAGCCCGACCGCCGCGACGGTCGGTTCCAGCCCCGGCCAGGGTCGGCTCGCGCGAACCAGCGAGTCCAGGTCGCCGGGCCACGCCATCGCCTGCCGCCGCCACCCCTGGCGAACCCAAATCAACACCGCCGCCAGCAGCACCCACGCCCATACCGTCTGGATCCACAACAGCCAGCCGAACCAGCCGGGCCACGGCTCGCCCGTCAACCGCGGCGCCACCGGCAGCATCAGCCCCCACCAGGTGCCCGCGAAGATCACCAGCCACAGCGTCGCCACCGGCAGGCCGGACCACCGTCCCGTCAGCCG
>JAWLBS010000328.1:0-5601 GCA_041687575.1 Phycisphaerae bacterium | reverse complement strand
CGCTTTGATAGCCAACAGGAGGTCGTGGAGATGAATGATCGCCAGCGCTTTCTCGCCCAGATGAACTATCAGCCCGTCGACCGCTGTCCGATCTGGGATTTCGGCTTCTGGGCCGAGACCATCCCCGCCTGGAAAGAGCAGGGCATGCCCGCAGACGCCGAGCCCGACGACTTTTTCGGCATGGACGCCCAGTGGCGCGGCCTGCACGTGAACATCGGCCTGCTCCCCGGGTTCGAGCACAAGGTCCTCGAAGACCGCGGCGACACCGAGGTGGTCCAGCAGGGCGACGGCGTGATCGCGCTGCAGAAGAAGACCCACAAGACCATCCCCCACTACATCGACTGGACGCTCAAGGACCGCGCAACCTGGGAAAAGCACTACAAGCCCCGTCTCGACCCGACCACCGCAGGCCGCATCCCGGACGATTTCGCCGAAAAATGCCGGGTCCACGCCGACAGCAACCGCACGTATCCGCTGTCGATCAACACCGGCAGCCTGTTCGGCTGGCTTCGCGACTGGATGGGCTTCGAGAACATCGCCCTGCTCGTCTACGACGATCCGGACCTGTTCGGCGAGATGGTGACCACCCTGGGCGACCTGTTCGTCGATGTGCTCGGCCGGGCCCTGCCCATCGCCCGGGACAACGGCGTGACCTTCGACTACGCCAGCATGTGGGAGGACATGTGCTTTAACCAGGGGCCGCTGATCGGGCCGAAGTTCGTCGAGAAGTACATGAAGCCGCACTACGTTCGCGTGACCAGCCTGCTGCGGCAGTACGGCTGCGAGCTGGTCGTGCTCGACTGCGACGGCAAGATCGACGAGCTGATCCCGCTCTGGCTGGACGCCGGCGTCAACGTGATGTTCCCGCTGGAGATCGGCACCTGGGGCACCGACGCGATCGCCTACCGTCGCCGCTTCGGCAAGAACATGCGGATCATGGGCGGCTTTGACAAGCACATCCTGGCAAAGAGCAAAGAGGCGATCACCGCCGAGGTTCATCGGCTGGCCCCGCTGGTCGAAGAGGGCGGGTTCATCCCGTTCTGCGACCACCGCGTGCCGCTGGACGTGCCGCTGGCCAACTACCTGCACTACATCCGGCTGGCCAAGGAGGTCTTCGGCAAGGGCATCGATGTCCGCCCGACCGGGACCCCGACAAAGTAAATATGCCGTTTGACCCACAATTAGCTGTTGTTTAATATCAGTGGAGTGGTCGAGGACGCCCGCCCCGGCTTCGTCGGGTCGGGCTTTGTCCGTGGACGTTCGCTTCCGGCGGCGTGGTCACATCATGGCCTGCCGCGTGCAGGGTGTTCGCCGGAAGCTGGCACAACTCGAGCATAGCGATATGGCCGACAAGTTGATGACCGGCGCTGCCGAAGAGATTTTCGAGCTGACAAAGCTCAGCTGGCTGTTGCGGACCCGTCGCCGTCGCCGCGGGGCGATGGACCTGACGGAGACCGAGTTTCTTGCCCTTGACCTGGCCGTCCGTCACAGTTCCCAGACCGTCGGCATGATTCGCAAGGAGCTCGGCATCCTGCCCGCCCAGATGTCCCGCATCCTGCGGAGCCTCGAACGGCGGGACAAGCCCCTGATCAAGTGCACCATCAACCCCGCCGACCGGCGGCGCATCGACGTGACCATCACCGAGACGGGACGGCGGGCACACAGGCTTTTCCGGGAGACGCGGATCTCGCTGGCCGCCGAAACGCTTGCGCAGCTGCCGTCCGATGACCTGCGCGAGTTCATGCGGATCATGGCCGAGATCCGTATGCTGATGGTCCCCCAGCTTGGCGATACCAACGGCGAAGAGCAGGAGTAACCCGCGCACCGGGTGTCGGGTGCCATGGCCACGATGTGTGTGGCCATGGAATCCATCGGATGAGCGTTGGGCTCACAGACAAACGGGAAAGAGCCCGAAGCGTAAGCGGGGTGCCGTTGTCGTTGGTTTCGGGTGTCACGGTCCTGCGGTCGTTCGCAGGGCCGTGCCCGTCGTACTGACCCCTGCCCCCTGCCGTTGCGACACCCGACACCCGAGAGCCGATCCCGGGTGCCACGGTTCTGCGGTCGTTCGCATGGCCGTGCAGCACCGTCCGCTCCGGAATTCGCGTCCGCGAGTTCTGCCGTCTTAGAACAGCACCGGCTTGCCCAGCACCCGTCGGATCACCTGCATCTGTCCGCCGTGCATCGTCGCATGGCCGTAGATCAGCATGGCGATGTGCCCGACGGTCGGGAAGCGGGAGCGCATCTGCTCGGGCGCGGGCTTGTCGAGCTCGGGGAGCTTGACCGTCTTGATCCAGTCGATCGTCGCTCCGCGGACATTGGCGAACAGCTCCAGCAGCTGGTCCTTGTTGTGCCCGAAGGCCGCCGGGTCGTTGCAGGTGACCGCGTCCATGCCGAACTTTTCGCCGAACCCCTCGGGCAGGGCCGGGGCGGTGCCAGGGGCTATGCCCTCCAGCAGCCGCGTCTCCGAGTTGATCATGTGCCCCAGCTGCCACAGGGCGTGGTTGGCCTTGGGTGCTGGCCGGCAGAGCATGTCGCTGTCGGAGAAGTCGGCCAGCGTCATCTTGATCATTTCCAGGTTGAACGCGTACGTCTCGGCGAGCATCGGTTTGTGCGGCATTGCGAGTCTCCTTCCCTGTTTTCGTGGATTGCGAGGGGGTATCATACCCGAATCGCCCCGCGCCGGCTGCGCCCGGTGAGGGCGGAAATCGTCCGGTCTCGACGTTTGGAGTCCCCGCTTCAGCGGGCGTTTGGAGTCCCGCCTTCAGGCGGCGTTCGGAGTACCGGCTTCAGCCGGTCCGCCCGAGCAAGCGCAGCGATGCGAGTGGTCGAGCCTCAGGGTCGAGGACGGCCCCGAAGAGAGCGAGTGCAGCAGTGGGGACGCTTGTTCCCGGTTTGGCCGGCGTCCGTAGCCACGGCTTCCACTGGGCCTGATGCAGTGGTTCCGTTATTCTTTCGTGGAAGGCGAACGTAGCCACTCTGTCGCCTCGCCCTGTTCGGCCAGCACCAGCCGCTCGGCGATCCGCGGGTCGGCCTCGAACAGCCGGCGGACGATACCGGGGCAGTTGCAGTCGCGACTGCGATGCAGCAGCACGATCCGCCCGGGGAGCCGACCACCGCTTCTGGCGTCTTCACGGTCCAGGATGTGCCGCACCGCCGCCAGCGACTGCTCGTTCGACAGGTGACCCGCCCCGCCCATGATCCGCTGCTTGAGGAACCAGGGCCGGGGGCTGTCGATCTGCATCTGCCGGTCGTAGTTGCTTTCGAGTGCGAGGAGATCCAGGCCGTCAAAGCACTCGAGCAGCTCGGCCGGCACGGTGCCCAGGTCGGTGGCGTAGCCGATGCAGCCGGCGGCGTGGTCGATGCGGAATCCGTGCGAGCCCGCCCGGTCGTGCGGCAGCCGGACCGGGTGCATCGATATCCCCTCCAGCGGCGAAAAACACCGCCCGTCGAACGGCTCGATCAGCGGCCGAAGCCTGGCGCCGGGGCCGAACAGGTCGCCGCCCGCCATCTCCAGGATCGGCTCGATGAGGCTCTCGTGGCAGAACACGCGGATCTGGCGCTTGATCAGGGTGTTGACCCAGTTGCGGTTGAAGTGGTCGCTGTCCAGGTGGGTCAGGCAGACCGCCCGCACGTCGTCGATCGCGGCCGCCACGCCTGCCAGCCGCTTGGCGGTGGCCCGCGGTCCGAAGCCGATGTCGATCAACACCGTCCCGCCGGGGCCCCGAAGGGCGCTGCTGTTGCCTGCCGAGCCGCTTCCAAGTACGCAGATTTCCAATGACATCCGTATCCTGCCGGTTAACGAACTACTGATCGCGACTGATCTTATAGCGATCCGGCCGCAATGGAAAGCCCGGTCGCCCCGACCGATGGTGCGCCCGGCCCCCGGGAAATGCTCCGCAGCTGGCGGGGGTCTGACCCCTTGTAGCACGCCCGCACCCGAATCCCCGCATCCGATTCCCGTGGAGGCACCAGTACCTGAAAGATCCGACGGGGTCTGACCCCTTGGGAAGACCGCTGCGAGGGGGGCCACGGTCCTGCGCAGCAGGGCCGTGTCCTCAAACGCTACGGGGTCAGACCCCGGTGAGGTGCACAGGCATCCAGCCCGCCACGAAATCCCGGCGTTGATTCCGCTAGGAGGCGTGCGCGTCGGGGTCAGACCCCTGGAAGCCCCCCGACCGATGGTGCGCCCGGCGGGTTGCGGCTATGATTGGGCCCCGCGGCACCGGACGAACGCGGGGGCGTTGTTGAGGCGACAGGTGAGGAAAGAGGCGAGATGGGATCTTTTGCGATAGAACTGTCGGACGAACCGTCGGCGATGCTGGAAAAGGTCAGCGCGGCCGTTTCATCCATGGGCGGCAAATGCGAGGGCGACGAATCGGCCGGCACGATCGAGTTGCGCACGCCCATGGGACCGGTCGGCGGCACCTACGCCGTTAGCGGCCGGACGATGACCATGGACATCCACAAAAAGCCGATGATGGTTCCGCAGTCGATGATCGAGCAGGCCGTCCGCCAGTGGTTCGGTGCGGCGCAGGCGTAGGGGCGCTTGGCCGCCGCCCTTACGGCAGATGCTGGAACGTCACGTTGATCGCCTGGTCATGCTTGCCGCCGGGGGCGACGCGATCGACCTTCATCATCCGATCCGTCGGCGGTTCGCTGCACATGACGTGGATGGTGACGTCGCCAGGCGTCCGGCCGGGGAAACGCCGGGCGAAGGCCTCGCTGGTGACAAAACCGACGTACGTCTTCATTTTTTCGGCAAGTAGGGTGAACCGCTGATCCGGGTTTTCGACCGTGCCCGCGTCGGTGATGACGAGCATGACCTTGCCATCGCGGTCTTCGGCAACCATGTCGATGCGGCCGGTGTCCTCCAACATAGGCAATATCTCCAAGGGTGCAGCTCGAGGACCAGAAACAGCCGAACGGATTCCGATCAAAATGGACGCAACGTCTAGGAAATTGTCTACAATACCCTATCGGATGACGGAGGCGCCGGCTCGCAATCTTTTCGTCAGAGTGACAGGCGTTGTCACCAAAATGGCATGGCCTTCTTCAGCCGCCCTGGACCGTGTCTGCCGGCTGCGGCGCCCCCGGCTGGGTGGCGGCGGGTCGAGCGGCGCCGGCCCGGACGTCTTCGACGGCGGCGAGGATCTGCTGGATGATTTCTCGTTCGATGGGCTCGTCGCGACGGACGTTCATCCAGTACTCCTGCTGCTGCGGGGTCAGGCCGGCCTCTTCCTGAATGGGGGTTGTGGCCGGGCGGTCATCCGTGGGGGTGCTCGCCCGGATCGCCCGCAGGTCCGGCGTTGCGTACTTCTGGACCTGGACCTGCACACCGACGACGGGGCCGCCGGGGGTCTGCTGAACGACGGCGCGGGCGACTCGCCGGATGCGGGCCCCGCCGAGCCGGGTTCTCTCGTCTGGGATGGCCACAATCAGGCCGGTCTGGGGGTTGGCCGATTCGATCGGGAAGTGTACCCCCAGGGCCCCTTCGGCGGCGGCGAAGGCGGTGTCGTAATCGGCGCCGCCCAGCCGGACGGTCCGGAAACCCTGGTCGAGGGGGGCCGGCCCGGCCGCACCCCCCAGGGGCGCCAAACACCC
>JAWLBS010000327.1:0-5621 GCA_041687575.1 Phycisphaerae bacterium | reverse complement strand
CGAGCCCGACGTGCACATTCGCCGACGTGGAGGTCTTCGGCGGGGCGTAGGCGGTGCAGCGCGGAAGCATAACGGCCTTCCGCAGATTTCGCAGATTACACAGATTGTAAACAACAACAGCAACAACAACAGCAACAACAACGACGAGTGATCCGCAGATTACGCAGATTACACAGATTAGATACAACAACAACTGCAACGACAACAGCTTCTGACAGCCACGGATTGACACGGATTGAGCGCGGATGAACGACAACGACAGGGGACAGGTTACAGGGCACCCGGCTTCGCCAGACAACGGCTACGCCGGGCAAGCAGGGAACAGCAGGCAGTGTGTTGTCGGCGGGTGCAACCCTTCGAAAGCGAAGGATAACGAGCCGCGACCGTAAGGAAGCGGTAAATCCGCAGACGAGTGCTACTCCCACAGGCGCACGGGAAGGAGCCCGAAGCGTAAGCGAGGGTGTTGTTCGGACACGCAGCGGTCGCGCATCCTGCGGAAAGGAACCGCGACCGTGAGGTCGCGGTAGACCCGCGGATGGATAAGTGTGAGGGCACCAAAGATGAATAGGATGTATGCTATGGCCCGAAAGATCCTGGTCTTGTGCCTGCTGATCCTGCTGTCGGCGGCGGGTTGCCAGCAGCCCCGCACACCCGTGGGGGAGTCTCTCGCCACCGGCCGCGACCTCGACGCCGAGGGACTGCAGGCCTCGCGGCCGCTGAATCATCTGAGCGACTCGACGATCCGCGTCTACGAGTACCCCGACGGCCAGTTCGTCATCGACGAGAGCCGGACGCTGCCCGGCCACGAGATGCTTCTGGATGACCTGATGTCCCAGCCGGGCCGCCGCATGGACGCCGGGATCGTTTACTTCTTCGTCAAGGGCGACATCCGCCGGCCGGAGGCCTTCGGCGCCGTCAAAACCTTCTGCATCCGGCACAACGTCGATCTGTATGCCGCCGAAGCCGGGGCCCGCGAGCCCTGGCAGCGCCGCAAGGGATGGGGCAGAAGCGGCGAGGTGGTCTGGGTAGTCAAGTCGCGGCCGTAGGCCAAGGAGCGAAACCGTGAAAGAGTCCTTCTTTGAACTGGTCGATTCGCTGACGCCGAGCCTGCGTGGCGACGAGGTGTTGCTGGCGACGTTTTCCGGCGAGCAGAGCGACTTCGCGAGGTTCAATCACGGCCTGGTCCGCCAGGCCGGTGCGGTCAGCCAGCAGTACCTCGGCCTGGAGCTGATCGACGGCCAGCGCCACCTGCAGGCAACGGTGGGCCTGTCCGGCGATACCGAAACCGACCGGTCGCGGGCGGCCGGGCTGCTGGAGGATCTTCGCCAGCAGCTCGCGGGCGTGCCCGAGGACCCCTACCTGCTGTATGCCGCCGACGGGCAGTCCAGCGACCGCACCGGCGAAAGCCGCCTGCCCTCGCGCCAGGCCGTGGTCGAGGCGATCTGCAAGGCCGGGCGCGGCCGCGACCTGGTCGGCATCCACGCCCAGGGGCGGATCTGCGCGGGCTTTGCCAATTCGCTCGGTCAGCGGAACTGGTTCGAGTCGTACAGCTTCAACTTCGACTTCAGCCTGTATCACGAGAAGGACAAGGCCGTAAAGAGCAGCTACGCCGGCTTTGCCTGGGAGCAGGGAGAGTTCGACCGCAAGATCGACGCGGCCGCCCACCAGCTGGCGATCCTGCAGCAGCCCGCGCGGACGATACAGCCGGGGCAGTACCGCGTGTACCTGGCGCCGGCCGCGATGCAGAGCTTCGTATCAACCCTTGGCGGGGGCGGCTTCAGCCTCAAGGCCCACCGCACGCGAAGCACCTCGCTGCTCAAGATGATCTCCGAGGATGCTGCGCTCAGCCCGGCGGTCACCCTGTGCGAGAACACCGCCGAGGGCATCGCCCCGGACTTCCAGTCGGCCGGCTATCGCAAACCCGGGAAGGTCATGCTGATCGAGGGCGGGCGCTACCGCGACTGCCTGGTCTCACCTCGCAGCGCGAAGGAGTACGGCGTCGAGCCCAACGGGGCGGGCGGCGGCGAGTCCCCGGAGTCGCTGGACATGGCCGGCGGGGAAATGGATGTGGCCGACGCCGTCGAGCGGCTCGGCACCGGGGTCTTGATCAACCAGCTGCACTACCTGAACTACTCCGACCGGCCGGCCTGCCGGATCACGGGGATGACCCGCTTTGCGACGTTCTGGGTGGAGGACGGGCGGATCGTCGCCCCGCTGAACGTGATGCGGTTCGACGAGACGGCCTACCGCGTGCTGGGGCAGAACCTTCTGGCCCTGACCCGGCAGCGCGAGTTCATCCCGAGCACCCGGACGTACAACAGCCGCTCGACCGGCAGCGTTCGCGTACCCGGGGGACTGGTGGCGGACTTCAACTTCACGCTGTGACGGCGGGGCCAGCGGGGGCGTCCCCGTAGGGCGGGCTGCGCCCGCTGAGCCCGCCAATCCCTCCGAACGAGGCGTCGGGTGCGGTCCTGCTTTCGCAAGGCCGTGCCGGGCGCCCTTTGGACTGCGGCGCCGCAGACGCCGCTTTCACTCGAGCTGCCATCGGTTCGCCGCCCACAAATCGAAGGGACCATCCGGCGGCAATATGGAGTGCGGCGGCCGTGACGCCGCTTTCACTCGAGCTGGCGTGCCGTGCGAGCTCCGAATCCCGTACAGAACGCCCAGGATCGGGACGCAACACCCATTCGAGGAGACACCGCGACCTCACGGTCGCGGCTCTTTCCCGCGGGATGCGAAGGTCCTGCGCTTTCGGGACGATAGCGGCGGAAAAGGCACCCTCGCTTACGCTTCGGACTCCTTCCCGCGAGATATGGAAGTCTTGCACATCCGCAGCGGCGGAAAGGATACCCTCGCTCGTTTGGGCGCGGTGCAGGATCCGGACGCAACGCTCATCCGAAGGATTCCATGGCCACATACATCGTGGCCATGGCACCCGGCACCCGACACCCGCGCACCCTTGCTGTTCTTCGGCGATGGGGTCCTACAATCCAGTACGGGCCCCGATCGAGCGGTACAAGATCCGTGCAGGTCCTCGTGGGTCCGGGGGGCCTGCGTGTGGCCAGACAAGGGGACACGGACATGACTCCGGAAGAGAACAGGGCCATCCAGCAGTTCCAGGAGTGGTACAGCCCTCTGCTGGCGTCCGAGGCGGTGGACCCGACGGCGGCGATCGACCCGTTGGACGAAGACCAGGTCGAGGTGGGCACCTCCGCGGTGGTCGACACCTTCCTGAAGCTCTACCCGCAGTGGGCCCCGCAACGACCGGCGCTGATGCGCCACGCCTGGCAGACCCAGGGCGAGGTCTTCGAGATGGACATGGGAACCTGGCAGCGCATGATCGCCATGGCGGAATGATCGAAAAGGGGCACAGCAGATGCGCAAACGCGGCTTCGGGGACACAAAGGTGCAGGTGACCGCCCTTGGGCTGGGCACGGCCGAGCTCGGGCTGACAGAAACGAGCCAGCACACGGCCGATCGCGTGCTGAACGCGGCGCTGGACCTGGGCATCAACGTCATCGACACGGCCGCCTGCTACGGCGATTCGGAGGTCAAGATCGGCAAGGCGATCGCCGGCCGACGGGACGAGTACCTCCTGGTCTCCAAGTGCGGCCACCGCACCGGCGATCTGCAGGAGCCGCCGGAGTGGACGGGCGAGATCGTCCAGGCGAGCATCGAGCGGTCGCTGCGCCGGCTGCAGACCGATCACCTCGATCTGCTGCTGCTGCACTCATGCACGGACGACCAGCTCGACAACGAGGACATGATTGCAGTGCTCGAGGCGGTCAAGCAGGAGGGGTTGACCCGCTGGATCGGCTACAGCGGCGACGGCTTTGCCGCACAAAAGGCGATCGACATGGGCGTGTTCGACGCCCTGGAGATCTCCGTCAGCATCGCCGACCAGGCGTCGATCGACGAGCACCTGCCCCAGGCGGCGCGGGCGGGCCTGGGTGTGCTCGCCAAGCGCCCCGTCGCCAACCGGGCGTGGGGTGACCTGCGCGACATGGGCGAGTTCTACGTCGGCTACGCGCGGCCCTACGCCGAGCGGCTGCAGGCGATGAACATCACGCCCGAGGGCGTGGGCTTTGACGGGTCGTGGATGGAACTGGCCCTGCGGTTCACCGTGTATCAACCCGGGGTCTCGACCGCGATCACCGGCAGCCGCAACCCCGACCACATCCGCCAGAACGTCGAATACGTCGAAAAGGGGCCCCTGCCGCAGGAGGTGCAGGACAGGATCCGCGTCGCCTGGCAGGACCACGCCCAGGCCGAGTGGGTCGGGTTGACGTAGGATCATGTGCATCATTTTCTGGTAGTTACCTTATTTAGAAACCCGGATCAACGTCACGGACCGCAGCGGCGGCCGGAAGGGCTTGCCACGCGGGAACAGGTCCCGCGCCCCCGGGCCACCCCGGCTGGACGCACAAGGAGACGATCATGGCCGTCGAAATCAGCAAGGTCGATGTGTACGCGGGCGAGATCGAGGACCGGCCCGGCGGGCTCGCGGAAAAGCTCCAGGCCCTGGCCGATGCCGGTGTCGACCTGGAGTTCGTCGTCGCCCGCCGCCAGCACCCCGAACACGAATCCGGCGGACGGGGGTTGCTGTTCGTCGCCCCCATCAAGGGGGCCAAACAGGCCCGCGCTGCCCGGGGGGCGGGTCTGGCTAAGAGCGGCAGCATGCACTCGCTGCGGTGGATGGGGCCGAACAAGCCCGGCATGGGCGTGCGGATCAGCAAAGTCATCGCCGAGGCCGGTATCAACATGCGGGGCTTATCGGCTGCGGCCATCGGCACCAAGGCGGTCGCCTACTTCGCCTTCGACAGCGACGCCGACGCCAAAAAGGCCGCCAAGGTGCTCAAGGGCGAGTTCGGCGGCAAGTAGCCGACCAGGCGAGGGCGGTCAGCAACAGCCAGCGAAACAACACTTGATTCAGCCGCGGATGAACAACCACTGCAACGACAACAACTTTTCTCGGCCACGGATCGACGCGGATTGAACGCGGATGAACGACAACGACCGGGGACAGGTTACAGGGGACCCGGCTTCGCCAAACAACGGCTACGCCGGGCAAGCAGGTGACAGCAGGCGAGGTGACAAGGTGACCCGGCTTCGCCAGACAACGGCTACGCCCGGGCAGGCAAGGTGAAACGGCAATGGCCAGGCGATCCCCGGCCTTTGCCCGCCAGCCGTTGTCACTGCCGCTGAAGCCCCGTCAGGGACAATGTAGGGCGGGCTCTGCCCGCCAGCCAGTGCCGTTGGCAACAATGCACTGAAAGTGCAGGATAAGTCAGCCCGGGGTCAGCGGGTTGCGCCCGCAGGCCTGCGTAGCCGCCATGCGGCGAAGCAGGCCCGCGACCTGCTTACCCCGGGTAGCAGGCCCCAATCCTTTGGTCAGCCCTGTAGGGGCTGGGTAACCGTTCCGTGTCCCGTCGCCGCGAAGCAAGAGAGGCAGGTGCGGCGCGGAAGTGTTTCCTTCGGAATTCGGAACCGGTGCAGCTCGGCGGCTTTGAGTGAAAGCGGCGTCACGGCCGCCGCACTCCACAGTCGCCGCCGGGCGGTCCGATTGGAATTGGAGCGTTGGCACCGATGACAGCTTGAGTGAAAGCGGCGTCTGCGGCGCC
>JAWLBS010000326.1:0-5628 GCA_041687575.1 Phycisphaerae bacterium | reverse complement strand
GTGACGCCGGCCACCTTGTTGCGCAGGTCGTTGATGCTGTTGATGTCGTCGCCGTTGATCGCGACGACGAAGTCGCCGGGCTGCAGGCCGGCCTCGGCCGCCGGACCGCCCGGCACGACGTCGGCGATCAGCGCCCCGTCGGTCGAGGGCAGGTCGAAGCTCCGCGCCAGCGCGGGCCTGACAGCCTGGAGCGTCACGCCGATGTAGCCCCGCGTCACCTCGCCCTTTTCGATCAGCTGGGCCATGACGTAGCGGACGATCTCGGTCGGGATCGCCAGGCCTATGCCGGCGTTGGCGCCGGTCGGCGAGACGATCGCGGTGTTGATGCCGATCACCTGGCCGCGGAGGTTGACCAGCGGCCCGCCGGAGTTGCCCGGGTTGATCGCCGCGTCGGTCTGGAGGAAGTCCTGGTAGCTCTCCATGTCGCCGGTCGTGCGGCCCTTGGCGGAGATGATGCCCGCGGTGACCGTCTTGGCCAGCCCCTCGGGCGCGCCGACAGCCAGCACCCAGTCGCCGACCACGACGGCGTCGGAATCGCCCAGCGGGGCGGCCATCAGGTTGTCGGTCGGGATCTTCAGCAGTGCCAGGTCGGTCGGCGGGTCGCCCCGCATCCACTCGGCCAGCACGATCCGCCCGTCGGCCAGGGCGACAGCGATCCGGTCGGCCCCGGCCACCACGTGGTAGTTCGTGATGACATAGCCATTGTCGGCGTCGACGATCACGCCGCTGCCCAGGCCGCGCTGGATCTGCTCCCGCGGCGGCGTGGCGTAGCCGGGCGGAAGGCCGCCGTCGCCGAAGAAGCGCTGCCAGTAGTCGCCCCGGCCGTGCTGCGCGACGCGGCGGCTGGTCTGCACCTCGACGACGGCCGGCTCGATGCTGCGGGCGACGCGGGTGAACACGTCGGGCGAGGCGGGCAGTTCGGCGAGGTATTCGCGGTCGGCGCGGGCCTGGCCTTTGGCGATCGAGTAGCTGATCCGCGCCACCAGCGGCGGGGCGATGTACCAGGCCAGCAGCAACAGCAGGACCAGCGAGAGGATCCCCAGGCTGGAGCCTCTTGCGCCGTTTCGTCTGCGCGGATCGCGCGGCCGGCCGGCGGGTTCGTCATGCATTGCACCTATCTCCGTATACACATGAGGTTAAGCGTCGCAACCGATTATACCCCCGGCAGGCGGGAGCGGTTCGCGCGGGGGTGGCCGACGGGTGCCTGGGTGTTCTTGCCATGGGGTCAGACCCCGGAGGATCTTCCAGGGACTGATGCGGCCAAGGGAATTGAATCGCGGGCTCAAGCGCAGGCATGCTGCCATGGGGGCAGACTCCGGAGGTGCCGGGGCGCCGAACGACCCCATTGCCGCGCTTGCTCGCTTCGGGTGCGTTATCGACCCTGAAGCTCGGCCACTCGCATCGCTTCGCTCGCTCGGGCGGACCGCCTGAAGGCGGGACTCCGAACGCCGGCTAAAGCCGGTACTCCTAGCGCCGGCTGAAGCCGGTACTCCTAACGTTCGCATTGCTTCGCTCGCTCGGGCGGCCCGCCTACATGAGGGGGCCTGGCGACGTTCCGGGGCCGGGGCCGGGCTCGAACCTTGGTCTGCTGCATGGTAACATCGGGGCCTTCGGATGGTAATCTGTCGTGTGGGCGCGGAAAAGGAGTGGATCATGGGTGACTTTCAGGCCTCCAGCCGGCGACTTCGGGCGTGCTATCGAGGTGAGATCGCGGACCGGATCCCGATGTGCTCGCCGATCAGCTGGAGCCCGATGCGGGATATCGACCAGGAGAAACCCGGCGGCTGGCGGGCCGATCCGGACTTCATCGAGGTCGCCCGGCTGGTGCAGGAGCATTGCGACCCGCACCCCACGATCGGCGGCGTGGCCGCGCCGCGGGTCTTTGCGCCGTACAGCTACCAGCGGTTCCTCGAGGCATCCGACGAGTACATCGAGAAGCTGCCCCCCGAGCGGATCAGCCCGACGCGGACCCGCGTCACCCACGTGCTGCACACGCCCAAGGGCGACCTGACGTGGGCCTACGACGAGGACGACGGCATCGAGACGAAGTGGGATATGATCAAGCCGATCCAGTCGCTCGACGACGTCGAGAAGATGCTGAGCGTGCCGTGGCGGTTCGACCCGCCGCCGGCCGAGGCGTTCGAGCCGCGCCGCCGGTACCGCCGCGAGGCGGGCGACCTGGCGCTGGGCGGCGGCCACGTCAACAGCATGGTCGCGATGTTGTGCGGGGTGATGGATTACGAGCTGATGCTCGAGTGGCTGCTGACCGAGCCGGCGGCGATCCAGTCGCTGGCCGATACGTGGCTGGAGCGGACGGGCCGGATCGTCGATTACCTGCTCGACCAGGGCGTCGGCCCGTTCTGGCATTTCAACGGGGTGGAACGGGCGTGTCCGCCGATGATGAGTCCGAAGCAGTGGGACCAGTGGGTGGTCGGCTACGACGGCGAGATCATGCGGCGGATCAAGGCCCGCGACCCCGAGGCGATCATCCACGTCCACTGCCACGGCAAGGTCGGCACGCTGCTGGAGTCGTTCATGGCGATGGGGGTCGATTCGACCGATCCGGTCGAGCCGCCGCCGCAAGGGGACATCGAATTCGGCGCGGCGCGGCGGATCGTCGGCGACCGCATGGTTCTGTTCGGGAATTTCCAGTTCGCGGACCTGGAGTTCCTGGAGGCCGGTGCGATCGAGGAGAAGGTCCGCTGCGCGATCGAGTCAGCCGGGCCGCGGCGGCTGATCCTGTGCCCGACGGCGACGCCGCACGAGCGCCACACGCCGAAGCTGCTCGCCAACGCGCGGCGGTATATCGAGGCGGGGCTGAAGTATGGCAGGGCGTGAGGGGGGCGGGGGCGCTCCCTCACGGTCGCGGCTCCTTCCCGCGGGGTGCGGAAGTCCTGCGCGTCCCCGAAAGCACAGCCCTGCTGCGCAGGACTGGCACCCGGTTTCCGCCGGTGACGCCTACGGGCGCCGCCCGTGCTGGCGGTAGTGGGCGAGGCCTTCGATGTACGCGCGGACGTTCTCGTGCGGGGCGCCGGGGGCGAGGCTGCTCGACAGGCCCAGGAAAAGGCCGAGCCGCGGGCCGGCCTCGACGAGCCACTCCATTTCCTTGCGAACGGTGGCTGGCGAGCCGAAGGGCATCGTCCGCGTGACCGACACGCCGCCGATGATCAGCAGCGGTCCGCCGTTTCGATCGGTCATGCGGCAGATCCGCTCGTAGTCCATCCCGTCCTCGTACTGGAAGCCCTGGAAGCCGCCCAGGCCGCACTCGATCAGGCGCGGCACCATCTGCATCAGGTTGCCGTCGCAGTGCCAGATCAGCCGCACGTTCGCCTCCAGAAGAGGCCGGATGCAGCGGGCGAAGTGCGGCAGCCAGATGCGGTCGAGCGAGCGGACGTCGACCAGCGTGCCGCGCGAGTCGGCCATGTCATGGTCCAGGCGGATCAGTTTCGGCAGGCCGCCGGCGAGGATCGCCTCGGCCGCCACGGCATTGGCCAGCGTCGCCAGGTCGGCCTGCAGGGCAAAATCGCGCTCGATGACCTCGGGGTACAGGGCGTACGCCATGAAGTAGTTCATATAGCCGTACTGCCCATAGCGCAACCGCGGGAAACTCTGGAAGCCGTCGGCGTAGGGTCCCTTCAGCAGGTTCGGGCCAAGGAATTCCTGGACCTGCGTTTCCTGCGCCATCAGCCGCTGGCGCAGCGTCGGTCGCTGCTCGTCGAACGTATCGATCTGGCGGCGGATCCCGGGCCAGGCGAACCGCTCGAGGTGCTCGACGACGGCTTCGGGCGAGTCGATCTCGATCTCGTCGCGGACGATCCGCTGGGCGCCGGTGGTGGCGGTGCGCTGCACGCTCGCCTCGTAGCCGTGCTGCCCCATCGTCAGCGGGTTGCGGGGGATCCACTGGTCGACGAAGCACGTTCCGGCAGCCTGCTGAAACGCGAGGTAGACGCCCTCGGGGTCGCGGGCGAAGTCGCCGGGGGCGCGACCGACGTAGTGCTCCTGAAAGGCGACGTCCATCACGTGCGACATCCACGCGGGAATCCCGCGGGTGGATTTCATCGCCAACGTATCCCACGCCAGCTGCGCCCGCTCGCCCCATCGCCCGTCGAACTGCTGATAGCCCGACATGTGCATCCTCCGCCTCGCCCGGCAGTGGCCCGCATGAAGTCGCGTCCACCTCGTCGAACAGGTGGAATCTTCTCACGCCTGTGGCGGCGTCCACACCTCGGCCAGCGCCGCGCGGATCTGCGGCACCGCCCGCGACAGCAGCAGGTCCACCTGTTGCCGGCCGCGCTCGGCCGAGGCCTCTTTCCGCGGGTCGATTCCGCCGACGCCCTCGACGCGCAGCCGCAGGTCGGGCACCTCGGCCGTCGTCGGCAGCCGCGTCATGTCGACCGTCTCGGGGAAGTAGTGCATCATGTAGCTGGTCTCGTTGGCGGCGGCGTGGTCGCCGGGCAGCTCGGGGCTGGTCCAGGTGTAGTCCGGCTCGGCGATGACGCGGATTTTGCGGGCGTTGTCCTCCTGGAACATCCGCGCCTGTCGCTGGATTGCGCATCGATGGTCGTGCCCATAGTGGCCCATCATCACGACCATCACGTGCCAGCCCTCCATCGCCAGTTGCAGGAAGTACTGCCGCGCCATCTGCTCGACCAGTTCGATCGGGAACTCGAGGGTGCATGTCTGGGCGTGTCGCTGCATCGTGCCGTAGCCGCAGTAGACGGGGGGCAGGACGATCCCGCCCGTCCGGTCGGCCAGTTCCATGCACAGCCGGTGGGCCTTGATCGAATCGACGCCCAGGGGGTTGTGCGGGCCGTGCCACTCGTGCGCCCCCCACGGCAGGTAGGCGATCGGCGCGGCGCGGCGAAGGTCCTGGTACTCGTCCGGCTTCAGGTACTCCATCCGTCGTTCGCTCATGTGACTGGCTCCTCGGGTCGGGTCGGGGTATCGTGCGACATGTACACGCTATTGCGTCGATATGCGGAACGCAAGGCCGACACGACCGTCAGGAGATCTTATGAACGCAGACTTCTCGCAGATCCGCAACCCCGTGCTCGACCGGGAGCCGGCTGTCTCGGTCCGGGACCCGGCGCTGGTCCTCGAGGGCGGCGTCGTTCAGTGCTTCCACACGGCTGTCGAGCACGGGCAGGGGACGTATCGCCTGTTCGTGGACGTGGCCGAGAGCAGCGACCTGGCCCACTGGGGCAATCTTCGCCGGCTGACGCAGTCGGACCTGAACTTCTCCAGCCCCGGCAACGTCTTTCGCGTCGGCGACCGGTGGCTGCTGTGCGTGCAGAGTTACCCGGTGCCGCCGGGCGAGGTGTACGGCAGCGACGACTCGCGGCTGTGGCTGATGAGCAGCGACGACCTTGCGGCCTGGAGCGACCCGCAGCCGCTCGCCCCGCAGGGCTGCCGGGCGCACTGGAGCCGGTCCCGCCGGCAGATCGACCCGTACATCGTGCACCACGACGGCCGGTACTGGTGCTTCTACAAGGCGGACGGCTGCCTGGGGGCGCTGGTTTCGCCGGACCTGGCGGACTGGCAGGAGGCGAGCCCGGACCGGCCCGTGCTTTCCCGTGACGACACCCCCGACGACTCGACTGTGGAAAACCCCTGCGTGGTGTTCGACGG
>JAWLBS010000325.1:0-5638 GCA_041687575.1 Phycisphaerae bacterium | reverse complement strand
GATCATGCCGCCCGAGCCCATCACCGCGCCGGCCTGCTGCAGCGAGTCGAAATCGACCGGCGTGTTGAGCGAGCTGGCCGGCAGGCAGCCGCCCAGCGGACCGCCCGTCTGGACGGCCTTGAACTGCTTGCCCTTGGGCACGCCGCCGCCGACGTCAAAAACGATGTCGCCCAGCGAGATGCCCATCGGCACCTCGATCAGCCCGGTGTTGTTGATCTTGCCGGTCAGGGCGAAGATCGCCGTGCCGGGGCTTTTGGCACTGCCGATCGAACTGAACCAATCGGCCCCCTTGCGGACGATCTGGGGCGTCATGGCATAGCTTTTCACATTATTGATATTTGTGGGCTTGCCCCACAAGCCGCTGACGGCCGGGAACGGCGGCCGGGGCCGCGGCTCGCCGCGCCGCCCCTCGATCGAGGCGATCAGGGCGGTCTCCTCGCCGCAGACGAACGCGCCCGCGCCTTCCTTGAGCTTGATCTGGAAGGAGAAGTCGGTGCCGAGGATCTTCTCGCCGAGCAGGCCGTACTCTGTGGCCTGAGCGATGGCGGCCTCGAGGTGGGCGATCGCCAGGGGATACTCCTCGCGGCAGTAGATGTAGCCCTCCGAGGCCCCGATCGCGTAGGCGGCGATGGTCATGCCCTCGATCACGCTGTGGGGATCGGACTCGAGGATCGACCGGTCCATGAACGCGCCCGGGTCGCCCTCGTCGGCGTTGCAGATGACGTACTTGGGGCTGCCCTGGGCCTTGCGGCAGAAGTCCCACTTCATCCCGGTTGAAAAACCCGCGCCGCCGCGGCCGCGAAGGCCCGAGTCCTTGACCTCCTGGATCACCTGCTCCGGCGACATCTCGGCCAGCACCTTGCCCAGGCCGACGTAGCCGTCGCGGGCGATGTAGTCCTCGATCCGCTCGGGGTCGACGATCCCGCAGTTGACCAGGGCGATGCGGACCTGCTTGCTGGAAAACGCCAGGTCGCTGGCCGACGGGATCGCCTGGATCTCGGCCGGCTCCTGGTAGGTCAGCCGCCTGACGACCTGTCCCTGCACGAGCGTCTGCTCGACGATCTCGCACACGTCATCGGCCTGGACGCGGCAGTAGAGGACCCCCTGGGGCAGGATCGTCATCGTCGGCCCCATCGCGCACAGGCCCCGACAGGCGCCGCAGACAACCTCCACGCGGCCTTCGAGGCCCCGCCGCTGGACCTCCGTCTGCATCTTGTGCAGGATCGCCTCGCCCTTGATGCTGCCGCAGCGCTTGCCGCCGCAGATCTCGACTTTCATCCGTTCCGACTGACCGGCCGCCAGGCCCGTCTCCGCAGTCCGACTGCTGTCCATATTCTCACCCCATGCAAGTCCGCTGGGTCTTGACTAGTCCGCGGGCATCCGACAGACCACCCACTCCTTGACCGGCTCGCCCTTGATCAGGTGCTGCTCGATGAGCCGCCCCACCATGTCGGGCTGCACGTTGGCATACAAGACGTGCGACTGGCCCGCCTGCTGGATGTCGATCAGCGGCTCCTTGGCGCACATGCCAATGCAACCGACCTGCCCGACATAGGCGTCGATCTGCCGGGCGACGAGCTCCTGCCGGATGGCCTGGAGCGTTTCGCGGGCACCGGCCGCGGTGCCGCACGTTCCGGTTCCGACATAGATGGCGGTCCCGGTCTGCTGGGTCGCCTTGACCGCCTGTTTCAGTTCATCGCGTACGCGCACAAGATCCTGGAGGGACCTGAGCTTGGCCATCGCCGAGCCTCCCGGGCTAAACCGCGCTTTTACGTTAATCCGCCGGAAACGGGCGCGCTGCTGCTACTCCAAGGCGCGTCCCGGTTTCCCCTCTGCTGGCAACTGCAGACTAAATGTCTTCCAATCGCTTGACCAACGCCTCAGGCCCTAAGGTGCCGTAGACCTTGTCGTCGACCAGCGCCACCGGCGCCAGGCCGCACGAGCCGAGGCAGTACACAATTTCCAAGGAGAATTTGTAGTCGGGAGTCGTCTCCCCCGGACCGATGCCCAGCGCCTTTTGCACGGCATCGATATTCTTGGGGGCCCCGCGAACGTGACAGGCCGTCCCGTCGCAGATGCGGATCAGGTGCTTGCCGCGACGCTTGAGATGGAACTGCGTGTAGAAGGTCGCTACACCATACAGCCTGTTCAGGGGGATCAGTGCTTTACGGGAGATGTACTGCATCGCTTCCTTAGGGAGATAGCCGTAGGTGTCCTGGGTGCGCTGCAGGATGGGGATGACGGCACCCTTTTGACCCTTGAACTCCTCGAGGATGCGATCCAGCCGACTTAGATCGATCGGCGGATCCGCCGTAACTGCGGTAGCCGCGTTCTGTTCCTGCGTGGACGAGGCCATTTTTGCCCTCCGTCGCCGAACCACGAACTGACCTGGCACGATTGCGAAATGCTTCACAAGCGAATATAGCACGCCCCCCACCCATCCCGCAAGAGGAACCGTGAAAAAAGTTACGATAAATCTTCGCACAGCGTTTTTAAGGGCGCCGGCACCGCCCCCGCCTCCGCGTATTCGGCCTTAACGGCTTGCCGTTAAAGGGTTAACGGATCGGTACCGTTGCGGGGATAGCACCGGCTGCCGGCGGCGTCGGATCACCCCCGACCTGAAGCAGCGCCTCTGGCCCTACCTCGGCGGCATCGCCCGACAGGAGAAGATGACGACGATACGGATTGACGGAATAGCAGGCCACGTTCACGTCCTGCTGTCGTCGCCGGCTACGCTCGCCGTCGCAAAGGCGGTCCAGGTTCTCAGGAGCATCGAGGTGGGCCGGCGACATGTCACCGAAATACCGCGCCTTCGGCTGGCAGGAAGGCTACGCCGCCTTCAGCGGCAGCGCGTCGGCGCTGTCGCAAGTATCAATGCCGACGACACCCTACCGCGATGACAACCCGAACTCGCGAACCCGCTGAAGTAGTCTGGATCTGCGGATGACACGTCCGAGGCCCTTGAAACCCCGCGCCCCCAGGAACAGCCACAGGCCCAGCAGGGCAAGCAGCAGGTGATTGGCCAGCAAGGCCGTGGGGAGGTAGCCGATCATTTTGGGGATGTCTGCCAAGGCAGCCGGCAGATGACTCCCGAGCAGGTAGACGCCCACGACGGAAAAGGCGATGGCCTGGCCGTGTTGGGGATTGCAGGGGATGACGGGCTGCCGGGCATGTTGCGGGGATAACGGCGGGGTCGCCCCGCCGGCCTCATCCGCCGGCTCGACGGGGACCACCGGCTGGGAAGCGGCCACCATCCAGGCAGCAACCGTCGAGGCAGATCGCCATAACAGGAACGCGCTGATCCACAGGATGACGCCGATTACCCCACTGTATATCAACATCCGAATCCAGCCCGGGAACGTTTCGCCCAGACAGATGTGCAGAATCATCGTGATCGAAGGCAGGCCGGCTACCAGGCAGTAGATCGCCAGCAGGCGCACGACGACGGTTGCGATGTCTTGTTTTGTCATCGTAACGTGTTCCCGTTTTTCTCAGCGGAGCGACGATTCGGTCGGTTCCTGCTTTGCCTGGAGCCTGTGCCAGAAGTCGGCCCATCGCCTTGCGCCCAGGAACAGCCACAGGGCCATGGCCAGCAGGAGCAGCCCCTTGACCAGGGCGATGATCCACTGGAACGTCATGTCTGCACCCGTGGGCCCTGCCATCGGCTGTATGTGCGCACTGGACAAGTGCACCGCATTGACGGCACTTAGCCCCAAGGACCTGATCGCCATCACCAGCAGGTACAGGCCCACGAGAGAAATGGCGACGCCCTGGATCTGCCGGCTGGTCAAGGGCTGGGGAGCGGAGTCGGTCGGCACCGCCGCGGCGATCCGCCGGCCAATGGCATCGCCGTAGATCAGCAGTCCTATACCGACGGCTAGGACCGCGGCCATCCCCGCGATGGCTGCCATCCCCACCGCGAAAGACCGCACTTCCTGGGACACTGTGAGAATGATGTATTGGACGAACGGCAATGTCTGGATGATCCAGTACACCCCGATCAACCGAACGACCAGGGTGGCGATTTCACGCTTGCTCACATTCCTGCTCCATAAAAGATGCTGCCCAGCCAGCCCAGCCCCCTCCAGGCGCGACACCCGCGATTATCCCCCACACAGATCATCCCGCAAGGGAGCCTTCGTTGACGACCAGCCGGCGCCGCCTTGCCCGCCCGCCGATCGCCTCTATGATGGCGACACCGGCATAACACGAGGAGACCCGAACAATGCCAGCCAGCTACTTCTGGAAACCCGATACCGTCGACGAGCAACTCGCCCGGGCCCTGCGGACCCTCGGCGAGGAGTACCCCCTGCGCGAGGGGCCCGGTTCGCCCTGCATCGACCTGATGAAAGACGGCCAGCCCGGCGACCTGACCGTCACCCGCGACGGCGAAAACTTCACCGTCACCTACGGCCGGCACCCCGATGCCCTGCGCGGCGTGGGCACGGTGCTGGCGGACCTGCCCGCTGGCGACGACCGAACCATCAGCGAGTCGTCCCCGTTTACCACCATGGGCATCATGCTCGACTGCTCGCGCAACGCCGTCATGAAAGTCGAGCACGTCAAGCGGTGGTTTCGCCGGCTGGCGCTGATGGGCTACAACATGGTCATGCTCTACACCGAAGATACCTACAAGCTGCCCGACGAGCCGTTCTTCGGCTTTCTGCGGGGGGCGTACACGCCGGAGGAGCTCAAGGACCTCGACGACTACGCCTGCAACCTGGGCATCGAGCTGATCGGCTGCATCCAGACCCTCGCCCACCTCGAGCAGATCCTCAAGTGGAACGTCTACAGCGAGGTCAAGGACACCAATACCGTCATGCTCGTCGACGAGCCCAAGACCTACGACCTGATCGCCAAGATGATCGAGACCTGGGCGACGTGCCTGCGCAGCCGCCGGCTGCACATCGGCATGGACGAGGCGTGGGACCTCGCCCGCGGCCAGTACATCAACCGCTTCGGCTACCGCCGCGAGTTCGACGTGTTCAACGATCACCTCGACAAGGTGGTCGCGATCTGCAAGAAGTTCGGCGTGCGGCCGATGATCTGGTCGGACATGTATTTCCGCCTGGGCAGCAAGACGCACGACTACTACGACCTGCAGGCGGAGATCCCGCCGGACGTCGTCGACGCCATCCCCGCCGACGCCGAGCTCGTATATTGGGATTACTATAACGGCGAGGACGTCTGCCGCGGGATGATCGACATCCACCGCCAGATGCGCCGCGAGCCGATCATGGCCTCGGGCGTGTGGACGTGGGCACACCTGTGGTACGGCCAGGACGCCACCGAGTTCGGCGCCGGCGCCGCCGTGCGGGCCTGCCGCGAAAAGGGCGTCAAGGAGATCTTCTTCACCATGTGGGGCGACGACGGCGGCTACTGCGAGTATGACTCCGCCCTGGCCGGCCTTGCCTGGTCCGCCGAGCAGGCCTACGGCCAGACCGACCCCGAGGCCCTCCGCGACCGCTGCGAGGCGATCTGCGGCGTCGCCTACGACGACATTCTGCTGGCCAGCCGGCTGCACGAGCGGACCCTGGGCGGGCGGGTCGAATCGACGTCGGTGGAGATGCCCGTTGCCGTCTTGTGGGACGACCCGATCCTGGGCATGCACCACCTGACGAAAAAGGCCGCCGCCCCG
>JAWLBS010000324.1:0-5641 GCA_041687575.1 Phycisphaerae bacterium | reverse complement strand
CAACGTGTTGTGCCGATAAAAACAGGACGAGGCCGTGTGAACGGCACGCGGTGGCGACCCGGGGCGCGGGGCCGAAGAGGTGGCCGGTTTCGGCGGGGCGCACGGGCGACGGCGAGGTCGCGGGCAGGAGCCCGCGTCGCGCAAGTGGAGCGTCGGCCACTACCATTGGAGGATCCAGGTGATGATGACGGTCGAGACGACCCGGTTCGGACAGATCGAGGTGGACGAGCAGAAGCTGATCGTGTTTCCCCGGGGGCTGCTGGGCTTTCCGTTCCAGAAGCAGTACGCCCTCGTCCAGACGGGGACCGACAGCGCGTTCTATTGGCTGCAGGCGGTGGACCGGCCGGAACTGGCCTTCGTGGTGACCGACCCGCGGCTGTTCGTGCAGGACTACAAGGTGCCCGCCAAGGGCGAAGACCTCAAGCAGCTCAGCCTCGCCGAGGCGGGCCAGGCCCAGATCTTCGTCATCGTCAACAAGGTCGAGGGCCTGCTGACGGGCAACCTTCAAGGCCCCCTGGTCATCAATGCCGAGACGCGCGTCGGCAAGCAGCTCGTCCTGGGCGACAAGCGCTACTCGACGCGCTACCCGCTGCTGCAGCTGGCGGCCGCCGGGCCGGCGGTCGCGACGCGGTCCGCGTGAGGCAGCAAGCGGGGGCTTGCCGGTCGCGGTGGGGCAGGCGTAGGATTCAGATGGCGAGTGGCCTTTAATCCGAACCCGCACGCTAACGCCCAGCCCCGAGGCGAGCCCGCAACAGGGCAGCAGCTGGCAACCGGCTGTCGTCGAGGGCCAGGAAGGAGCCGACGATGTTGGTACTGTCGCGACAGCGCGATGAAACGGTGGTGATCGGCGATGATATTGAAATCAAGATCGTCGACATCCGAGGTGACAAGGTGCGGCTGGGAATCACCGCGCCGCCTCACATCTCGGTCCACCGGAAAGAAGTGTACGAGGCGATCCAAAAGGAGAATCAGTCAGCCGCGTGCGTCAATCCCCAGGACCTGGCCGGCGTCGCCAAGACGCCCGGACAGCACGGGCCCCGGACGAGCGAACGACGCGGCGCAAAAGGATCGGGCAGTTCTCGATAGCAAGACCCGGCGGGCGGATATCCCGCCGGCATGCCACCCGGGACGGACGTTCCCGGAATCTGCCTGGGACTGTCAAGGAGGATAG
This sequence comes from Phycisphaerae bacterium, assembly GCA_041687575.1. Lineage (GTDB taxonomy): Bacteria > Planctomycetota > Phycisphaerae > UBA1845 > JANYLN01 > JANYLN01. The sequence continues at coordinate 4,470 of JAWLBS010000324.1, read as the reverse complement.
TCATGGGTCGTATCAATACGAATGTTTCGGCGCTGATCTCTCAGCACCGACTGGGACGGGCGCAAAAAGGCCTGTCCACAACCCTGGAACGATTGAGCAGCGGCCTGCGGATCAACCGTGGTGCGGATGACCCGGCCGGCCTGATCGCCTCGGAGAACCTCCGCAGCGAAATCGCCGGCGTCACCCAGGCGATCGACAACTCGCAGCGCGCGAGCAACGTCATCGCCACCGCGGAAGGATCCCTCAGCGAGGTCGCCGCGCTGCTGGTCGACATCCAACGGCTCACCGTGCAGGCCGCCAATACCGGCGCGATGAGCCCCGACGAGATCCGCGCGAACCAGCTGCAGATCGACTCGGCCGTCGAATCGATCACGCGCATCGCCAACACCACCACCTTCGCGGGCCTGCGCCTGCTGGACGGATCGCTCGATTACGTCACCAGCGGCGTGGATGTTACCAAGGTCGACAGCCTCCAGGTTCACCGCGCCAACTTCGGCACGCAGGATTACATCGGCGTCAACGTCGAAGTCACCCAGTCCGCCCAGAAGGCGGCCCTGTACTTCCCCAACGCCCGGATCGGCAGCAGTGCCGTCACCATCGAGGTTCGTGGCAACCACGGCGTGGCCTCTCTGGTCCTGCCGCCCAGCGCCATGGCCAGCACTATCTTCCGTGCCGTCAACAACCAGTCCGACGTCACCGGCGTCATCGCCGAGTATATCAATTCCGCCAACACCGCCAGCGGCGTCATCTTCCGCTCCGCCGAGTACGGCAGCGACGCGATCGTCAGCGTCAAGGCCCTCAGCGGCTCGTTTGCCGTCAAGGACGCCGCCACCGGCGGCAGTACCGTCGACCAGGACGAGGGGCAGGACGCCGAGGCGAACATCAACGGCCACCGCAGCACCGGCCGCGGCCTGGAGCTGACCCTCAACAGCTCCGCCTTGAACCTCAGCCTTCTGCTCGACGAGAGCATGGGCAACGGCGCCACCACCAGCTTCGCCATCACCGGCGGCGGTTCGCTCTACCAGCTCGGCGCTGCCGTGATGACCAACCAGCAGGCCAACATCGGCATCCAGTCTGTGGCCGCCACCCGCCTCGGAAACAACACCCTGGGCTACCTCAGCCAGATCGTCGAGGGCGGCGACTACTCGCTCGTGGCCGGCGGCCAGCGCCAGGCATCCCAGATCGTCAAGGAGGCGATTCGCCAGGTCTCGGTCCTGCGCGGCCGGCTCGGCTCGTTCGAGCGCAACACTCTGCAGACCAACATCAACGCCTTGACCATCACCATGGAAAACCTCACCAGCGCCGAAAGCACGATCCGCGATGCCGATTTCGCCGCCGAGACCGCCGAGATGACCCGCAACCAGATCCTCGTCAGCGCCGGCACCAGCGTGCTTGGCATGGCCAACGCCACGCCGCAAAGCGTACTGAGCCTGCTGGGCGGCGGTTGATGATGCGGACATCCGCCCGCCTGCGATCTCGCAAAGGCAGGCATTGAGCCGCAAAGGCTTCCAGCCACTGGCGAGCCGACAGCCGATCCCTCGGCATGGGGCTCGCACATGTAGACGTCCCGGACGCGCACGCCCTCGCGCCTGCGCCGCCAGCCAGCCCGAGCGATCCCCGATCGCTGCGGGCAACAGCTGCGTTTGCGTGACGGCCGCGGGACGTTCCCCCCAATTCTCCGGCGCAAATGCCCCCGGATCGGATAGCATGGAAGGTACGCGCCGACGCCGATGTGGGCGCTCGGCGGTGCGAACTGATGTTGTCGATCTGTCGCCAAGGATGCCGTGGAATGAATGAGGGTCCCTGTTGCCATCGCCCCGCCGCGCCCCCCGCGGGCGGCCGGGATGTTGCCTCCAGCGAACTGCGCGTCGAGGGGCTCGACTGCCCCAACGAGGCCCGCCCCATCCGCGCGGCCCTGCTTGCCGTACCCGGGGTCCACGACGTTTCGTTCGATCTGGCCATGGGGACCGCCACCGTCACGTACGACCCCCGCGCAGCGGGCGAGCAGGACCTGCTGGCCGCTGTCGAAAAGGCCGGCTTTCCGGTCGAACCCGCCGGCGGCCCTGCCGAACCGTCGCGGACGTACGACCTCGTGCGAGAGGCGACCCTGTTGAGCGGGGTGCTGCTGGTGCTGGCGGCCATGGCCTATAGCGCCATCGCCGAGCGCTCGCTGCTGGCGGGTCTGCGCGTCGAGGCCTCACCCACCCACAACGCGCCGGCCTTTTGGGCCCTGATCGGCGCGATCGGACTGACCTGGTGGCACATTCTGCCCAAGGCGTGGCGGTCCGCCCGGGCGCTGCGCCCGGACCTGCACCTGCTGATGACGATCGCCGTCATCGGCGCCATCGGGCTGGGGGAGTGGTTCGAGGCGGCCACGGTGGCCGTCCTGTTCGGCTTGGCCAACACGCTCGAGGCCTGGAGCACTAAGCGCGTCCGCAGCGCCGTGCTCGCCCTGGTCCGCCAGGTCCCCGACCGGGCCCGCGTCCGGACCGATGACGGGGAAATCCTCGTACCCGCCGAGCGGGTCGTCGTCGGCCAGCGCGTCCTGGTCTTTCCCGGCGAACGCATTCCGGTCGACGGCCGGGTCCGCACCGGCCAGAGCCATGTCGATCAGTCGCCGATCACCGGCGAGTCGCGTCCGATTGAAAAGGCCCCCGGCAGCGAGGTCTTCGCCGGCAGCATCAACCAGGCCGGGGCCCTGGAGGTCGAGGCCACCCGCCGGGCCTCCGACAGTGTGATGGCACAGGTGGCGCGGCTGGTCCGGCTGGGACAGGCCCGCAAGAGCCACGCCGAGCGGCTGGTTGACCGTTTTGCCCGGTACTACACGCCCGTGGTCCTTGCCGGGGCCGTGCTGATCGCGGTGGTTCCGCCGCTGCTGGGCCTGCTCGCCTGGCAGGACGCGGTGATGCGGGCGCTGGTCCTGCTGGTGATCTCCTGCCCGTGCGCGCTGGTCATCTCGACCCCCGTCGCCGTCGTCAGCGCGATGACCGCCCTGGCCCGGGGCGGCGCGCTGGTCAAGGCCGGGCGATATCTCGAAGTCCTCGCCGATGTCCGCGTCGTCGCCCTCGACAAGACCGGCACCCTCACCCGCGGCCAGCCGGCCGTCGACACGGTGCTGCCGCTGCCGGGTTACAGCCGCCAAGACGTGCTGCGGATTGCCGCGGCGATCGAGGCCCGTAGCGAGCACAGCCTCGGCCGGGCGATTTTCCGGGCGGCTGGCGACGAAGGCCTCGCCCCGGCAGCCTGCGACGACTTTGCCGCCCTGCCCGGGCTCGGCGCGACAGGGCGAATCGGCGGCGTGCGGCATTTCGTCGGCAGCCCCCGCCTGCTGCGAGAGCAGGGCGTGGCGACGGCCGACATCGAAGAGCAGCTCGCCCGGCACGAGGATTGTCACCACACCGCCATGGTCGTGGCGACCGAGGGCACACCGATCGGAATCATCCTGGCCGCCGACCAGGTCCGTCCCGAGGCCCGAGAGGCGGTCGAGCGGCTGGAGGCGCTCGGTATGCACACGATCATGTTGACCGGCGACAACACCGGCACCGCCCGGGGCGTCGCGGCGCAGACCGGGGTGGACGACGTTCGGGCCGAACTCCTGCCGGCTGGCAAGGCCGAGGCGGTCGCCCGGCTGCGCGATGACCGCGGGACCGTCGCGATGGTCGGCGACGGGATCAACGACGCGCCCGCCCTGGCAGCCGCCGACGTCGGTATCGCCATGGGCACGATCGGCACCGACGTGGCCATCCAGACGGCCGACGTCGCGCTGATGGGCGACGACCTGTGGCACCTGCCCTGGCTGCTGGCGCACAGCCGCCGGACGCGCCGCACGATCGTGCTGAACATCGCCGCGGCGGTCGGCATCAAGGTCGTCTTCCTGGCCCTTGCCGCGACGGGTCTGGCGAACCTGTGGATGGCGATCGCGGCGGACATGGGGGCATCGCTGGCGGTCACTTTCAACGGGATGCGGCTTCTGAGCGCCCCGCTCCCTGTGCAAACGAGCCGCGACCGTAAGGGAGCGGTAAACCTGCCCACATCTTGCGCAAACGAGCCGCGACCGTGAGGGAGCGGTTAATCTCTGGACACACGGAACTGCCGCATCCTGCGGGAAAGAGCCCGAAGCGTAAGCGAGGGAGTCGTCCGGATGCGAAAGACGTCCACACCCTGCGGGAAAGAGCCCGAAGCGTAAGCGAGGGAGTCGTCCGGATGCGAAAGACGTCCACACCCTGCGGGAAGGAGCCCGAAGCGTAAGCGAGGGAGTCGTTGTCCCCGCGCATGCGTAAGACTACCGGAAGCGGAAGGGCAAAAGCCGCGACCGTCAGGTCACGGTGAACCCGCCGATGCATTACCGCCCCCGGGTCTGTCCAACCCCCATTCCTGAGTTCCGAGCAGGCCCGAAAAAGTGATGTAAGTCCTTATTTGACAAGGCGGGTGTTGCGGATTTGGGTGTCCCGCGGGCAAGATGGGGCCCAT
>JAWLBS010000323.1:0-5657 GCA_041687575.1 Phycisphaerae bacterium | reverse complement strand
GGTCCGGTGCTTGACCGCCGCGATCGGGCAGTTGGCGGTCTGGGCCAGCGAGATGAAATCGGCCGACAGCTCGTTGACCACGTCGCCGTGGCTCATCCAGACCGTCTGCTGGGCGGGCACGTGGGCGAGCAGCTCGTCCGGGTGGACGACCGACAGGTGGGTCCGGCCATACTCGCGGGCCTTGGCCCCGCCGACCTTGCTGCCCGATAGCAGGCACGCCAGCTGCAGCCCGTAGCAGATCCCGAGCACCGGCACGCCCAGGTCTAGCAGCCCCGCATCGCACCGCGGGGCGCCCTCGTCATAGACGCTCGACGGGCCGCCGGAGAAGATCAGCCCCACCGTGTTAAGCTCCCGCAGCCGCTCGGCCGTCACCGTCGGCGGCAGGATGATGCTGTAGACGTGGTTCTCGCGGACCCGCCGCGCGATCAGCTGCGTGTACTGCGAACCGAAATCGATAACCGCGATCGTCTGCCTCATCCGTGCCGATCCTTCCGCCGGGAAAAGAATCCACCCGCCGCCCCGAAGGGGCCATCCGGGAAGACGCGGGATTCTAGCAATCCGCCGAAAAGATCGCCAGCGCGACCAGGCGCGCCCGGCCGCCCTACGCGACGGCGACCTCCCGCGTCGCCAAGGTGACCGCCTCGATGAGACGCTCTTCCGCATCGGCCGCAAGCCTGCGTGTCGGAAGGACCGTCGCATTGCCGCTGTTCGTGTCAGTGGCCACCAGAACAGTGACCCCGTCGGTCTTTCTGGCAACGATGCGGACCGGTCCGCGAATCTCGCTGTCGAGGGTGGTCATCCGGCCGGAGATGGCGATCGTCACGCCCCGATGGAGCGAGCCGCCCACGATCACGGCAGGTTCGACCTGAGGGGCAGTGTCGCGGGCCAGCTCCTCCTGCTGCTCGTCCAGTTGCCGCGCCTCCGTCTCGGCCCGGTCGGCCTGGAACATCAGCTCGGTCACCCGCTCGCGATGCTCAGGGCTCAGCCGGCGCATCTCCCGAACCAACGGGGCGAGCGACTCGCGGATCTTATCGGCCCCCTCGCGCCGCTCCCTGGCGTCGCTGGCCATCCGGGCGATCCGGGCGACCGTCGCCGCGGACACCCCCACCGATACCAGAACCCGGACGTGGGCGTCGCTGCCGATGTCCTGCACCTCGATCGTGTTGCGGGCATGACAGTACCCGCCCATCAGGATGCCCGCCGGTGCGACGACGCGATCAGCCCGCACGCAGCAGTTGGTGCACTGCCGCTGAAAGACGAAGTCCCCGCCGACCTCAAAGATGGCATCCCCGCAGATCTTCGTCTCGATCCGCCCGCCCGCCTGCAGGCGGGCCTTGCCATGGCCATGAACCCCCCCACGAACGAGGATATCGCCAGCCGCCTCAAGAAACGCGGTGTAAACGAAGCCGTCCACCTCGATGTTCTTGCCGCTGCGGACGCGGAAAAGGTCCATGACCGACCCCCGAACAACCACGTCCCCGCCCGTGTCGATGTTGCCGGTGCCGAAATCGACGTCCTGGCGGACTTCAAAAACCTCTTCGACCGATAACGTGTCGTCCTGGAAGACGATGTGGCCGGCCCGACCCGCCCGAACGGTCTGCCCGTCCTCGGCCAGCTCCACGTTGGCCCCCACGGTGATCTCGACAGGCTCTCGGGCGGCGAGCGTCTGGCCGCGCACATCGACGGCCGGCCTGCCCGGCCGGCTGGGTACGATCCGGCCGATCACTTCATCCGCCTGCACACCCACAACACCGTTGCGGTCGTAGTGGTTGACGCTGCCGTCGCAAGCCGGCTGGCCGCGCTGCCGGCCTTTCAGGGCCTCCGCCCATTCGAGCCGGGCGTCGATCGGTTCGCCCGGCGGCGGGTTGTCCGCCACGAGGTACTCCTCGGGCGCCGGGGCCTGCGATTGCAGAAGGGCCACGAGCTCGTCAAGACGGGCCTCGACCTCAGGCGTCAGGACAACCCCCGCTGTGACAAGGGCCGCACGAAGGTCGTCGCGCGAGACGCTATCGGACCGGACATGCGGACCAAGACGGACCAAGGCCTGCAACCGGTCGGTTGAGACCACGACCTCGATGGCAGAAACGGCGGACATGACTCATTCCTCCTCGGCGATGGCGTCGACAGCCCGGACGGACTTCCGGCCGACCATTTTCTCACTCCGAGCAGCGGAAACCCGCTTGCGCATTCCCCGAGAGCCTCCCCCTGCATTCATCGGCAGATAAAGGCGATTTGCGGAATTGGCGACAAATGATTCCTGACAATGCCCCCCGCATCGGTCGCGGGTGTGCGTGCCAACCGCCACGTCGAAGCGGCCGTGACATTCCCCGCATGCGCAGCACTCTGACGAGGTGCGGAAAGGAGCTGGCGAGCGCAAGCGAGGGGGTTGTTGTTACGACTCCGGATCCACCGCTGTCCCATCCTGCACCACGCCCGAACAAACCGAAGCCTGAGCAAGCGTTCGCCCTCCGCCGCTGCGCGAGGCGGGCCGTCGCCAAAGTCCGGAAATCACTTTCTGGCCAGCAGGTTGATCCGGCGGAACATCTCGAAGCACCGGCCGTCCGGCTCGCAGGTCCTCTGGACCATCCGCTGGACGACCTCGTCGCGGAACCCGGAGCGGTCGGCCTCGTCGACCCGGCACACAAACGGCACGATGCTGGGCTGCTCGATCCAGCCGACCATGTCCTCGACCGTCGGGAAGAACCAGTCGGCCGAGTCACCCCAGACGCGGGCCTCCCGAAACGGCAGCAGGTGCACGATCGCCCGGTACTCGGCCACCGCGGGCATGTACCAGGGCCAGTCGAAGTTGACGAAGTAGCGGGCGTAGCGCGGCTGGGCCATGACCTCGCGTAGGACCCCGCTGAGCGTGGCGCAGTTGCCCTCGCCCGCGAAGCTGAAACGTGCCGTCCCGCCGGTCCGCAGGGCCTGGAACACCCGCCCCAGCAGCCGGTGGTGGTCCCTGACCCAGTGCAGGGCGGCGTTGGAAAAAACGACGTCGAACCGCTCGCTCCAGCCGATCTCGTTGAAGTCCAGACGCTCGAAGTAGAGGTTCGCCCGCTCGTACTGCCTGGCCAGCGAGATCATCCGCTCGGACGCATCCACGCCCAGGACATAGCCGTCGGGCACCAGGTCGGCCAGCTGCGTCGTCAGTCGGCCGTCCCCGCACCCCAGGTCAACGATCCGCTCGTTGCCCTTGAGGTCCAGTTCGCCGAGCAGACGCTCGCCCCACTCCTGCTGGTGCTGGGAGGTCTCTCGGTATCTATCCGCATCAAAATCGAAGGTCATGGACTCGTGCCTTTCGCGAGGATCTGTAATTCCGTATCGTCCGGGACACCGGCTGTCAACAGGATATTGCGCGTCCACACCGATTTGCCCCGGCAAACGGGCAATGCGACGCCGCGCAGGACCGGTCCAAGGCCGCCGGGGCGGGCGGGCTGCCTCGTCGGACCCACCCGCACACGCGGCGCTGGCGAGGATCTCACCCCGCTCTGACGGCCTGTCTCTTATCACATTTACCTTTGCCATTGCCGTTGTCGTGGTCGTTCGAGCCCCGTCAGGGGCGACCGATGGTAGCCCCGCCCTTCCAAGGCGGGGCAGGTTGGCCCCCAAAGCCTTGGGTTGCTTTTTTTATTGTCCGAGTCCCGGCAGGGACGACTGAACCGCCCGAGGCCCTCGGGCCTGTGGCCTTCAGAGAACCCTGACGGCAGCGGCGGGCCGCTGTATACTGCGGGCTGATCCGCAGGAGCAAGCAGGCCACAGGCTTGCCTCCCGACAACCCGGCGCCCTGCCATGCCCGCCGCGACGCGGCCCGCCACCGGCGCTGCGGCGGCCGAGGTCGGCGCGGCCCACAACCTGATCGAGCCCGGAAAACATGCAAAACGATTACGGCGTGATCTTCGACATGGACGGCGTGCTGATCGACTCGTACCAGCCGCACCGACAGAGCTGGCAGGCGATGGCCCGCGAGCACGGCGTCGAGATGACCGACCGGCAGTTCGCCCGCACCTTCGGGCGGACCAGCCGGGACATCATCCGCCATTTCTGGGGCGAGCAGGTGACCGACGAACAGATCCGCGAGATGGATGGCCGCAAGGAGGACCTCTTCCGCGAGATCATCGCCCACCGGGTGCCCGTGATGCCGGGGGCGATGGAGCTGCTGACCGACCTGTCGGCCAGCGGCTTCAAACTGGGGATCGGCTCTTCGGGACCGCCCGAGAACGTGCGGCTGGTCATCGAGCAGCTCAACCTTGCGGGCTTCCTCAGCGGCGCGGTGACCGGCATGGATGTCACCCGCGGCAAGCCCGACCCGCAGGTCTTCCTGCTGACCGCCGAGCGGATGCGGATCGCCCCCGCCCGCTGCGCGGTGGTCGAGGACGCGGTGGCGGGCATCACCTCGGCCCGCCGGGCGGGGATGAAGGCCATCGCCCTGACCGGCACCGCCGGCCGCGAGGCCTTCGCCGAGGCCGACCTGGTGATCGACAGACTCAACGAACTCAGCGCCGCCCGCCTGGCCGACCTGCTCGACAGCGCCCGTCAGTCAGGATGACAACGGGGGCACGCCGGCCGCCCCCCCCGCGAATGACCGTCCACCCCCCGCCAGCGACGCCCCGCCGGCGGGGAATCGCCCCCCGCCCTCCGGGAGCATCTCCCCGCCAGCGGGAAAGGACTCCCCGGCGGCGGGAAAGGACTCCCCGGCGGCGGGAAAGGACTCCCCGGCGGCAGGGAATGACTCCCCGCCCTCCGGGAGTGTCTCCCCGCCGGCGGCAGGCCTCTCCCGGCCGTCGGACAACGACTCGCGGAGGGCGCCGGACCGCTCGGCGCCTTCGACGGGGGCCTCGTCGCGGTCGCCAGATCGTCCGGCGCCGACGCCGAGCCTTCCGGCGCCTTCGACGGATGTTCCGGCGCCAGTCGTGCAGGTCCCGGTCAAGGCGGGGGCCGACGGGCGGACCGGCCGATAAGAACGGCAGGGGACAGGTTACAGGGCACAGGTGACAGCAAGCCGGTCCTGCGCGGGCTCCTGCTACTCCTGCGTCCCGGCGATCCGGGCGGCCACCTTCGATGCCACCTCGTCGGGCTGGTCGCTGCCGCGGCTGGCCCGCTTGGCCAGCTCCGCGCTGAACCGCGCCAGGATCTCGCTCTGGTCATTCGCGTCGATCACCACGTCCAGCAGCGCCGGGCCGGCGCCGGCCTCGGCGGCGGCGAAGGACTCGACGAACTGGCCGACCGTCTCGACGCGATACCCCCGCCCCCGGCAGATCGCCTCCATGAAGTTCGCGTAGTCCCACTGGCCGATCCGGTTGAACGGGCCGTCGACGATGTTGTTCAGCGTGACGTAGGTCCCGTTGTTCAGGACGATCACGATCGGTGAGAGGCCGTAGCGGGCCGCCGTCGAGATCTCCGTGCCGGTCATCTGGAACGCCCCGTCGCCGACCAGCACGATCGGCCGCTTGCCCAAGGCGAGCTGGGCCCCGACCGCCCCGGGCATCCCGAAGCCCATGCTGGTGTAGTTGGCGGGCGCCAGCAGCCCCCCCTCGTTGGGGATGTGCAGCCCGATCGCTGCGAACAGGCAGTCGCCGACGTCGCAGACCACCACGTGATCGTCCCGCAGCCGCTCATCCAGCAGGCGGTACAGCAACTTGATGGTGATCTTCTCGCCG
>JAWLBS010000322.1:0-5663 GCA_041687575.1 Phycisphaerae bacterium | reverse complement strand
CGCCGGCTGCTGGATGTGCATCATGGCGTGCCCGACCGGGGCGATCACGCGGAACCCGGCGACAGGCAACGTCCCCGGCGTGGAAAACAACGGCATCAACCACCACTGCGACCTGTGCAGCGAACTGGGCGAGACGTCGTGCGTGCAGATCTGCCCGGTGCAGGCCCTGGTGTTCGAGGACCGCGATGCCGATGCGCCGATGCCCGACGTTCCCACCCGGGAGAAAGCAGCCGTGGAGGACCTCCGATGAGTGACATTCATTATGTAATGATAGGACATTCGTTCGCCAGCACGTTCGCCGTCGAGGCGATCCGCAAGGTCGATCCCCGGGGACGCATCACCGTTATCGGCGACGAGCCGCACCGCTTGTACAGCCGGGCGATGATCCACGAATACCTCGCCCGGATGGTCAAGGACGAGATGTGCTGGCTCCGCCGGCCGGACTGGGCCGAGCAGTACGGGGTCGACCTCAAGACCGGCCGACGGGCGGTCAGGCTCGACGCCGGCGCCAGCGCGGTGGAGCTGGATGACGGCCAGATCGTGACCTACGACCGGCTGCTGATCGCCTGCGGGGGCAAGCCGTTCATCCCGCCGGGCATCAAGGGCTACGGCGAGTTCGAGCAGATCTACAACTTCACGCAGCTCAGCGACGCGGTGGACCTGCAGAAGATCGGCGAGGCGGGCGGGAACGTGGCGGTCCTTGGCGCGGGGCTGATCGGCCTGCAGTGCGCCGAGGGGCTGCGGCACCTGGGGTGCAAGGTCCACGTCGTCGAGCTGGCGGACATGGTGCTGCCCCTGGCCGCCGATCGCACCGCCGCGACGCTGATCGAGCGGACGCTGACCGACGAGGGCGTCACGCTGCACCTGTCGGACAGCATCACGGAAATCGGCGGCGCCGCCGGCCAGGTCGGTTACGTCTCGCTCAAGAGCGGGCAGAAACTGCCGTGCCGCGCGGTGGTCGTGGCGGTGGGCGTGCGGCCGAATGTCGGGTGGCTCGATGGCAGCGGCATCGGGATCGACCGCGGCATCCTGGTCGATGAGCACCTGCGGACGAACCTGCCCGAGGTCTGGGCGGCTGGCGACGTGGCGCAGGGGTTCGAGAAGATCTCCGGCCGGCAGATGATCCTGGCGACGATTCCCGTGGCCAACCGCCAGGGACTGATCGCGGGGTACAACATGGCGGGCGTGGACCGGATCTACGACGGCGAGATCCCGCTGAACGCCCTGCAGTTCGGTTCGATCCAGGTGGTCAGCTACGGCTACGTGCAGGACACGGACGATACCGAAACGCTGGCGTACCTGGACGAGGCCGACCGGGTCTACCGCAAGGTGATCCTGAAGGACAACCGGATCGTCGGGGCGCTGCTGCTGCGGGCGATCGACCAGGCGGGGCTGTACCGGGCGCTGATCAACAAGGCGGTTGACGTCAGCCCCATCCGCGAGCGGCTGACGGCGCTGGACTTCAGCGTGGGCGACCTGCCGGCCGAGATGCGGCAGGAGCTGTTCGCCCGGAGCCCGGCGGTGGCGAAGGTTTGAGGGCCGGGCGTGGGCGGGGCCGCGAGGGGCGCCGGGACGTGTGCGTGAGTCTACCGCTCCCTCACGGTCGCGGCTCGTTTCGGCGGGCGGAGCCCGGGGCGGGGCCCGCCCTACGTGAACGGACGAAAAGCACGAAGACGGGATGGTTAACGATATGAAGAAGACGTGGTTCATCGAGCGGCCCTACCCGCACGAGAAGGACATCAGCTCGTGCGGCGTAATCGGGCTGATCAATACGGACGGCAGGCGGGTGCCCGGCGGGTTGATCCGCGAGTCGATGGCGAGCATGCACGACCGCGGCAACGGCCTGGGGGCGGGATACGCCGCCTACGGCATCTATCCGGACTGGCAGGACCACTACTGCATGCACGTGATGTACGAGGACCGCTCGAAGGTGGCGGCCCTTGAGAGCTATCTCTATGACAAGCTCCAGGTCGATCACGTCGAGGAGATCCCCGTCGCCGCCAACCCGAAGATCGGCGCGCACCCGTACTTCCGCCGCTACTTCGTCGCGCCGCCCAAGGCCATCGAAAGTGAGGCGGACACCTTCATGGTCGAGGCGGTCATGGAGATCAACCAGGCCGGCAACGGCGCCTTCGTGATCTCCTCCGGCAAGAACATGGGCGTGTTCAAGGGCGTGGGCTTTCCCGAGGACATCTACGACTTTTTCCGCCTCGACGAGTACGAGGCGTACATCTGGACGAGTCACAACCGCTTCCCGACCAACACCCCGGGCTGGTGGGGCGGGGCGCACCCGTTCAGCCTGCTGGACTGGTCGATCGTCCACAACGGCGAGATCAGCTCCTACGGGATCAACAAGCGGTACCTCGAGATGTTCGGCTACGTCTGCACGCTGCAGACCGACACGGAGGTCGTGGCGTACCTGCTGGACCTGCTGGTGCGGCGGCATGGACTGTCGTTCGAGCAGGCCTCGGCGGTGCTGGCCCCGCCGCTGTGGAAGGACATCGACGCGATGGAACCGGCCAGGCGCGAGCAGTGCCGCCAGATGCGGATGATCTACGCGTCGGCGTCGCTGAACGGGCCGTTCGCGTTCCTGCTGGCCTACAGCGGCGGGCTCATCGGCCTGAACGACCGGGTCAAACTGCGGCCGCTGGTCGTCGGCCGGCGCGGGGGCACCTGGTACATGAGCAGCGAGGAATCGGCGATCCGCGTGGTCGAGCCGGAACTGGACGAGATCTTCGCCCCGCCGGCCGGCAAGCCGTTCATCGTGAACCTGGAAACGGCCGCAGCCGTGTAGGGCGGCGGTGTAGGGCGGGCTCCGCCCGCCAGAATGTAGAGTGGGCTATTGCCCACCAGAACTGACAGGTGGGTCCGAGACGCATGACGCACGGCCCTGCAAACGACGCAGGACTGTGGCACCCGACAGAACGAATTTCGAAATAGACGCTGACCTCAGAACAGAGGCGAGACAATCATGACCACAACCGAGATCATCGAAACCGTAGCGGCCCCCGCCGTCGAGCAGATGCAGACCATCGACGTCGGCTCGACGTATTACCGCGCGCTGAACAACCAGATCCGCGATCTGGCGGCACAGGGCGCCCGCCGGTTCGTCCTGACCAACGTCCGCGGCCAGCGGTACCTGTGCGCCGGGCTTTCGCACGAAATCCACGTCGACGTTCACGGCACCCCCGGCGAGGACATGGCGGTGTTCATGGACGGGCCGACCATTGAGGTCCACGGCAACGCCCAGAACGCCGTGGGCAACACGATGAACGCCGGCCGGGTCGTCATCCACGGGCTGGCGGGCGACGTGATCGGCTATGGAATGCGGGGCGGGCGGATCTACGTCCGCGACAACGTCGGCTACCGGGTCGGCATCCACATGAAGGGGTTCCTCGACCAGCAGCCGCTGATCGTGGTCGGCGGCACGGCTGGCGACTTCCTTGGCGAGTACATGGCCGGCGGCTGCCTGGTGGTGCTCGGCGCGACAACCGAGCCGGACCGCCCGATCGTCGGCGATTACTGCGCCACGGGGATGCACGGCGGGCGGATGTACCTTCGCGGCCGGCCCCAGCCCGAGCGGCTCGGCAAGGAGGTCAAGGTCTTCGCCTTGGACGAGGCGGACGTTGCCTACCTCAGGCCGATCCTGGAGGACTACGTGCATGCGTACGGGATGGACCTGGACATCTTTGATTTCAGCCAGTACTGCAAGATCCTGCCGGTCAGCACGCGGCCGTACGGGCAGTTGTACGCGTATTGATCGCCGCGGCCGCGTAGGGCGGGCTGCTTGCAGCCAGCGAGCGCAGCGATGCGAGAGGCCGAGCCTCAGGGTCGAAGACAGACCCGAAGGGAGCGAGCACCGGGCTTCACGGTCCTGCGGCTGTATGCAGGGCCGTGTCCTGTCGTCGGCCCCGCGGGGGCCGGATATGTAAGCCCAGGGGCAAGGCGGCGCAGCCGCCGCGAACCTGGGTACGCGAGTCAAGTTTCCGGGAGCCCTGTAAGGGCGACATAACCGCAGGGCTGCGGGTGAGTCGGCGGCGAGGGCGGGTGCGGCCGAATCGACTATCGGGTCCCTTACAGGTCCCCGGAAAGGCAAAGGAAAACAATAGTGTCGGGGCCTGTCGACCCAGGTTCGCGGCCAGTCCCGGCCGCGGGCCGGGACTGGCCTTGCCCCTGGGCTTACATATGTCGGCCCTTGCAGGGCCGGGGACGGCGGAAACGAAACCCTCACTCACGCTTCGGGCTCGTTTGGGCGCGGTGCAGGATGTGGGAGTCGTGCTCATGCCGGGGTTTACCGCGACCTCACGGTCGCGGCTCCTTCGAGCTTGCCTCTGCGGACGCAACACCTGTGCGAAGGATTTCATGGCGCCATCATCGCGGCCATGGCACCCGGCTCAGCGTGCACGCCTCTTGTTCTTGTAGATCCTGAGCGGTGTGTGCCTGGCGATCTGCTCGAAATCGCGGTCGTTGTGAAGAAGCGGCAGACGATGCTCGATCGCCACCGCGGCGATCATGCAGTCTACTGCCTTGCGGATCGTGATGCCCTTTGTGCGCAGCAACCGGTAGATTTCGGCGGCACGCACGAACGCCTCCTTGTGCATCGGCAGAAGAAGCAGGGCCTGCAGATGTGCCTTCACTCTGGCGTAGTCGCTGTCTGAGCGAACGCCCTGGAGCACCTCGGTCAGGACGACCCCGCACAGGCAGAGGTCCTGATCGCCTTCGATCAGGCCTTCGAGGGCGGCCACGTGTGGTTCGGCGCGGCCGGCGAAGAAGTCGATCCAGACGGTCGTGTCGACCAGGACCATCAGCCCCGCCCCTCGCGCCAGGCGGCCAGATCCCCTTCCCACTCGATGCGACCTTTGAGTTCGAGCAATCGCCTCTGGCTGGCGTGCCGGCGAAAGTCCCGCAGGGCGCGGTCGATCAGCTCGCGACGGGTCTTGATACCCGTCAGCTCCTGGCACTCCCGGACCAGTTCGTCATCGAGTACGATATTTGTTCTTCCCACGTCAAGCACCTCCAATCGATCATACACATCGTATAAGGAAGTGATGTGTATGAAAAGGGCGGAGGTATCGGGTCCCTTACAGGTCCCCGAACAGACAGAAGGACAGTCCCGCACCCAGGTTCGCGGCCAGTCCCGGCCGCGGGCCGGGACTGGCCTTGCCCCTGGGCTTACATATGTCGGCCCTTGCAGGGCCGGGGACGCGCTCACACTTCGGGCTCGTTTGAGCGATTTACCCGCAAGGTATGATGATCTCCTGCCGAGGGATTCCATGGCCGCCGACAGCGCGGCCATGGCACCCGAACATGCCGCCTCGGCGACGCGCATCTACCGCTCGCGACGCGCAACCAGCCCTACCAGCAGGGCCACGGGACCCACGCGTCCCAGCAGCATCGTCAGGATCAGCGCGATCTTGCCGAAGACGGTCAATTGCGGCGTGAGGCCCAGAGTCCAGCCGGTCGTGGTGAATGCGGAGACGGTTTCGAAGGCGGCCGGCAGGAGTCCCGCCCGTTCAGTGTGAGACAGCAGCAGGATCACCAGTGCCAGCCAGGCAGCCGACGCGAAGACGATTGCCACGGCCGCCCGGACAATGCGGCGGGGCAGGGGCTGGCCGAACAGGGAAATCGTGTCCCGCCCCCTAAAGGCCGCGATGCCTCCCAGG
>JAWLBS010000321.1:0-5731 GCA_041687575.1 Phycisphaerae bacterium | reverse complement strand
CGTTCTTGCGCAGGGCGATCTGCATCTGCCCGCTGCGGTCGCGGATGTGGGCGAAGATCATCTTGCCCATGTCGCGCACCAGCACCAGCCGCCCGGCCGCGCGGGCGCTCTTGCCGGTCTGGCCCTCGGCGTCGGCCTCGAACCGCGCAAGGATGGCCTCGATCGGCTCGGCGTCGTCAAACCGCCCGCCGTAGGGGTCGACCCCCAGGGCGCGGACCTTCTCGAGCTTGGCCAGTCTGTCCTGTTGCACTTTGTCCAGCATGGTCTGCCTTCCTGCCGCGAGGCTCCGTTGTGAAGCGACCATGATGGCCCCCCCGCGGCCTCAAGTCAAGGCGGAGGCCGATGTCGGCGATCGGCGGACGAACAGAAACGGCTGAACCACAGAGGGCACAGAGCTCACGGAGGGCAGGCGCGGGGCCGGCGACGATGCCGCCACCCCTCCGGGGCCGGGGCGGGCGGCGGTGGAGGAACACGGCTGAACCACAGAGGGCACAGAGGGCACGGAGGTTTGGTGCGGGGCCGGCGAGGATACCGCCACCCCTCCGGGGCCGGGGCGGGCGGCGGTGAAGGATTTGGAGGATGACGGGAAGGGCGGGTCCGCGGGCTACGGCGGCCAATTCCGTGTGCAACGAGTTGCACGCCCTACAGTGCCGTCTCTGGTCCGGGTTCCGGGTTCCGCGTTGCGGCTTCCGACTCCCCGTGGGCTGCGCAGCCCACGGCGCCCTGGATATCGGCTACCGGCTACTGACCAACGCCACCGCCGTCCGGCGCGCGGACGGTCTCGTCGCGGATTTCCTTGCCGAAGGGCGTCAGGGCGAGCACGGCCAGTTTGCCATGCTGCACCGCCCACGGCAGGCCGATGATCGTGATCGCCAGCAGCAGGGCGAAGAGCAGGTGCGTCAGGGCGATCCACAGCCCGCCGACGAGAATCCAGATGACGTTCATCACCAGCCCCAGGCAGCCCATCCCGCCGGGCCGCTCGACGACCTGCCGCCCGAACGGCCAGAGACTCAGCACCGCCAGCTTGAAGGTCTGTATGGCAAACGGGATGCCGATAATCGTCAGGCACAGCAGCACGCTGCCCAGGAGGTAGAGCACGAACACCTCGAGCCCGCCGAAGATCAGCCAGATGATGTTGGCGAGAATCCGCATCAGATCATTCTACCGAGGCCGCCTGCCGCGGTGGCAGGCGATCGGCGGGAAAGAGAGAATGCTGAACCACAGAGGGCACAGAGCTCACGGAGGGCAGGCGCGGGGTCGGCGGTGGAGACCGTCACCCGTCAGGGGCATGCCCTGCGGCTGACGGCGTCTCCGGCGGGTAACAGGCTCCAGGTTTCGACGCCTCTGCCCCGGGTTCCGAGTTGCGTTCTGTTCGCGACCGGTGGCAAAACAAGAGAGTCCCCAGACGTGCCGGGGACTCTCTATCCAAAGCTTCGATAGCTGCCACTGCTCTAGACGAGATACTCCTCAAGCGCCCTGCCCAACCAGACGAAGTCCTCGAACGGATCGGCGCTATCCAGAGCGAAGTTGAGGTTCTGCTGTCCACAGTTGTTCTGCCAGATCAGGAAATCGGCGCCGCTGACAGTGGTGTCGTAGTTCCAGTTGCCCTCGGCCCATCCGCCGTCAAGGCCACAGTTGTTCTGCCAGATCAAGAAATCAGCCCCGCTAACCACACCATCAAGATTCGCGTCGCCAAAATACGTTCCGAAACGAACGGTGACGAGGTTTTCGACATCAGCCGTCGTCACACTGCTGTCACCTGTGAGGTCGTAGCCCACGAGACCGGTCCCCAGCATGTCGATCAAACGGTCAATATCGCCGGCGCCCTGGCTGCCATTGCCATCGAAGTCGCCGTCAAGCTGGTGGAAGCGGTAGGTGAAAGCACCGGCCGGGAAAAGGTAGGCTTCACTGTTGAGGGTGACGCCATCCTCGGTCAGCACGGCCATATACTGGCCGTCGCCCAGGTCCTGTGAAAGCGTCCAGGTGGCGGTGTGGGTCTGGGAGTTGAAGCTGAAGGACGTCGATAGCCCCGTTACCTCAACCCACTGCTGACTGCTGGTGTCAAAACGCGCAATTTCCAGCGCGGCGCTGGTGACGCTGACGGCCTCAGAAAACTCGAAGGAAAGCGAGTTCACCAGATTCCGCTGAACATCTCCGCCGTTAATGATGGTGTTGGGCGTCCGATCGGCCTGCACGACGGCTGATGAAGCAACCGTCGAGGCCACGGCGTTAATCCAGTTATCGACGTCATCCGAGACAAACGGGTATACCGATGGATGTTTTTGATAAATGTACCCTAGCCGCCACGCACTTCCCCCGGTATCCAGTGCCAACTCGTAATCAACCCCGATCGGGTCGTACCACTGACTGGAGGAAACAAACTCTGAGGAGTTCGGTACGGCAAGACAGAGGTCACCCGAAGGCAGAATACCGAGGATGTCGATCAGGTTGTCAGTGCTGTCATAGCAGGCTAGACGCCTGATCTCATGAATCATCACATTGTGGTCCCCTATCTCCTGAAGTGCCTCGGTCAGGTCCGGTCTTGTTACGTGGACCTCGGGTTCCTCCGACAGGATGATGATAGAGACGGAGGCATTTCGTCTGATCGGATACTGCTCCAGGCATTCGACGACACCAAGATCAGCCTCCACTCCAATGCCCCACCCGTTACATCCATCGCAGCTTAGCAGATCGGTCGAAGCGCAGAATTCCGAAATGCTGCCCAACAGGTCATTTTGCTGGTTGACCGGAATTGATCGGTTGTAGGTGCCGTTGGCGAGGAAATAGTTGTAGTCGCCGTAGGTCAGCCCGCGCAGGCCGAAACGGGCGTCCACGCCCGCCGCCGAGAGCTGGCTGGCAATACCTGTTGCGATTTGATCGAGTCTGTTCGCCGTGTTCGCCCAGTTAGCATTAGTGCTGTAATCTATCCAGCTGCCGGACTCGTCGACCATAAAGATGATCTCGGCCATGGCTGGCGTCGCATCCAAATGAATACGCGACTCCATGGCCTCAACTTCGTAAAGACTGTCACCAAAACCCATGTGTCTGTCTCCCCTCAGGGTGTGTCCCGCGGCCGATTTCTGCTTCCGCCAACGCGCGCGCGATGGTCGCTGCGGTTCACCACGAAAACTAGCAGTCGCGGCTCAAGGCGTCAAGTAAATATGTTGCTATTATGGTATGTGTTTCGTCCACGGCGATCACGGGAGTGGTCGAGGCTGATATCCCTTAGTCGCCGCCCTCGGGGGCCTCCTCCTCTTCCTCGACGTAGATGTCGTAGGGCGAGAAGGTGTACTCGCCGATGACCGACTTGCCGCGGACCAGGGGCATGAAGCGGGCGTGGCCGTCGAGGAAGGCGATGCTCATCGTGTCCTTCTGGCGGTGGAAGTTGGCGTCCCAGACGGCGTCGTTGACGGTGTAGTACCACTGGCAGTCGCCGGCCAGGATCAGCATCGCCGGCGGCACGCGGACCATGCCCAGCGTGAAGGGCCTGCCGTAGATCCACCGCTCGTTCTCGACGTCCCAAGGCTGAAGCAGCAGCCAGTTCATCATGTAGCTGTTGCCGTAGTAGTCCCAGGTGCTGTGGCCCTTGGTCACCGCCGGCGCGCCGTCGGGTCCGCGGATCTCCCGGTCGACCGGGCAGCGGAACGCCTCGGCCGCACGCTCCTGCTTGATCGCCAGGCCCATGTAGGGGTTCAGCGGGCGGTACGGCAGAGCCGGCAGGCCCGGCGTGCCGTTGCTGATGGCCGGGTGCTTGCCGCCGTAGAACCAGTGCATGTTCTGCGAGAAGATGGGGAATTGCTCGCGGCTGTCGTTGAGGTACATGTTCCACGCCAGCGCCACGGCCCGCACCTGCGTGATGCAGACGAGGTTGCGGGCCTGGTCCTTGGCCTTGTGCAGCGCCGGCAGCAGCAGCGACAGCAGCAGGCCCAGGATGGCAATGACGATCAGCAGCTCGATCAGCGTGAAGCCGGGCCGGCTGGACCCCGGCGGCCGGGCTGTCGGTGGCGCAGGCATGCGGCGGTCTCCTGCGGGATAAGGCTCCAACATGTTGCTCTGTCCCATTCTACCGCGCCGGGCCCGGGGCGAGAAGGAGGCTTTTCCCAGCCGCTGGCTACCAGCTACCGGCCACGGCGTAGCTTCCGCGTGCAACAGGTTGCACGCCCTACGGCCGCCGTCTCTGTCCGGGTTCCGAGTTCCGGGTTCCCGGTTCCAATCCGCGTGGTTGCTCCGCTGCGCTCGGCAGCCCACGGCACCCTGGCTACTGGCTACGGGCTACGGCCTTCAGGGTGCCTATGCTGAGACAGGCCATGCACATTTGGCTGACTGAGGAGACGACGATGGAAGCCGACGTGATCACCTTGCGGTTCAAGCCCGGCATGCTCGGCCGGGGGGTCGAGCTGTGGCGGGAGCGGCTGCTGAGTTTCCGCCAGCATCGCGGCTTCAGGCAGGGCATGGTGCTGGCCGACGACCAGACGCACGTGGCCCTGGTCGTCCACATCTGGCAGAGCGAGCTGGATGCCCACGCCTTCGGCCGGAGCGACGACTACAGCGGATTCCTGGCTGCGGTCAACGACCTGCTGCTCTACCCCGCCCAGCGCGAGGTCTACGAGGTCGCGGCCGCGACGGTCGAAGTGGTCCAGCAGCGGGCCGCCGGCTGAGCCCCCCGTCGGCTGCGGGCTACTGGCTATTGGCCTCGGCGCAGCTTCCGCGTGCAACAAGTTGCACGCCCTCCAGTGCCGTCTCTGCCCGGGTTCCGGGTTCCGGATGACGGGTTTCAATGCGCGTGGTTGCTCCGCTGCGCTTCGCAGCCCACGGCACCCCGGCTACTGGCTACTGGCTACCGGCTACTGGGTACCGGCCACTGGCCACCCGCCTCGGCGTAGCTTCCGCGTGCAACAAGTTGCACGCCCTACAGTGCCGTCTCTGCCCGGGTTCCGGGTTCCGGATGACGGGTTCCGACTTCCCGTGGTTGCTCCGCTTCGCAGCCCACGGCACCCCGGCTACTGGCTACCGGCTACCGGCTACCGGCTACCGGGGGTTTTCGGCTGGAGCGGCCTTCCTTAGCCTGTTGACAACTCCGGGCCCGGTTCCTACACTGCTTGCTCTGTTTGCGCCGGCCCGGGTGCGGGTCGGCCACCCACGGACGTTATTCCATGGTCGTCGGCCCCCGCAACGGAAGTGTTCCAGCCGGTGGACGGCCATTGTCAGCCCCCGAGGCCCCTGGGCCCCTGGTGCACGAAACCCCGGTTTCATATGGAGAATCGAATGGCTAAAAAAGCGAAGTACGTCTACTTCTTCGGCGGCGGCAAGGCCGAAGGCACCAAGGAACAAAAGGCCCTGCTCGGCGGCAAGGGCGCCAACCTGGCCGACATGAGCAGCCTGGGCCTGCCCGTTCCGGCCGGCTTCACCATCACGACGGAAGTCTGCGACCTCTACTACAAGCTCGGGCGCAAGTACCCCCAGGGCCTGGACGAGCAGATCGACGAGAACATCCGCAAGCTCGAGAAGCTCACCGGCAAGACGTTCGGGCGCGGCAGCAACCCGCTGCTGGTCAGCGTCCGCAGCGGCGCCGCCGCCAGCATGCCGGGCATGATGGACACGGTGCTGAACCTGGGCCTCAATGACGAGACCCTCGAGGCTTTGATCAAGCTCACCGGCAACGAGCGCTTCGGCTGGGACGCCTACCGCCGCTTCATGCAGATGTTCGGCGACGTCGTGCTGGGCCTGGAGC
>JAWLBS010000320.1:0-5755 GCA_041687575.1 Phycisphaerae bacterium | reverse complement strand
CCGCAGCCCCTGGCTGTCTCCAGCACGGGGCGGTACGTCGCCCTGCTCGGCCTGGGCCGGCTCGATGCCCTGACGGTCGTGGACCTGACCGCCCGCCGATTCGTCTGGCAGGCGAGTGTGCCGCGCGTCCGCTGCCTGACCTTCAGCCCGGACGGCCGGACGCTCTACGCCGCCGGCCACCGCGGTGTGCAGGCCTTCGCCGCCGCCAACGGCGCCTCGCTGACAACCTGGCTTGCCGAGAGCAGCGGCGCCCTGGGCGGGCCCGTCACCCGCATCGCCGCCAGCCCCGACGGTCGGCTGCTGGCGGCGGGAACCGACCTGCCCGACGGCAAGGTTTACCTGCTCGACGCGCGAACCGGCCGCCGTATCGCCGACTGGTCCGTTGCCGGCCGCGCCGCAAAGGGCCCGCTGGGCATCGGCAGGAAATCGACGGTGATCGACGGCGTGGCCTTTTCCCCCGGCGCCCGTCTTCTCGCCACCGCCGACTCGCTGACCCGCACGGTCCGCATCTGGCGCGTCCCTGCTGGCGACGACCGGTGACACAGGCGAAGCCCCTTTTCCATGAAGCTTCCATCGGCTCCCCGCCTGCGAACCGAGCGGACCGCTGGCAGCAATATGGACTGCGGCGCCGCAGACGCCGCTTTCACTCAGGCCTCCTGGGCTATGCGAGCTCCGAATCTCGCGTAGAACGCCGCGCCGCGACCATGAATCGCAGCGGCTGCGGAGGCCGCTTTCGATCACTCCCTCATCGATGTCCGGTTTGAGATTGTGCGCCTGATGACCCCTGGTGAGTACAGATTTCAAAAGCCCTGAAAGGGCGAGAGACTATCCAGCCCGGGGCAAGCGAGCCGCGTTGTGAGTCCTGCGTAGCCGCCGTTGGCGAAGCAGGACCGCGGCTTGCGCCGCCCCGGGTGAAGGACGCCAAAATGTTGGTGCTGTGTGTTTTCGTTGTTGAGCCCCAACGGGGCGAGATAGATGCTCATAGGCGATTGTCTCGCCCCGTTGGGGCTTGAAAGATAAAAGAGAAGAACACATTCTGGATGGCCCGCTCACCCAGGGCGGCGCCGGCTGCAAACGACGCAGCCGGCTTGCCCTGGGCTTTATAGTATCCCGCCCCTTCGGGGCTCAACGCAACGACAATATGCCCAAGCTGCTCCGTATCCAGCCTCTGTCGGGGCTCAGGAAGCGCCAGCCGTCGCATGCCGCTCATGCCACCGGGCCTGTACAGAACGGCCCGGGGCACTGTAACGGTAACCCTCTACACCGCCTGTAGCATCGCAATATGATATCGCCGGCTATGGTATCAGGCGCGGCGCAGGTTGTCCGTTCGGCGCCGAACGATTGCGAAACACAGAAACGTGTCACGAGAACAACACCATGGACATGGAGCCGCTGCACATGCGGGGAATTCCATGGCCGCAGACATCGCGGCCATGGCCGGCTCGTTGGCGGAGGTTTACCGCTCCCTCACGGTCGCGGCTCGTTGGTGCCCCCGGCTCGTTGAAGCATACCGCTCCCTCACGGTCGCGGCTCGTTGGGGCAGGACCGTCAACCCGATTTGCGCATGATCAAAAAACACGCCCGGCCAGATTCGCGGCCTGGTCGGGCGGTATGCGCTTATCCTGGAAGTCTTGCCTATACTGCGGCCCCTACCGGCCAGTCGTCCGTGCGGAACGGCTCGGCGGGCAGGCCGGCGCTGTTGCGGAGCGTGCAGACGGGGCTGTCGGCCCAGCCGTAGCGGACGGCGGCAGGGGAGGCGACTCGCGGGCTGGAGACCAGCACGCCCGTGCCATCGATGGTCGCCTTGGCAGCATGGAAGATGCGGTCCGCCCCCGCCACGGCAAAGCCTGAAACCACGCCGTCGTCCGCCGTCAACCCGTCGGCGTGGTCGAACTCGACCCGCGCTGTTGCGCCCGTGATCTTCACTGACCGATATGCCGGCCCGCGGTACCGCACGTCGCAGCCGTACGTCTGGGCCAGCGCCGCCAGCGCCAGCCGCCGCCCGACGTCGCGCTTGTTGCGCGGGTGGATGTCCTTCGGGTCGCCGATGTCGATCGTGACCGCCATGCCGGTGTTGGGCAAACTGCGCGTCGCCGCCTGGGCCTCGCGCAGCTCCGCCCAGCGGCTGTTGTCCGACTCGGCGGTCGGCTTCTGGCTGGCATAGTTCGCCAGCTGCACAAAGTAGAACGGGAACTCGCCCTGCCCCCAGACGCTCCGCCAGCCGCGGATCATCGCCGGAAACAGCACGTGGTACCGCGCCGCGTCATTGGCGTTCGACTCGCCCTGGTACCAGATCGCCCCGCGGATCGCATAGGGAATCAGCGGCGCGATCATGCCGTTGTACAGACTCGCCGGCTGCGACTGCGGCGCGGCGACGGCCGGCTGCGGGATCGCCGGCACCGGCCCGAAGTCCTGCTCGATCCGGTACCGCCACGGCCCCGCCAGCGCCAGCGGCTCGTCCTGCGAGTCAGCCGGCCGGTGCAGCCGCATCAGCGTGCCCGGCCCGGGGGTTCCCCCGCCGGTGTAGTTGCTCACGACTCGGACTGCGATCACGTTGCGCCCGGGTTGGATCACGCCGGCCGGCACGGCGTAGTCGCGTGGCGTCCACCAGCTCTGCGGGTCGTCCGCCCACTTGATCCCACCCACCCGCACGCCGTTGACGTAGCAGTCGTCGCTCTTGTCGACCGCCCCCAGCGACAGCGTCAGCTCCCGCCCTGTCCAGGCAGCCGGCACGTCGATCTCGCGGCGGAACCAGAACACCCCATTGGTCGGATGTCTGCCATTCCAGTAGCCGGGCAGGTTCATCGTGCCCCAGCCGGCGTCGTCGAAGTCGGGCGCTGCCCACCCCTCGCCCAGCCCGCGGTTGCCGGCGTCCTGGGGGAGTTTCGCCAGGAACTCCTGCCGCAGCGTCTCCATGTGCTCGGGCGACTTGTCCAGCCTCGCGTACTGGTCGATCTTCTCCTGCATGTAGCCGGTCACCCACGGTTCGGCCTGCCACGCTTCCCGGTCCGTCCACGCCTCGACGATCGTGCCGCCCCAGGAGGAATTGATCAGCCCGACCGGCACGTCCAGCCGCTCGTGCAGCTCCCGCCCGAAATGGTACCCCACCGCCGAGAACCCGCCCGCATTGCCCGGCGTGCAGACGCACCACGCCGACTGCACGTCGTCGACCGGCGCCGCGGCCACCCGCCTGGGCACGGTGAACAAGCGGATGCGCGGATGATCGGCGGCAGCCACGCCTGCCCGGTCGGTCATCTCCAGCGTCCACTCCATGTTCGACTGGCCGGAGCAGACCCACACCTCGCCGACCAGCACGTCGCGGACGATCCGCCGCTCGGAGCCTTCCACCGTCAGTGTGTGCGGCCCGCCGGCCGGCAGCGCCGGCAGGACCGCCTTCCACCGCCCGTTGCTGTCGGCGGTTGCCCGGGCAGTCTGGCCCGCCATTTCCACCGTGATCGCCTGTCCCGGACTCGCCCAGCCCCACACCGGCACCGGACAATCCCGCTGCACCACCATGTGATCCGTGAACAACGACGCCAGCTTCATGCTTGAACTCCCATCAATATTCACATTCTCTCGCCGCGTCTGCAAAGGCCTGCAAACACGCCGGATCGCCGTGGAAGAAGTGATCCGACGGACACAGGATATACCCCGCGTGGTCCCGTGTCGCCTCGAAGCATTCGAACACCAGCTTCCTGGCGGACTCCGGCGTGCCCCGCTCGAAGCCGGCGTTCTGGTCGAACCCGCCGATGAAAAAGAGCTTGTCCCCCACCCGCCGCGACGCCTCGCGCAGGTCGCAGTCCCCGCCCATCGACGGCGGTGTCATCGTCTCCAGCCCGTCGGCGCCGCTTTCGACGACCACCTCCAGCATCGGCATCAGCCCGCCGCAGAAGTGGTTGACCACCTTGAGCCCCGCCTCGTGCAGCAGCGCGTTTTGCCGCTGGTCGTACGGCAGGCCGAACTCGCGGTAGAACTTCGGGCTGATCACCGTGCTCGAGCCGGCGCCCCCGCCGACCTCCACCATGTCAGCCGGGATGCCCTCCCACATCGACAGCGCCCGCAGCGTCTTTTGCACGATGCATTCGAGGATGTGGTGCAGCGTCTCCGGCTCGTCCATGCCCAGCATGATGGCGTGCTCGGTGCCGAAGAGGGTGCAGAAGCTCTGCCACGGGCTGCCCTGGCCCGGGCTGAACGGGTGGGCCCGGATGATGCCCCGCTCGCCGAGGCGGTCCTTCGCCTCCTGCATCCGGCCAAAATCGATCCCCGTCGGCACGGGGCAGTACCGGTTCCAGATCTCGAAATCCTGCAGGTCCTTCAGCAGGTATTTCGAGTCGTAAGCGGTCACGTCGGTGTGGGCGATCTGCTTTTGCAGCACGCCGCCCGGCGTGGTGATCCGGATCATCTCGCAGCGGTTGCCGCTTTTGTCCGCGCCGAGGTCCTTGTGCTCGACCACCCAGCTGGCCAGGTCATTGGGGTCGTAGGTGTAGGTCGGGCTGCGGTAGATCGCAAAGTCCATATCGAACATCTCGAACGCCTGCCACTCGTCGATGCCGCCGAGATAGTGTTCGAGGTAGTACGTCATCCAGCCGTGCACCTGGCAAGGCAGCCGGTCCGGCCGGCCGTTCGCCAGCGCCGTCAACATCCGTTCCCGCGAAGTCATGCTCATATTCCTCAATTCACCGCCGCCTCATCCTTCTGCGGATGCGCCAGCAGCGCCGTCGGCGCCACCGGCCGGCCCGCCAGCGGCCCGTCCCGATAGATCCCTTTGTACACCGCGAACCCCATATCCCGCCGGATCGCCGCGTCATCGGCGTCCTTGAACCGCCCCTGCCACGCTTGCATCCGCCGCAGGATCTCGCCGCGCACCCGTTCGCCGAGGTCGTCCTTCTCGCGAACCGCCGGCGTCTGCGGCGTCCACGCATAGTCCGCCCCGGCGTAGACGCCCACCAGCTGTGCCGCCACGTCGTTCGACTCCCACAGACAGATGTCGATCCCCTCGCAATTGGGTTGCGCGCTGCCCGCCTGGCACCAGATCCGCGTCGCGCCGTAGCCGCCCTGCAGGTGCAGCGAGCTCATCCCCCCGCCCATCACAAACGGCGCCTTGCCCGCCCCGCCGAACCGCTCGACCTTGCCCCGGATGTCCTCGCCCCTGCACTCGAAGTACATCCACGGCTCGACCACGACCTTCTCGCGGATCCGCTCGGGCACCGGCCGGCCGCCGTGATCCGCCCAGATCCGCATCCGCACCTGCTTGCCGTGCCGCCGGCCGACCGCCTGCAGGATGTCGTAGAGCCGGCCCACCAGCGCCTCCGGCGAGTACCGCTCCTTTTCCGCCTCCGCGACCGACGGCAGCGTCGCCCAGATCGCCTCGTCGAGCCCCAGGTGCACGTCGCTCGGCGAGTCGAGCACCGGCACGACCTCGTCGAGCATCTTTTCGACCAGGTCGTAGAGCTCCTCGCCGATCCCGAACGAGTACCCGCCCCACATCCCCGGCGCGCCGTACAGCTCGGGGTAGTGGTGCAGCACCGAGCCAGCGTGCCCCCAGCACTCCAGCTCCGGCACGACCGCCACGTGATACCGCCGCGCGTAGGCGACGATCTGCCGAACATCGTCCAGGCTGATCGCCCACGGATTCTCGCTGCCCAGCGGCAGCTTCTCGAACCGCAGCCCGTTGAGCTGATCGTCGTTGATGTGCAGGTGCAGGCTGTTGAGTTTCAGCCGGGCCATGATCCGGATGACCCGCTTGAGCAGGTCC
>JAWLBS010000319.1:0-5806 GCA_041687575.1 Phycisphaerae bacterium | reverse complement strand
GGATGACCAGCGTGGACGAGGTCCTGCGCGTGGTGCCGACGGGGGCGTATCAATAACAGCCTTGTCGAGTCATGGCCTCTGCAGGACGAGAAAGAGCCGCGACCGTCAGGTCGCGGCTCTTTCTTGAAATATCGGACATTCCCGCAGCGGGATGTTCAACCGGTAACCACGCAGATCACGCCGAGGCGTGCTCCTTCGAGAGGCGGCCCTTGGCGCTTCGGGCGGGGCGAGCGGGCGCTTCGCCGGCGCTGGCCGGCACCTCTTCGGCGGCAATCGGCTCCGGTGCGGCGGCCGGTTCGGCAACCACGGCCGGTGCTTCGGTGAAGAAGCTGCCCAGCGTGCGGAGCCTGGCGTAGCGTCGCTGGAGGAGCGTTTCGGGCTTGAGTCGCTTGAGGTCCTTGAGGGACTTGTTGATGAACCGCTGGAGGTTGGCGGCGGTCTCGAGGTGGTTGCGATGGGCCCCGCCGAGCGGCTCGGGCACGACGTCGTCGATGATGTCGAGGGAGCGCAGGTCGCGCGAGGTCATCTTCAGTGCCGCCGCTGCCTGTTCGGCGTACGAGCCGCTCTTCCACAGGATCGCCGCGCCGCCTTCGGGGGAGATCACGCTGTAGTAGGCGTGCTCGAGCATGGCGGTACGGTCACCCACGCCGATGCCCAAGGCGCCGCCGCTGCCGCCCTCGCCGATGACCACGCAGATGATCGGCACGGCCAGCTTCGGCATTTCCATGAGATTGTAAGCGATGGCGTAGGCCTGGCCGCGCTCCTCGGCGCCGACGCCGGGGTAGGCGCCGGGGGTGTCGATCAGGCAGACGATCGGCAGGCCGAACTTCGCCGCCAGCTGCATCTTGAGCATCGCCTTGCGATAGCCCTCGGGGTGCGCGCAGCCGAACGAGCAGTCGATCTTCTCGCGGGTCTCGCGGCCTTTGCGGTGGCCGACGAGAAGCACCTTGTGGCTGCCGATGCGCCCCAGGCCGGTGACGATGGCCTTGTCATCGCGGAAGCACCGGTCGCCGTGCAGTTCGACGAAGTCGCGGACGATGAGGTTGATATAGTCGCTGCTGTGCGGGCGCTTGGGGTGCCGCGCGACCAGCACGGTCTCCCACGGCGTGAGGTTGGCGTACGTCTTTTTCGTCAGGGCGATGCAGGCCTCGCGCAGCTCATGGATCTCCTTGGAGCAGTCGCGGCCGGTCTCGCTCTGGCTGGCCTGCAGCTCGGCGATCTGCTGTTCGATCCTGGCGATAGGCCTTTCGAATTCCAGATATCCACCTGGTCCCATGGCCGGGCCGTTTGAACGGCTCGTGGTGACCTCGCTCATATCGTCTCCTCCGGGGCTCTGTCGGCGCACACTTCAAGCACTATTGTTTACACCCGACCTCGCTTAACCGCGCCGTCTCCCACGAATGCGTAACAGGTTAACCAATTCTTCAAAAAGAGCAAGACATTCATTGACCTGATCCTGCCGGTCGCGTTAGAGTACCTTACCACAGGCGAAGGAGAGAGGTCCTTGTCTAACCGCCCTCGCATACAGGATTTAGAGTGCATCACGATCGCCGGCGTCGGCCTGCTCGGCGGCTCGATCGGCTTGGCCCTGCGGGCCGCTGGCCTGAAATGTCGCCGCATCGGGTACGTTCGGAGCCCACGATCGGCCGAGGCGGCTGTCGGATGCGATGCCGTCGATGAGGCGACGATGGATCCGGCGCAAGCCCTGCCGCCGGCTGACGTCGTAATTTTAGCCACGCCCCTGAGCATATTTCCAGAGCTCATGAAAACCGCCCGCCAGTACTGTCAAAGCGGGTGCCTGATAACCGATGTCGGCAGTACGAAACGGTCGCCGCAGCGCTGGGCCAGCCAGCTGCTCGGGCGAAAGGTCCGGTTTATCGGCTCCCATCCGATGGCCGGCAGCGAACGGACCGGCGTCGATTTCGCGCGGGCGGACCTGTTTGCCGGCGCGACCTGCTTCGTCTGCCCGCGGGCGGGCCGGCTCGATGAGCAGGCCGAACTGCTTCGCGAGCTATGGGAAGTTATCGGCTGTCGCGTTGTATATCTTTCGCCGACGATGCATGACCGGACGGTGGCGCGGGTCTCGCACGTGCCGCACCTGGTGGCGGCCGGACTGATCCACCTCGCCCGGCGCGATGACATGCTCAACATGGCCGGTCCCGGCCTGCGGGATGCCACGCGGATCGCCTCGGGCAACCCGGCGATGTGGCGGGACATCCTGTCGAACAACCGCGACGAGGTGGTCGCGGGGCTCGACGAGGTTGGCAAGATCCTCTCCCACGTCCGCACGCTGCTGGCCGAGGGGCGCGACGAGCAGGCCGAGGCCTGGCTCGCCGAGGCCGCCCGGCGCCGCGACGTCTGGCAGCAGCGCGTGCTGGCGCAAGGGCGGGCGGGGGATTGACCATCACGCCGTCGGGTGCCATGGCCACGATGCTTGCCACGGCGTAGCCGTTGTCTGGCGAAGCCGGGTTTGTGGCCATGGAATTCCGCGGATGAGCAGCGTGGCGGGCGCAGCCCGCCCTACATGAGCCCCGCCCTACGTCGGGCCGGCCAGGATGCGGTAGGCCTCGGGGACGATGCTGTCGGCTGGGGCGGCCTGGGCGGCCTGCTGGATCGTTTCCAGGCCGATCCCGGGAAGGCCGCCGAAGTATTCCAGGTAGCCCAGCAGGAACCGGATGCGGTAGTCATCCTGGGTCTCGAGCGTCCGTTCCAGCTCGGCGCGGCGCACGTCCAGGACCTCGCGGTTGCCGACCAGGCTTGGCAGGTCGAAGTCGAACAGCAGCATCCGCGGATACCGCTCGATCGCCTGCTGCAGGGCGAGATAGGCGCTGACGTACTCACCGGCGGCGAGCAGGGCGTTGGCCCGCCCCATCCACGCCAGGGGGTTATCGGGCGTAGTGTTGATGATCGAACTGTAAGTCGCCGCCGCCCGGTAGTATTCGCCCTGGGACATCAATTCTTCGGCCCGCGCCAGCAGGTTGTCGATCTGCGTTCTGCGCTGGCCGGCGAGCGTGCGGATCGGCGTTGCCAGCCGCTGCTTGAGCAGTTCGCTGGCCTGCAGGTGCGTCAGCTCCGAACGCATGCGGGCCTGCTGCCCTTCCGTCCTGCCGGTGCGGCCGATGCGGAGCTCGTCCGCCGGTCGCCGGGCGGCTGCGTCGAGGCTCAGATCAGCCGGCTGGCCCAGGCGATCGCCCAGCGGGGCGGGTATGGCCTGTTCACCTTCACGCTCGCGCTGCTGAGCCTGCTCGCGGAGGGTCTCGGTGTACTGGCGCATCTCGGCCAGGAGACTGGAGGCGGTCTGTTCGGCTTGCGGTGTTTGCATGCCCGGCTGGGCAGATTCGAAGGCGCCCGGTGGCTGCACCTGCAGCGGGCGCGCCATCGTCGGCTCGCCTTCCTGCATGCCCGGTTCGAGCTCCTGCTGGCCGGGGCGAGCGGGCAGGGCTTGCTCGGCCTGTGGTGGCGGCTGCGGCGTGGCCAGCGCAATGTCGGCCTGCTGTCCGGGCTGCTGACCGACCAGAATGTCCGGGCGGAAGATACCCACGCCGGTCGGTCGCCAGGCAGGTCGGGCGTTGGGCAGTTCCGTTGCGATGCCGCCGAACTGCTCGGTGCCGGTCAGCGGCTGGATCGGGACCTGGTACTGGTACTGGCCCACCCGGTAGGCGCCGGATGGGATTCGCTGCAAACTGCTCTGGGCGGCGATCTCGCCGCTGGTGACGGCCGTTTGCGACGGCGCGAAGAAGATCTCGGGCGTATAGCCGCTGACACCGCTCTGGATGGAAGGCAGGCCCACCGAGTCGCGCACGAAGTTCGAGAGGCTCGAGCTGGGGATCGGCGTCAGGATGGCGTTGGGGTTCTGGATCGGGCTGAAGCCCTGGAACGACCGGCCGCCCGTGACGTTGCCGGTGATGATCAGGTTGTTGTTGATGCCGTCGGCGACGGGGCGCGCGGCGTTGTATCCGCCCGTGCCGACCATCGGATTGGCGTCGAGGGCGCGTCCGGTCTGTATCTGGCGGACCTGGCCCATCGCGGCCGTCGCGGGGACAAGCAGTGCACATGCGGCCATCAGCCGCGCCGCACGGAATTTCCAGCTGCCGTAACTCAAAACGGTCTTTGCGTTCGTACTCATGTTGCGTCTCCCGCAGGGCGTACGGCGATCCGGAGCACCGGCCGGATCGGAACTTTCTATCACAACTATCGGCCAACACCATGTCCCGGTCTATGCAAGACCTGCAGGCGGTGCGGCCGCGACGGTTCATGCCGCGGCTGCCGCAGGGGCCGTGCCGGCAGCACATGGTTCAGGCCTGCACCATTATACGTCATTTTATCGGCCGCGGGCCGCGCTCTGGCCCGTGCGGCGCGAAACCGCGATAATGCCCCGGTCGGGACGAATCGGCCGCCACGGTGTTTTGACGGGGAAGTCGATGGGCGCCATGAAGCTAAAACTGCTGTCGTGCGAGGTATTTCGCCCTGAGCTTGAGCATGCCATCGGGCAGGGGCGCGGCCATGTCTCTGCCGAGTTTCTGCCGTTCGGTCTGCACGACACGCCGAACGAGCTGCGACAGGAGCTGCAGGCCCGGGTCGATTGCGTCGCCGAGGGGGTATACGGGGCGATCCTGCTGGGCTTCGGTCTGTGCAGCCGGGCCGTCGTCGGCCTGGTCGCGCGGCACACGCCGCTGGTGCTGCCCAAGACCCACGACTGCATCGCGGTGCTGCTGGGCTCGCGCCGGCGGTACGACGAGCAGTTCGCCCGGGAGCCGGGGACCTACTACTACAGCGCCGGCTGGATCGAGCGGTCGCTCAGCCGGGATGGCAATCCCTTCGAGGCGCCCAGCCAGAGCAGCAGCGTCCAGCGGCGGTTCGAGGAGTACGTCGCAAAGTACGGCGAGGACAACGCCCGCTACCTGATGGAGGTCGAGGCGGGCTGGACGGTGCATTACACCCGGGCGGCATTCATCAACACCCATGTGGGCGACATCCCCGACTACCGCCGCTTTGTGCGAAAGGTGGCGGCCGACAACGACTGGCGATACGAGGAACTGGCGGGCGATCCGGGGCTGCTGCTGCGTCTGCTCGACGGCGACTGGGACAACGACTTTCTGGTCGTGCCTCCGGGGCGCGAGGTCGTCGCCCGCTATGACGGTGAGGTGCTGGGTTATAGACCAGGTGGGTCTCCAAGTTCATGACCCACGCAAAGCAGGCGGGCCCCAGCAGATCCTCACGCCGTATCCTCGCCAGCTGGAGCATCGCCCTGTTCGAGTACATGCTGCAGGTGCCGGCCAACCGGACCGGCTTTGGCCTGTTCAGCCTGCCGCAGCTGAAGACCATGCAGGAGATGATCACGCTGGCGGTCTTCGTGCCGTTCGCGGTGTACATGAAGACCTCGCTGTCGTGGAACTACCTGTGGGCGGGCCTGTGCCTGATGGGGGCGGTCTTCTTCATCTTCTTCCGCCAGCCGTAGGCCGGGTGCCATGGCCGCGATGTATGCGGCCATGGAATTCTGCGGATGAACGGACGCTTTCGGAAACGAGCGGAAAGGAGCCCGAAGCGTAAGCGAGGGAGTTGTCCGGATGCGAGAGATGTCCACATTTCGCGGACAGGAGCCCGAAGCGTAAGCGAGGGAGTTGTCCGGATGCGAGAGATGTTCACATTCCGCGGAAAGGAGCCCGAAGCGTAAGCGAGGGAGTTGTCCGGATGCGAGAGATGTCCGCATTCCGCGGAAAGGAGCCCGAAGCGTAAGCGAGGGAGTTGTCCGGATGCGAGAGATGTTCACATTCCGCGGAAAGGAGCCCGAAGCGTAAGCGAGGGA
>JAWLBS010000318.1:0-5840 GCA_041687575.1 Phycisphaerae bacterium | reverse complement strand
GCATTGCCGCTGACTGTCACGACCGGTCGCACAGCCCACGGCGGCACAAAGAAATGCACAGCGATCGGTTCGTCGGGAGCGACTTGCACATCCAGTGTCCAACGTCCTTCGTATGGATAGCCGCCGAGCACGGTTCCAGCCAGGCGGCCACGAGCGAGGGGAGTGTCAATCGTGCCGGGGTTCAGCCCGGTCACATACAGGTTCGGCCCCTGGCTGAACAGGGCATGGCTGACCAGTTCGCCGAAGCCTTCGGCGGCGCGCATCGAGCAGCACCACCAGGCCTCGTGCGCGGCCTCCGATATGCCCACGTGCCGCGTGCCGTTCGCGCCCGCGACTGTCGAGCAGCCAAATCCGCCGTTGGCGACCTGGCCGTGGAAGAACCCGTTGTAGGCGATGCGGTGCGCCCAAGCCAGATACTCGGCCTTGCCCGTCAGGCGCCAGAGTTCGTTGGCCACCATCAGCGAATCCACCACCGCACAGGGTTCGGTATGCGTGGGCCGGCCGAACCAGTTCCAGTTCTCGTAGTTCTCGCTCATTCCCTGGTCGGTGTAGAGCCGGAAGCGCTGCTCGGCCTCGGTCACCAAGCTGGGGCGCTGCCTGTGGACCGCCCAGCGGAGCATGCCGCGGATGCCGGTCAGCGTCGCATGCGTCTGCGCCTGGATGCCGACCAGATCGATCTGCAGGTTCCGGGCCAGGATCTCCTCGCAAAGGGCGTCCACCTGCGGATCGTTCAGCAGCGTGGCCGCGTGCATCAGACCGTCCATGAAGATCAGGTCGCAGCCGACGTCCGAGGAGAGGACCCAGCGGCCGGTCCTCTGAACCACTTCTCCCACATGACTGCCGACGTCCTTCGCCCGCTCCGCCGGATCAATGGGGTAGACGGCATGCGCACCGCGTGTCGGCAGGGCCAGGTTTCGGACGATGGTTCTGATCTCGTCCAGGACGTCCGATTCCCGCTTCCAGTCGTAGAGTTCGCAGAGCCCGCGCAACACCCAGCCGTGGCTGGAGAGTTGCTGCTCGTTGATCGCCTGCGGGTCGAGCGGCGGCCCGAAATAGCCGCCGGGGTTCAGCCGGCCGGGCCACGCGGCCCTGAGGCCAGCCAAGTGTGCCGCCGGCCGGCCTGATGCCCGTTCCAGCAGCACGAACGCCAACAGGGAGCGTCCTTCCATGTCGCCAGGCCAGGCGTAGTCATGCCGTTGCAGGCAGCCGGTCTTCTCGACCGGCGCATACCGCGGGCTGTCCAGGCGGTCGAAGTTCAGATGCATCCGCTCGCGCAGCAGCCCGGATGGCCTGAATCCACGAATCGGCATCGGTCGTTGTCGGGGGTCTTCCATATCGCACGATCTCCAATGTACTCGGCATCTCCGCGAAGAGGACAGATTACTGATCGTCGTAGGACCAGAAGCAGACGATATCCAGACCAATGTCGGCCAGTCGCTCGAACGGGATTCGGGTGTTGTCCATGATGCAGGCATGACCTTCCGGCTTCGCCAGTCACTTCTTCGCCGGTGCAGCCGGCAGGCACCAGCGCGACCACAGGAGCGAGGCCTTCTCGCCGGCCACAGCCTTCTGGTAGTAGACGGTGAAGAGGCTGCCGTCGGCCAGTTCGACCGTCGAGGGGTATCCGAGGTCCCCGTCCGGTCCGTCGTCGCGGAGGATCCAGTCGTGGTCCCACGTGACGCCGTCGTCGCGGCTGAAGGCGACGCGCTGTCCGTAGGGCCGCTGCCGATAGCCGTAAGTCAAGACCAGCCCACCGGACGAATGTCGCAGCAGATGCGGCGGCGAGCCGTGGAAGCCCAGCGAGCGTGGCACGCTCCACGTCCTGCCGCCGTCGGTCGAATCGGTCTGGTACATCCGGAAGTGGACGTGCCCGGCCGCGACGGCGGGGTCATTGTCCCC
Organism: Phycisphaerae bacterium; assembly: GCA_041687575.1. GTDB lineage: Bacteria > Planctomycetota > Phycisphaerae > UBA1845 > JANYLN01 > JANYLN01. The sequence continues at coordinate 3,941 of JAWLBS010000318.1, read as the reverse complement.
ACGGGCCTCGAAACGAAGCATCCCGATCAGCCGCCCGTCGGGCAACTGCAGCACATGGGGCTCCTCGTTGTTGGCTACCCCCGCACCCTTGGCCGCCGGCACCTTGCCGAGCAGCTGCCAGCTCTTGCCGCCGTCGGCGGATTGCCAGGCCTCCGCGGTCTGCTTCAGCGGGTCCACGCCGAGGCCCATGGGCCGGCCCAGGTACAGCAGGCGGCCGTCCTTGAGCAGGATCGGTCCATGCGGGGCGCTTACCGGCGCCTTGACCGGCAGGCCCCACGTGGCACCGCCGTCCTCGCTCTGCATCGTCCAGGAACCGAGCAGCTCGTTCACCCGCGCATCGGTCCAGGCGGCGAAGACCTTCTCCCACGTGGCCCGCTCCGCCTCGGGAATCCACCCGTCCTTCGCGTAGATGCGCGTGTCTGAGCGGAACCAGCTGACCAGCAGCCTGCCCTTGCCGAGGTCGACGATGCCGGCGTCGCGGTCGTCGATGGGCGAGTCCTGGATCACGCGGGGCGGTGACCAGGTCCGGCCGTTGTCCTTGCTGACGTTCAGGACTGTCTTGCCGAAGGGGCAGACGTGCTCCGCGCGCAGCCCCGAGCTGGCCACCATCAGCGTGCCGTCCTCGAGCCGCGCAACGGTCGGCCAGCCGAAGTAGCTGAACCGTTCCCCCTTCGGCAGGCGGCAGACGATGCCGTGCTCGGCGTCCAGGTACCGTGGCGCCGGCGCGGTTGTGGTGTTCCGGTCGATAGGAATGCTCTTCATCCAGGCCTCCAGTGCCGCCGCTTCGGACGGCTGTCCCTTTTCGAGTGAAACCAGCCCGAAACGTGCCGGCATATGGCTCTGGTCGCTTCCCGTCGGCGACCAAGCCAGGTCCAGCGCGGTAGCGCCGCCGCGGGCCGGGCGGACGCGATACAGGTTCACGCGCCAGATCGCCGGTGCTTCGCCCTCCTTCACGCCCAGCGCCGCCAGAGGCACGCGGACCACCGCCAGCCAGCCGGTGGCATCAGTGGTCGTGAAGACCTTGGCCCCGCTGTCCCAGGACTTGTCCTTGCCTTTGGCGTCGTAGAGGCTGCCGGCTGGATTCACGGCGAAGTGATAGTAGGCTCCCGTCGGGTCGTAACCGGTCAGCAGCATGAACTCGACGCAGTCGCCGGCCCAGACATCGCCGTCCGGCGGCACCGGGGCAGAGGCAATCTCTTTCGCCATCGGGTCGTCACAGCGGATGGCCATGTAGACGTTCTTGCCGTCGGCGGCCAGGTAGCCGCGGGTCTCGACCGGGAGTTTCCGGCCGTAGCCCCAGAGGTTCTGGAACGTCAGCGGCCCGGCCCAGCCCTTGAAATCCGGGGCAGCATCCATGGCGACGGGCTTCTTCAGCAGCGGTACGGCGGCCAGCGGCACCTTGAGGCGATCCGCGATCCGTGCCGCCGGGGAGTCCTGCCCCGCCGATGTCCCGGCGCACAGCGCCGACAGAATCATCGCATATGCCATCCAGCGATCCGGCCGCTCCATCAGGCTTGCTCCTCTCGCAGGTCTTGCTCTACGCGTTCTACGGACGCTTTGCAACTGGCCTTACATCCCCTCATGACTCCGGCCTGGCAGTTCTTCATCCACGATTCTCCCTTGCCGCATCGAGGATCTCGCCCACCAGGCTGCCTGGGCCGACGCCTGACCGGATGTCCTGTCCCTTCATCGCCAGGGGCAGAATCCAGATCGAGAGCCCGTCCTGGTAATCGTGGCCGTGGCCGGAGAACCCGTCGAAGCCGTTGAGGTTGCACGGCCAGCCCCAGGGCATGGCGTTGGCCTTGCGGAACAGCGCCTCCAGCATCCGCTCCGTGCCCCACCAGCCCTCCTTGCCCAGCTTGCGGTACTCGCACATCGCCGTAACGATGAAGTCGAAGATGGGGAATGGGTCGCGCGGGAAGTCCAGGCGCAGATTGAGATTGGAGTACACCTGTTCGCCTTCCGCCGAAGCCGCCAGGGTCAGGCCGTATTCGGAGAGGTCCTTGTTCAATCGCAGGATCGACCGCAGGACGGCGTCGACCCGCTCGACCGGCATGGGGCTCTCCAGGCCCAGGTATGCGGCGGCCCAGGGTCCGCAGACCTGTGCGCACAGGCAGGTATCGTCCTTGTGACCGGTCGCCGGATCGGCGCAGAGCCGGTAGTAATGGCCGTTCCAGAGGATCTCCTCGATCCGCTTGCGCCCGCGCTCGACCCGGGAGCGGCACTTTTCCGCCGTCTCGGTGTCGCCAACGTGCCGGGCCATCTTTTCCAGCGCCAGGCAGGCCATCAGCGACATCGGACCGTTATAGCCGGAAGTGCCGCGCTGCGGCCACTGGTCCCAACCCACATTCGCCGGCCAGTTTTCGCCCGGCAACGCGTGCGGGTGCTCGTTGATCAGGCCGTCCGCGTCCGTATCCAGGAACTCCATGTATTTCAGCGCCGCGCGGGCCGAAGAATAGAAGTCCTTCAGGAACTCGTCGTCGCCGGTCCGGATCCAGTGGCGGCAGATGAACTCGATGTATACGCTGGTGGTGCCCGGGTGCTGGCATTGGTAGTTCGGATGCCGCGCCCCGAAACCGGGGCTGAGCCCGAACGGCAGTTCTCCCGAGCTCAACTGGAAATGGCGGTACGCGTTCAGTGTGGTGCGCTCCAGTTCCGGGAAGAAGAAAAGCATCGGGAAATGCGTCGAGTGGCAGACCAGCGTCTCGCTGATGGAGCAGGTCGTGTAGCTCTCGTTGACCAAGAACAGCCCTTCCGGCCCGTACCAGTCGTCCGGCCGCCAGCGCGCGATCCAGTGCGCGTTCTTGCACAGGCAGTAGCAGGAGTTGACCAGCGCCTCCCGCAGGGCCGGCGAGAACTCCTCGTGCGCATAGATCGCGCTCTGCCAACCGATGATCCTCCGTAGCCACGATTGGTGACGGGCCATGGCGTACCGCGCAACCGCCGCCGCGTCCGCAAACCGCTCCACGTACTTCAGCTTCTCGCCCCGGTTGCCGGCGTCCCGGATGTAGGGCTGCCACCACGCGAGGATGAATCGCGTGCAGGCCGAGGCCCCAGGTGCCAGCCTGGCGTCGAATGACGCGGAGAGGCCCTTTTCGTCCGCCGCTGTGCGCCCACCCTCCGCGGCAACGGCCAGCTCGTGCTCGATGGGGCACTGGCCCATCATCGGGATGGCTCCCACCATGGGATGGCGCACCACGCCCCCCTGCCATTTCCCCTCGCTGAACGAGGTGCTTTCGGCAACGGCTTTCGGCGGCGCGGGCGGAGTGAAGAAGATCTCCGCGTCCAGCGGCTTGTCCCCCGTGTTCGCCAGCCTCACCTCGAAAACGATCGCCGGCGTATTCGACTCGCTCGCATCGCCCGGCAGGAACGGACCAAACGCGCGGATCTCGATTGAAAGCGGCGCCTTGACCTCGAACTGCGCGTCCACCATCGGGTAGTGGCCAAAGTAACGCAGGTCCCAGAGATCGCCGATGGGCGCAGTCGGTTTCCCCGGCTCCAGGTTCTCCGGCATGCTCCGCATCGCGAGCTCGAAGGACTGCCCGTCCACGATCGCGCGGAACGGAATCGTCCTGAGCACCGGGACCTGGTTCTGCGTCGGCACCTGGTTGAAGATCGTGCACTGCCCGAGTCGGCCGTCCGGGTCCCAGGTCACATAGCCGGTGCCCAAGCCACCCAGCGGCACGCCGTGCCAGCGGAACGAGGCACGTGGGTAGACCGTGCCTACCACCGGCCGCTTGAAACCGGAGCAGTTAAAGGTTTGAATCTTGCTGCGGTTCGCCGGCGCGTCGAACAGAGTTTCACGCTTCACGTTCTTCATGTTGTACTCTCCTGGAGTTTTTCGTTTGAGTATACTGCCTACGAAATACGCGGGAACCTCACCTCGCAAAGCGCGGCAGGCCGCTGCCATGGGCGCGGATCATCTCGTCCATCAGCTTCCA
>JAWLBS010000317.1:3575-5852 GCA_041687575.1 Phycisphaerae bacterium | reverse complement strand
AGAAAAACACGGCGAAGGCCAGTACGGCGATGACCGATTGGCGCATGTCGGCCATCAGCTCGGCCTGGCCGCCGAAGTCGAACTCGTATCCGACCGGGCGGTCGAGGCTGCTGAGCGTTGCGCGCAGCCCGGCCATGGCGGTGGCCAGGTCCACCCCGGCGGTGCTGGCTTCCACGGATACCTGCTTGACCTGGTTCTTGCGGACGATCTCGAGCGGGCCGACGGCCTCGCGGATCTTCGCCACGTCGCGCACCCGAATGGCGTCGCCGCCGGTCCCCGAGACGACCAGGTTCTCCACCCGCTGGCGGGACGTCAGATGGCTCTCGGGGATCAGCACCCGCATGTCGTAGTACTCGCCGCCCTCACGATAGCGGCTGACGACCGTGCCGGTGATCAGCGAGCGCAGCGTGCCGGAGATGTCGCCGACGGATATACCCAACTCGGTTGCCTTGGTGCGATCCACCCGCACCTGGTACTCGGGCTTGGTGATGTCCATCGACACCGAAACATTGCGGAACTGATTCATGCCGCTCATCGTCTCGGCAGTCCGGTCCGCCAGGCCGGCGAGTGTGCCCATATCCTGGCCGCGAATCTCGACGACCACCTCGGCGGCACGCAGCCCATGGATGCCCTTGATGGGCATCTGTCGGGCCATGATCCTGCCGCCGAAGGCGGGCACCTGGCCGACGATCGGTTGAAGCCGCCTGACGTACTCGGTGGTGCCGATGTCGCGGCGGGACTTGGGGACGAGCTGGATGTCGATCTGCCCCTGGTTGGCGACCTCGTAGGTGTACAGGCCCATGACCTGGCCGCCTGCCATGGAAAAGGTGCTCTCGATCAGCGGGTCGCCGGTGAGACGCTGTTCGATCTGCCGCAGCACGCGGTCGGTTTCCCGCACCGAGGCCCCGGTCGGCATCATGACCTTGACCGTGATGCGTCCATCATCGATCGGCGGCAGGAACTCGCCCCCCACCCGTCCTGCCGTGTGCAAGGCCAGCCCCAGTGCTGCCACGAACGCCAGCGCCACCGCCCAGCGAGCGCGCAGGGCGCGATCGAGCAGCCAGGCGTATCCATCGGCGAACCGGTCGAAGAACCGTTCGAACCGCGTGGCGGTGCGGCGCTGTCGGGTGCGGCCGAAGAAGATCGTGACAAGCATGGGCGTCAGTGTCACCGCCACGACCAGGCTGATGATGACGATGCCCGCGATCACGAGGATCAATTCGCGAAACAGCAGGCTGGTCAGGCCCGGCACCAGCAGGAACGGGACGAACAGGGCCAAAAACGAGATCGTGGCGGCGACGATGGCCGGTCCGACCTCGGCCGAGCCGCCGATCGCGTGCTCATCAGGCGCGTCCTCGGGCCGCCTATGCCGCAGCTGGCTGATGTTCTCGATGACGACGATGGAGTTGTCCAGCACCACGCCGACGGCGACGACCAGTCCGGCGAGCGAGAAGATGTTCAGCGAAAAGCCGGCGACCTTCATCAGGCCGAAGTTGATAATTAGCGTCAGCGGCAGCGCCACGACCATGACCAGCACCTGGCGGAAACTGCCCAGAAACAGCCAGATCACCACGACCAGCAGGACCATCGCGCCGATGGCCGCATTGCGCACCCCCGCCAGCGCCCCGTCGACATACTCCGCCTGGTTCTCGACGAGACCCAGTTCGGTCCCTGCCGGCAGCGCTGGCCGCAAGTCGTCCAGTTGCTGCTGCACGGCCCGGGCGACCTCGACGGTGTTCGCCTCGGCCTCCTTGAAGACCGACAGTTTGACGCTGGGCTCGCCGTTGAAGCGGGCGATGATCCGTTCGTCCTCGTGGGAATCGACGACGCGGGCGATGTCGCGCAGGTAGAGCCGGTTGCTGCCGCGCCGGGCGACCACGACGCTGCGGATCTGATCCAGATCGTCGAACTCGCCCATGGTGCGGGCGATGATCTCGCGTCGGCCGACGGTGACGCGCCCGCCGGTCTGCTCCACATTCTCATCGGTCAGCCGCTGCATGACCGTCTGAAGCGGTACCCGGTGTTTCTCCATCAGCAGGGGATCGAGCAGGATGCGGATTTCCCGTTCCAGGCCGCCGACGATCTCGGCGCCCGCCACGCCCCGCACGGCCAGGATGCGGTCCTGCAACCAGTTGTCCGTCCACTCGCGCAGCTCCACCGGACCCAGGCGATTCGAACGGATCGTCAGCTGCATCACCGGCAACTGCGACGGGTCGGCCTTGAACACGTACGGCGGGTCGATGTCGTCCGGCAGGTCCTGCTCGGCGCGGGTCAGGG
>JAWLBS010000317.1:0-3475 GCA_041687575.1 Phycisphaerae bacterium | reverse complement strand
GGATCGTCAGCTGCATCACCGGCAACTGCGACGGGTCGGCCTTGAACACGTACGGCGGGTCGATGTCGTCCGGCAGGTCCTGCTCGGCGCGGGTCAGGGCTGCCAGCACGTCCTGGAAGGCCACGTCCACATCCGCGCCGTACTCGAAGCGCACGTCGAGCGAATAGACCCCCTCGCGGCAGGTGGACTGCAGATCATCCAGGCGATCGACAGTGGCCATCAGCCGTTCGACCGGATCGGCGATGTCTCTGTCGATCTCCTCCGGCGTCGCACCCGGCCAGCGAATATGCACCTTGACCACCGGGTACGTGACCTCGGGCAGATAATCCACGGGCAGCCGCCACAGGCCGTACAGGCCCAGGACGACGGCCGCCAGTGTGATCGCACCGGTAGCGAGGCGGCGATGGACGGCGAGTTCGGTTATTCTCATCGGCCGGCCCCCGCACCTGGATTCCGATCGCCGGTTGCCTGTCGATTCCCGCCGGGGGCCGGGCCTTCGCCGCGTGGTTGCCCGCCAGCCACGCGGACGTCCTGACCGTCGCGCAGCGCGGCCTGGCCCGCGACGACTACGCGCTGGCCCGGTTCGAGTCCGCCGAGGGCCTGGATCGTCCCGTCCTGCTCGATGCCGGGTTCCACGACCAGCCGCTGCGCTTTGCCTTGGTCGACCACGAAGACATAGTGTTCGCCCGTCGGGGCGGTCAGGACGGCCTCGGCGGGGACGAGTACGGCGTCGTCGGCCCGCTTCCATTCGAGCTTCAGCCGGGCGAACATGTGTGGGACGATCTCGGCCGGGTCGGTCAGTTTCGCCTCGACCGTGCGGGTGCGCATCGTCTCGTCGAGTTGGGGATAGACGCGCGTGATTTCGGCATTGAACGCCCGGCCGTTGAGGGCGTCGAGCGTGGCTTGCAGCCGCAAGCCCGGTCGAACGCCCGAGGCCTGTGCCTCGGGCACCGAGAAGCGGACGACCAGGGAGTCCCGGGCGTACATCTCCAGCAAGGGGCTGCGTGGGGTGACCAGATCGCCGGGACGTACGTACGCCCGGGTGATCGTGCCATCGAATGGTGCGGTGATGACGCACTCGGCAAGATGGGCCCCGGCGAGGGCCCGCCGAGCGACCGCCTCTTCCACGGCCGCGGCCTGGACAGCGATTTCGGTCGGCGTCGGCCCGGCCTGGAGCATGCGAAGGCCTTCCCGGGCGACATCGACCTCGGCCTCGGCCACCTGCAGGGCGGTGCGGGCGACGTCGAGTTCGTTCTGGTTGGCAGCCTGTCGGTCCCGGAGCCGCTCGATGCGCGTCAGTTCGGTCTCGGCGGCCTCGCGCTGGGCCACCGCCCGGGCAAGCATGGCCTGCGCCTTGTCCACTTCTTCCGGTCTTGCGCCGGTTTCCAGGTCGGCCAGTTTCGCACGCGCCACTGCCAGAGCGGCCTGGGCGGCCTGCACCTCGGCTCGATACACCTGGCGGTCGATCTCGACGAGTCTTTCGCCGGCCACCACCGTATCGCCCTCCCGCCACGGGCAATAGCCGACGGGGCCTTCCTTCGTCGCGGCGATCACGACGGAGTCCGTGGCCACAATCTCGCCGCTGAGCTCAAATCGTTGGACGATCTCTCCCCGTCGGACAGGCTCGACCTGAACCTGCAATGGTTTTCGCCCCTTCGCCTCGCCTTGCGGGGATGGCGCATCCGCCTGATCGGCACGGGCGTACCAGACAGCTGCCGCGCCGACCGCAAGGGTCAGCACCACCGGAATCACCAGGATTCGTTTCCCGTTACTGCTCAAGGTTACCTGCCTTCCTGTTGGACGAATCTTCCAGTCGTTGGATCAGAAAGCGCCATCGGAACCCGGCCCCGATCCCGGCAGCCCCATCATGCGGCCCGGCCCGCTGCAGGCGCTCCGCCGGCGGATCATGTCGAACAACTCCTTCTGCTGCTCGACGTTCATACGATCCACTTCCGCTGAATGTTCCGCAAGCTCAGGCCGAACAGCGCGACGCAGAATATCGTCAGCATGCCGAAATCCAGCACGTACGACATGTGCGGCGACCGGTGGATCGAGGCGTGCAGAAGATCGGCCCCGTAGGTCAGCGGCAGGGCGTACGAGACCGGCTGCAGCAGGGCGGGCAGCTTCTCGATCGGGAAGAACAGCCCGCACAGGAAGATCATCGGGAAGCGGAAGAAGTTCGAGAACGTCTGCGCCTCGAACACCTCGCGGACCGACACGGCGATAAACAAGCCCAGAAACGCCGAGCTGATGGCGATCAGCACCACGGCCGGAGCCAGGACCGGCCAGTCGACTGCCGAAAGATCGGTCAGGAACGCGGCCATCGCAACCGGCACGAAGGCGTTGGCCACGCCGAACAGGATCGCGCCGGTGGTCTTGGCCGCCATGAGCAGCTCCAGCGGGATCGGCGCCAGCAGCAGCCGCTCGAACGACCGGCCCTTCTTCTCGAACGTCACCGTGACCGCCAGCATGCTGGTCGTGCCGAACAGCACCGACACCGCCATCACCCCCGGCAGCACCGCGGGGATGCTGTCCAGCCCGGAGCCCGACTTGATGAAGAACATCGCCGTCCACGCCAGCGGAAACACGATACCCCAGCTGATGTTGGGCGGCTTGAGATAGTATGACCGCATGTCCTTGGCCAGAATGTTCCAGTATGCGATCCACGCCTTCATGCGCCACCCCCCTTGCGGCCGCCTTCCTTCTCCTGCTTCATCGCCCCCGCTTCGATGCCGGTGATCTCGACGAAGACGTCTTCCAGCGACGGCCGCAGCTTGCGGGCCTCGGACACCTCCGCGCCGCAATCCTCCAGGAGCCGCACCAGCGGACCGACGCAGACCGGCTCGCTGGACTCCGCGCGAATCTCGCCGTCCGCGATCGACTGACAGTGCAGGTTCGGCCACTCGGCGACGATCGCCTCGCACGCCTCGACCGCCCCATTGGAGACGGCGAACTGGACCACGTGCCGGCCGTCCGTCCGGCGCATCAGGTCTTCAACCGTGTCGGTGCGAACGATCCGTCCCTGGACGATGAAGGCGATCCGGTCGCATAGCCGCTGGGCTTCTTCGATGTAGTGCGTGGTCAGAAAGATCGTTGTGCCGCCGCGGTTCATGTCGCGGATCAGCTGGCGGATCTGCCGGGCGCTGGCCACATCGATGCCGGTGGTTGGCTCGTCCAGAAACAGCAGCGGCGGGTCGTGGATGATGCCGGCCGCGATCGTGAGCTTGCGCTTCATGCCCCTGGAGTAGCCGGCGAACCGGCGGCTGGCGGCCTTGGCCAGGCCGAACGTCTCCAGCAGCTCTCGGGCCCGCCGCTCGCGGTCGCTTTTGGTCATTCCGTAGAGCGCTCCGCAGAATGTCAGGTTCTGCAGGCCCGTCAGCTCCGGGTAGAGGTTGCTCTCGTCGGGGACGATGCCCATCAGGTGCTGGGCGGCCTTAGGGTTTTTCGAGCAGTCGATGCCGGCGATGCGGATGGT
>JAWLBS010000316.1:0-5862 GCA_041687575.1 Phycisphaerae bacterium | reverse complement strand
AACAGCATCCGGTCCAGGAGAGCATTATAGGCAAGCCGGTCCGATTTTCACCGCGGCTCCGGCCGGCATCCGAAATGGTTGTGCCGCTTTCGACTGCCACGGCCCCGAAGCGCGATCTCGCCGGGCCCGGGATACCCGCGATTGACACCACGAAGCCACTCCAATAGTATTCCTTAATTAATGCGTTCAGGGGAACTGGCCGTTCATGTCTTTAACGGCGCAGTGGGGAAGGAGCAGAAGCCGTGGGTCAGGACCCAATGCAGCTGTTTGCAGCGGTGTCGCTGGTGATACTGGTGACGCTGGCGGTCATCTACCGGCTCCGCCAGTCGCAACCGCCGCCCCACGTCCAGCGGCACTTTAGACCATGCCCGCCGCGGACGGACGCCCAGTACGTTCCCGGGGCACACGGGTGGAAGTGCTGGCATATCGAGCACCTGGAGGACTGGCGCAAGACCCTCTTGTCCTTGATTGTTCTGGCTGTGCTGATGATCGGTACATCCTTTGCCGCAGTGGTTCGGCAGGGGCCTGTTGTTGCCGCTGTTCTGCTCGTGATCGGCCTTAGCGCCCTGATCAACGCCGGCCGAGTCATCGCCTACGCGCGGCGGCGGACCCGCAGGACGCACAGGACTGCATGACCTGGCGGTCGCCCCGCCATGGCAGGGCGGCAGCCTTTTGGACTGCGGCGCCACAGACGCCGCTTTCACTCAAGCTCCCATCCGTGCCAAGGCCCGCGATCCCAGGCGGAACATCCAGCGGCAATATGGACTGCGGCGCCGCAGACGCCGCTTTCACTCAACGCCGCCATCGGTGCCAACGCCCCCGATGCCAGGCGGGTCGCCCCGCGGCAATATGGAGCGCGGCGTGCAGACGCTGCTTTGCATTTTCCCCCGATAGACTCCCACTCTCCGATCCGTTACAGTTGATTGAGGCTCGCAACAGGAGCGGTTTATGCGACCCTCTGGCACCTCGCAGCCATCCATGTTCTGCCTCCGGTGGGACTATGAGCTGGTCGTCGGAGCATCGCTGTCCCGAATGCGACCGCACGTTGAGTCGATGACATGAGCAAGACCTCTACGAAGGAGCATGGACTGTGAATCTGATCATCCTGCTGCTCCCGGCGGCGGTATTTGTGTGCTTCATGATCCTGATCAATCGGCGCCGCGCCGCGCAGCCGTCGCCGCGTGCCCAAAGGCACGACAACAGGAGGGTCACCCTGCGGTTCTCGCTGCCGATCATGGCGGCCGTCTGGGGCTGGTGGCTGTGGCACGATCCGTCTTCCCCATCGACGATCTTCTTCGGCCTGTTCGTGCTCTCCCTCGGCTGGCAGCTGCTGCAGTCGGGTCCCGAGAAGTTCAGCACCGACGAAGCTCTCGCGAATTACCGGGCAGACCCGCGTCACTGCGGCCAGTGCGAGTATGATCTTACCGGGAACGAAAGCGGCGTCTGCCCCGAGTGCGGCTGGCGGATTCCGCAAGAGATGTCCGGCGAGTACATCCCCTGGGCCCACTGGTGGAAGCGGTGGCGCATCGAACAGCTGGACGACTGGCGGAGGACGCTTCGGGTCACAGCCGCGTTTGCCGTCCTGTTTGCCGGCACGGCGATTTACCTGGACCTGGCCGGTTCCTCGATCGGTGCCGTCGTGATGGGTGTAACGAGTCTGGCGTTCCTGATCAACGCCGGCCGAGTCATCGCCTACGCGCGGCGGCAGAACCGCAGGGCGACGTGACTCCATTGTTGCCTGGTGGGCTTTGTGCCCCCGTCTACGACTCCAGCAGGAGTGCCTTGAACCCCGCCTGCCGGAACTCAGAACCTCCGCCCGGTGAAGCCATCGACATCGGTCGAGCGCATCCGCTCCCCCCAATGCTCGGCATTCTCGTCCGCCCAATCCGCCAGCAGGGCGCGCGGGCGCTTGGACCTTTCTGCTACCTGCGGCAAAACGCTGACCACCAGCTCAGCCTTGCCGGCCGGGACCTCCGCCGGCAGCGTCAGTTCGACACGTCGATCGTCTTTCACCTCGGCTGAAATGCGGAAGGTAATCATCTGGACGCTCCATCACAACCGGGATCCGGGCGGCACTGGGACAAGCCAATGCACCATTGAATAGTATATTCTCTACCCGGGCATTCAACAACCCTGTTCGATCCCTGTTCGATCATCGTGCCCGGCACTACACCTCGATCCTCCACCCGCCATACAATCCCCAGACCGGTCGCTGTCCGTCCATTCGCAAGGAGATTGCCATGCACCGCAATGTCCGAGTCGTACTGATCGCCCTGACAGCCCTGCTGCTCGCCGGACCCGCCTTCGCCCACAAGCCCATCTTCCCCGAAGGTCGCGGCTGCACGCAGGACGACGCCATCGTCATCGACGACATCAACGTCTCGCAAGTCGCCTACACCGAACTGACCGAAGCCTGCCCGAGGCTGTGGCTGACCTTCGACGCCGACGCCGGCCAGGAACTCTACCTCCAGATCGCCCTGCCGCAGATCGACCGCTACGCCGACCTGCGACCGGCCGTCGCCGTGCTCGGGCCGGATCTGCCCCCGGTGGATGTGCCGTTCGACGTGCCGGCCGGCTACGGTGGCTACGTCTTTGCGACCGACGACGTCGAGGAGCCGGAATCCTTCCACGAACCCTTCACCGGCACCGACGACTGGATCCTCAAGGAGCTGACCCGCGACCTGCCTGTCGCCGGCCGGTACTACATGGTCGCCTACCTGCCGGCCGGCGAGGTCGGCAAGATCTGGGTGGCGTTCGGCCGGGAAGAGCAGTTCGGCCTGGAGGACTTCCTCAACTTCGGCAACATTGTCGCCCGGACCCGGGCGTATCACGAAGTCAGCGGACCCGGCGGGATCTGTCCGTTCGCCGGGCTGCTTGCGCTGGGGCTGATGCTGGTGCCGCTCTGGCTGGCGGCGCGGCCGCGTCGGTGACTCGCGCCACCATTGCGCCCGCGAGGTCTGGAGCCAGGGCGCCTGGCTGCAGGCGGGAATGTCACTTCGATAACCCAAAAAGGAGCGGTGCGAACGGGGCGTCCGTTTCGCAGGTCCAGATCTGCGGTGCGACACTGTGTGTGAAACGGTGCCCCGACTTCGAATCCTCCTTTCCCCTATTGACACCCGCACTCCGTCAGGCATGATCGGCACCTGATGAAACGTATCAGCGTTCCAACATCAGCCACGGAAATTCCCTTATCTGTGCTCTCGTTCCCGGCAGGCGTAGCGGGCTGGCGTCGCCCGCTCCGACCGTTCCAGACAATGTAAAGGAGTCTCTCATGCGCTTCGTGTGTGCAAGCGTCGCACTGTCGGTCGCCGTGTTGCTGGCGGCCCCTGTACTGGCTGCCGATCTGCCCGCCTGGCAGCTCAGTCGGGTAGACGATCAGAACCTTTCCAACTGGGGCGAGCCCGCCACCGAAGACGACCGCACCTATCGCGTCGCCGCCGGCGGCGAGCAGGCCGCCATCACCGTCCCCGCCTGGTGGGGAGCGGGCTTCCGCCCCGAAGAGGGCACCGTCTACAACCTGAAGATCACCTACAAGGACACCGCGACAAAGCCGGTCGTCTTCTCCAGCCATGGCGGCTTTGCCAGGTACTGGGGCCTGGGCGAGGTACACCGCTTCGGCGGCAGCGGCGACGGCCAGTGGAAGGTCGCCAACGTCCCGGTCTCGTGGGATCTCGTCTGCCGCAGGAACGTCCCGTTCAAAGGCCCGACCGATACCACGCAGTTCGGCATCAGTGCCGATACGGACCTGCCCGTCGCGTCGATCGTCGTGGAAGAGGCCGGCCCCGACGCCGCCGACCGATACGGACGCGAGACCCGCGAGTGGGTCGCCAAAGCCCAGGCCGAGAAGCGCGAAAAGGCCGACCGCGGTCCGGAGCAAGACGCGGTCCTGTCTGAAAAGATGAAGGAGCAGCCGGTCGTCATCTACAACCGGACCTACCTGGTCCCGCTCTATCAGAACTCCGCCCCGCAAAAGGGCGAGGCCGGTGCCCCCCTGAAGCTCCGCATGGCGCAGAACGAGTACGAGCCTGCCGGCTTCGGCGTCTACGCCAACGGCCGGGCCCTTAAGAACGTCACGTTCGAGATGGGCGCTCTCCTGAATGAGGACGGCGAGAAGCTCAGTGCCGAGATCGAGAAGCGCACCGCCGAGTACTCGGCCGTCAACACCCGCGGCCGCCGCGACACCGGCGAGCCGCAGTACCTGATGTTCCCCCAGCGGTTCTGGCCGATGTTCCCGGTCGATATCGAAAAGGACCAGTCGCAGTGGCAGCTGCTGACGATTCGCACCCTCGGTGACGACACGCAGCCCGGCACCTACAGGGGCAAGCTGACCGTCAAGGCCGAAGGCGGCCTCTCGGCCAGCGTGCCGGTCACCGTCGAGGTCGTGCCGGTCCATTTGATGACGATGCAGGAGGCCGGGCTGGAGCTCGGCGGCTGCAGCGGCGCGGTGCCTGCCCAGGATCTGAGGACCCTCGCCGAGCACAACCACACCGGCATGCACGTCTGGTTCGGCGGCGTTCAGCCGCAGATCCGCGTCGTTGACGAGAAGGCCGAGTTCGACTGGACCTACCTGGATGACTGGATGCAGCGGGCCAAGGGCTATGGCATGGACCACATGATGTGGTTCGGGGGCGGCGACCCCTACGGCTTCCCGGACACAATCAACCTCGAGCGCGACCTCTACCGCGCCACCGCCGACGCCCGCACCAGCAACGAACTGCGGCGCGAATACATCTCCAGGCTCAACGAGAACCCCAACAAGGTCCTGCCCGAGGTCCGGCCGCGGTACAAGGCCTTCATCCGCGAGCTCGCGAAGTTCGCCGAGGAGAACAACTGGCCGTCGAAGCTGATCATCCACCCGTTCGACGAGCCCGCCAAGTGGGTCCAGAGCCACAAGTGGGAGAACCCCTTCCACGAGGTGATAGGCACGGGTCCGTGGATCAAGGACCACTTCCAGGACGCCTGCAAGCTGATCCGCGAAGGAGCCGAAGGCTACAGCAACATCCTGATCGGCGGCGATATGCACCACGCCACGCCGACCATGGTCTTCCTCAACGATGTCGATGTGTACTGCACGAACGCCATCCACCAGGACTCGCAGCTCGCCCGCCGCGTGAAAGAGGCCGGCGTGCAGTTCTGGCAGTACTCGGGCACGGGCGACCACAGCCCGGCCCACCAGGCCCGCTATACCTTCGGCTTCTTCTTTGCCGCCTACGACAGCCGCGGTTCGCTGATCTGGGCGTACGACTCGATCGGCCGCTTCGACACGAGCATCGGCGGCGGCCAGTGGGGTTACGGCTGGTACACGCCGTTCGGCACGGTCTTCACGCCGTACATGATCGGCGTGCGGGAAGGTTTTGACGACCGCCGATGGATCGAGACCTACAAGAGCGAGGTCGGCTTCGGGGCCTCCCAGCCGGTCCTCCAGCCGATCGACGTGCAGGCGATCGAACAGAGGACCCGTGGCGGCCGCGACACCGTCTACGACTTCTATGCCGAGATCGACCGCGTCGAGAAGCTCGACGACTGGCGCAACCGGGTGATCGACGCCGTGCTCAAGGCCCGCTCGCCGAAGCAGGATTAACCGTTCCACCAGGCCGCTGGACCCGCCCGCGCCTCTGGCAGAGGCGCGGGCGGTCTGCTAGATTACCCGGCGTGCGGGATGAACCCCGTTTCGGATGCTACGGTCCTGCGAACCAGGGCCGTGCAGCTGGGAATCCTCGCTTCAGCGGGCGTTCGTGCAGGGTGGGCTATTGCCCATCAGGGTGTCACGCCGGATGCCACGGTTCCGCGGCCCCGCCACGGCGTCGTCGTTTGACGAAGCCGGGAGCAGGGCCGTGCGGGAACCACAGGCAGAGCTGCAGT
>JAWLBS010000315.1:0-5870 GCA_041687575.1 Phycisphaerae bacterium | reverse complement strand
GCCACCGGAGTCTGACCCCGTGGGGTTCACCGCTCCCTCACGGTCGCGGCTCGTTGAAGCAGGACCGGGACACCCGGCGGGAGCATTTGCCCCAGGGGGGCAGACCCCGTTGGATCGTTCAGGTATTGGTGCGGCCACGGGAAGCGGATGCGGTGATTCGGACGCGGGCGTGCTGCAAGGGGTCAGACCCCCGCAGGCGCCCCGCTCTGGCGTTGATCCCGGGATGCCCCCATCTCGGGCCGCCCGGGACCGGCGCCTTGTAGCAAGCCTCCCAGCCGGTTACAAAAAGCAGCCGTATCCACGGCCCGTTAAGGAGAGAATGACCATGACCGCAACCGCCGCTTCGAAGTCCCCGGCTTCCTTCGCCGACCGCCTGGTCGGCTCGCTGCCGAAAGTCGGCATCCGCCCCGCCATCGACGGCCGGCGCCGCGGCGTCCGCGAATCGCTCGAAGAGCAGACGATGGGCCAGGCGCGGACCGTCGCGAAGCTGATCACCGAGAACCTCCGCCACGCCTGCGGCGCGCCGGTCGAGTGCGTGATCGCCGACACCTGCATCGGCGGGGTCGCCGAGGCGGCGCGGGCGGCCGAGAAGTTCGCCCGCCAGGGCGTCGGCGTCTCGCTGACGGTCAGCCCCTGCTGGTGCTACGGCTCGGAGACGATGGACATGGACCCGCTGACGCCCAAGGCGGTCTGGGGCTTTAACGGCACGGAGCGGCCCGGGGCGGTCTATCTGGCGGCGGTGCTGGCCGCCCACAACCAGAAGGGCCTGCCGGCGTTCGGGATCTACGGGCGGGACGTGCAGGACGCCGGCGATACGTCGATCCCCGCGGACGTCCGCGAGAAGATCCTGCGGTTCGTGCGGGCGGGCCTTGCGGTCGCGACGATGCGGGGCAGAAGCTACCTGTCGCTGGGCAACGTCTCGATGGGAATCGCCGGCTCGCAGGTCGAACCCGGCTTCTTCGAGCGGTACCTGGGCATGCGGGTCGAGACGGTGGACATGGTCGAATTCGTCCGGCGGGTCGAGCGGGGCATCTTCGACGACCACGAGTACCGCCGGGCGATGACCTGGGTCAAGGACAACTGCCGCGAAGGCAAAGATTGGAACCCGCCAGAAATGCAGCTCTCCCCCGAGCAGAACGCCCGGGCGTGGGAGTGGTCGGTCAAGATGGCGCTGATCGGCCGGGACCTGATGATCGGCAACCCGCGGCTCGAGCAGATGGGCCATGGCGAGGAGGCACTGGGCCACAACGCGATCGCCGGCGGCTTCCAGGGCCAGCGCCAGTGGACCGACCACCTGCCCAACGGCGATTTCATGGAGGCGATGCTCTGCTCGTCGTTCGACTGGAACGGCATCCGCCAGCCGTTCGTCTTCGCCACCGAGAACGACTCGCTCAACGCCGTGGTCATGCTCTTCGGGCACCTGATGACCGGGACCGCACAAGTCTTCGCCGACGTACGGACCTACTGGAGCCCCGCGGCGATCAAGCGCGTCACCGGCTATGACCTGGCGGGCGTCGCCGAGGGCGGACTGATCCACCTGATCAACTCCGGCGCGGCCGCCCTGGACGGCTCCGGCCGGCAGCGGATCGACGGCAAGCCGGCGATCAAGCCGTTCTGGCAGATCAGCGAGCAGGAGGCGGCGGACTGCCTGGCGGCGACGACCTGGCACCCGGCCGACACGGGCTACTTCCGCGGCGGCGGCTGGTCGTCGCACTTTGTCACGGCCGGGGGCATGCCGGTGACGATGTCGCGGGTCAACCTGGTGGCGGGGATCGGCCCGGTGCTGCAAATCGCCGAGGGCTGGACGTACGACCTGCCCGAGAAGGTCCACCGGACGCTGGACGAGCGGACGAACCCGACGTGGCCGACCACCTGGTTCGCCCCGCGCCTGACCGGGAGCGGCGCGTTCACCGACGGCTACAGCGTGATGAACGCCTGGGGCGCCAACCACGGGGCGTTCTGCTACGGCCACGTCGGAGCCGACCTGATCAGCCTGGCGTCGATGCTGCGGATCCCGGTGTGCATGCACAACGTGCCGGCCGAGCAGGTGTTCCGGCCCAGCGCCTGGAACGCCTTCGGCACGGCCGAGCAGGAAGGGGCGGACTACCGCGCGTGCGATGCGTTTGGACCTCTGTATGGCCGGCGATGAGGTTGCAATCATGACCAGACCGGCTCTCGATCAAGACATGCTGAACATCTGGGGCGGCGGACAGCTGATCGCCTTCAGCGGGCTCGACGGAGCTACCGACTTCGACCGCGGGCTGGTCCTGCGGACAGTCGCGGAGCGCGCGGCATTGGAGGTGGTTCTGCCTGCCGGGGCAACGATACAATTTTCCGACAGCACCCCGGCGACATGCCGTGTGGCGGGCGACTTCTTCGAGCTGCAGACGGACAACGGCCGCGTCCGCGGTGCGATGCTCGACGCGCACCACCTGCTGATCGAGGGACCGTGCGAGGTGTCGGGCGACAAGCGGATCGGTGCCGTGCAGCGGGCGGGGCGAACACTCATCGCCCCGGCCGGGGGGCTCGATCCGGCGAAGGTCGACGCCGATCTCGACGCGACGATCGAGCAGCGCCGGCGGTGGCTGGAGTCTCTCGCCGTCCCGGCCGATCTGCCCGAGCCATCCCGCCGCACGCTCGTCAAGTGCCTGTCGGTCATGAAGACTCAGGTCAACACGCCGCAGGGCGTGATCCGCCGCCGGTGGACCACCCCAGACCGCTGGCCGCACCAGGGGATGTGGCTGTGGGACTCCGCCTTTCACGCGATCGGCTGGCGGCACGTGGACCTCGCCCTGGCCCGCGAGATGATCGAGGCGGTCTTCGACGGGCAGCGCGACGACGGGATGATCCCCATCCGCACCGACCCGGCCGGTCCGACCAGCGCAATCATGACCCAGCCGCCGGTGCTGACGCTGGCGGTGATGGAGATCGACGAACGGGAGCCGGACGACGCGTGGCTGGCGAAGGTCTACCCGCACCTGTCGGCCTATGTGCGGTGGGACCTGGCCAACCGCGACAGCGACGGGGCGGGGCTGGCCGAGTGGTACATCGAGCACAGCCCGACGTGCCGCAGCGGCGAGAGCGGCATGGACAACTCCAGCCGGTTCGACTGCGCGGCGGCGCTGGACGCGGCCGACTTCAACGCGTTTCTCGCCTGCGAGTGCGAGCTGCTGGCAAGGATCGCCGAGCGGATCGGCCGGGCGGACGATGCCCGCCGGTGGGCCGAGACGCACCGCCGCCTGTGCGAGCGGATCAACGAGCGGCTGTGGAACGAGGAGGCGGGCCTCTATGTCGATTGCCGGGCGGACACCGGCGAGCAGAGCGACGTGCTCGCCGGCAGCGGCTTCATGCCGCTGATCTGCGGGGCCCCCTCACCGCAGCAGGCGAAGCGGCTGGTCGAGCATTTGCGAAATCCCGAGACCTTCGGCACCGCCTTTCCCGTGCCGACGATCGCCGCCAGTCAGCCGCAGTACTACGACAAGGACATGTGGCGCGGGCCGACGTGGGTGAATTTCAACTGGCTGATCGCCCGCGGGCTCGAGCGGTACGGCTACCGCGACGAGGCCGCGAACCTGCGCGCCAAGACCCGGCGCCAGATCGAGCGCTGGTACCACGCCGGCGGGTCGATCTACGAGTTCTTCGACGACCGGGGTGAGGTCGCCCCGCCGGCCCTGCCGCGCAAGGGACGCAATGCCCCGCAGGTCAGCCCGCTGCACCAGGTGATCATGGACTACGGCTGGACGGCGACGCTGTACGTGGACATGGTGCTACCGCTCCCTCACGGTCGCGGCTCGTTTTCGCCCCCCTGTTTCCGCTCCCCTTGACCCCGGGGCCGATCGCCACGAAACTCGCCCGTCAACAGAATGAATCTCCCCGATTTCGAGGTTTTTGCCGATGACAGTCGATTTCGAGCGCGGCCTGCAGGCCTACCTGGTGGATTTCTATCGCGTCCGGGTCCTTGACGAGAAAGGGCAGGTTCAGCCCTGCCACTACGTCCGCGAAGGCGGGAAACGCCTCCTGTCGAGGTGGGGCGGATTCCTGGCGTCCTCGGCTGCGTATCTCGCCCTGACGCCTTTCGAGGGCAACCCCTACTGCGGCAGCGACGAGTTGTTCCGGCTCGCCATCGACGCCGGCGAGCGGCTGCTGGTCAACCACGCCGGCATCAGCCGCAAGACCAAGCCCGACCACTTCGAGATCTACCCGCTCGCCCAGCTCTACCAGCGGATGGGCGACCGGATCGACGCCCGGCACCGCGCCCGCTGGCGGGCGACGATGGCCCGCAACCTCGACTCGGTCGACGCCATGATCGACCGCGTCGGCGACAACCTCGGCAAACCCGCACCCTACTCCGGCACCGGGCCCAACCACTACTTCGGCTGGTTCGCCGTTGGCTACCACCAGGCGAAACTCCTGGAAGACGCCCGCCTGGCCCGCAAGATCGAAAAGGCCATGCTCCGCCACGTCGCGATCCAGGCGCCGGGCGGCTACTTCCCCGAACACGCCGGCCCGGCCACCGGCTATCAGCAGGTGAGCCTCGAGAGCCTGGCGGAGTTCCACCGGCTGGACCCGCTGCCCGCAACCGGCGAGGCCCTGAGGCGCGGCATCGACTTTGCGGTCCACGCAATCTACCCGGACCTGCGCGGCATCGAGACCTTCGACGAGCGCAACCGCCTCGGCGGCTACATCCTCCAGCACGCCCTGCTCTGGACGCCCCGGGGACGCAACCTGTTCGCCCGCGTGCTGACCCGGCGGCACAAGGACCTGCTCGACGCCAGCTGGCGTCGCCGCGGCATCGGCGAAGTCGAACCCCTCAGCAGGAGCGAGCTCTACCGCATCGGCAGCGCCTTTCGCTGCTGCGAGCACGCCGCCGCCACCCGTGGGGGCAAGACGGCCGGCGACCTGCCGATCGACCGGGACGCCTTCACATGGCGGCTCGAGGACAAGGGCCTGGTCCGCAAACATGGCCCTTGGCTGTACGCCCTGTCCGCCTATGCGCAAGAGACCCATCAGGGCAACCCGTACCACCTCGAGCGGACGCAGGCCCTGAGCATCTATCACGAAAAGGCGGGCCTGATCGTCGGCGGCGGCAACGACAAGCGGGCTTACCACGCCGCGACCGTTCACGTGCTGGAGGGCAACGACTGCCACTACTTCCCGCCGATCGGCAGCACGCTGGCTGTCGGGGTCGCGCCGAAGGTCCTCGCCGGCGACGGACGATGCGACCGGCTGGAGTTCGACTACGGCTCGGCCCGTGCGCGGATCGAGGTCCGCACTGAAGGCAACCGCGGCCTCCGCATCGCCATGGACGCCACCTCGACGCAGACGAAGCCGCAGATCTGGCTGGTCCTGCAGCTGCCGGTCGCGCCGCCGGTGACGTTCGAAAGGGGCGGCAAACCTCTACGGCTGAAGCCGGCCCGCGAGGACGAGGCGGAAAAGGAGTACCCGCTCGGGGGCAAGGTGGTCTGCTCGGCCGGCTGGCGGATGACGCTGCCGAAGGACTCGGCGCTGATCTGGCCGCACATACCGTGGGACCCGTACCGGCCGCCGACCTACCGCCAGGTGCCATCGGCGGCGGTGGCGCTGCTTCGCGTTCCGCTGGGCGAGCCCGACCGCCGGGTCGAGGTGACGTTGCAGGCGGTTTGACAGCCCCCCGCCCCGCATGCATATCGGGGAGTGCACAAAACGCAAGCGGAGGATTGCTCTGCTTGTCAGAGATCCTTCACTGCGTTCAGGATGACAAAAGGGATGCACAGAACGCAAGCGGACAACACGCCGCTTGGCCGAGATCCTTCGCGTTGCTCAGGATGACGGCTGCCCCGTCAGCAATGCCCGCGCGTTGCGCCGCCACATCTCCAGGTCGGCCCGCCGCA
>JAWLBS010000314.1:0-5874 GCA_041687575.1 Phycisphaerae bacterium | reverse complement strand
ATTTCCTCAGTTGGGCCCAGGCATGGCTGGCATACGCCGGCACCCACAGCGACGAAATCGGCATCCCCACACCCGACCTGGGGGAACTGGACACCAAGATCACGGCGTTCCAGGCCGTCCTGAATGCCCACACCGCCGCCGCCAACATCGCCCAGGCCGCCCGGCAGACCAAAGACGACAGCCGCGATGACCTCGAAGAGTGGCTCCGCGCGGCCAGCCAGCGGGTGCAGGTCTTCCCCGGCACCAGCGATGCCAACCGCGCGGGACTCGGCATCACCGTCCGCGATGGCGAGCCCAGCCCCACACCGGTCGGCGAGGTCCGCCCGCTCGTCTCGGTCGATGCCGGCCAGCGGTGGCGCCACCTGATCCGCTGGCGCGATGACGAGTCCGGCCGGCGAGCCAAACCGGCCGGCGCGGTCGGCTGCGAGATCTGGGTCAAGGTCGGCGAACCGCCCGCCGATCCGAGCGAACTGCGGTTCCTGGGCGTCGAAGGCCGCTCCCGCCTGGTCGCCGAATACAACGGCGAAGATGGCGGAAAGACCGCCCACTACATGCTCCGCTACCTCACCAGCCGCGGCACCCGCGGACCCTGGAGCGAGACGGTCTCGGCGGTAATACAGAATTAAGGGGTCAGGGGTCAGGGGTCAGGGGTCAGGGGTCAGGGGTCAGGGGTCAGGGGTCAGTTGCCGGTTGCCCGTCACGACAACGGCGGGGTATCCGCAGATTCCGCAGATTGCACAGATTAGAAACGGCAACGACGATGACAACGGGTTATCCGCAGATTTCGCAGATTTCACAGATTGTCAGCAACAACGGCAACGACGACGACAACGGCAGGGCTACCACGAAGGGCACGAAGAACACGAAGGAAGATGAAGAGTCTTTCTTCCGGTCTTCGTGCCCTTGGCACTGCTGAAACGCACCTTCTCTGTCCCGCGCAAAGGTCTCGTGCCTGTCTGATCGCGCTGTTGTCGTTGCTGTTGGTGGATCGGAATGATCCGCGGCCCATGTCGTTGTTGTTGCCGTTGCCCCTCTTGCCGTCCTTCGTGTCCTTCGTGTCCTTCGTGGTTATATCTTCTTCTTCCGGGTGACCACGGCCGCCACGAATGCCCTCAGGTCACCGGAAACGCGGCCGGTTGGCGCCGAGCCCTCACCCTGCGCGCTATAAGGGTAGCAGGCCAGATGCCGCAAAGGACCAGCAGCAGCCAGTAAGGCATGATAATGTTCACCTCCCCCGGCAGCATGACATTCGCAAGAGGGGGCAGCTGAAACTGCTCGGTGCGCACGGCAAAGCCAAGGACCGTCGGGGACTCGTCACCCCAGGAGACGAAACCGGCCTGCCCATCGGTCACCCGTATCGACTGAATATCCGTGTGAGGATAAACAAACGCGCCTTCGTTCTTCTGGAAGAATATCTTGCCGCCCGTCGACGTAGCCATGTACGCCTTCTGTTTGCTGGTCACGCACACAATGGAGTCTTCGTACACACAGCTGCGCAGCCCCATCGCCAGAATAAGGCTCAGCACAACCCACGGAAGCACGCACAACCCGGATCGCAACAATCGACGAGGAACTTGCAGATACTTGCGCATATACCCTCCGTTGTTTCCTGCCGAAGGAACCGACGTCCCCATGTTGTTGTTCTCTGTTTCCGTCGTTGAGCCCCAGCCGGGCGAGATAGATGGGAACGAGCGATTGTCTCGCCCCGTTGGGGCTTGAAAGACAAAAGAGAAAAACAGATTCCTGATGGTCTGCCTACCCAGGGCGGCGCAAGCCGCAAACGACGCGGCTTGCTTGCCCTGGGCTGGTTCGTGTCCCGCCCCTTCGGGGCTTCATGCAACGACAACAAAGGCGTTTCACCTTGTCACCTGTCACCCGGTCACCGTGTCACCGTGTCACCTTGTCACCCGGTCACCTTGTCATCTTCTCTCCCGCCGCCGCAGCAGCGCCAGCCCGCCCAGCAGCAGCAGCCCGCAGGCCGGCTCGGGCACCACGGTGAGCGTGCCCCAGCCGTCGTCGTACATCGGCTGGCCCTGCTCGTTGGTGATCCAGATGCGCAGGCCGACGTAGTGCAGCCCCTCATCCAGGCCCAGCGCTGCCAGGTCGGCCGCATCCAGCGAGATGGTCGCGCCGACCGCGTCATCGAACAGGCCGTCGTCATCCAGGTCCCACTCGTACCGATCGATCGTGTAGGCCCCGTACGGGCTGATGCCCGCGTAGGAGTCCAGGCCGCTGAGCACCACGCCGTCGGCGATGGATGCCTCGTAGTCGCCCGGCTCGGCCCGCGGCTCATACTGCTGCGCATAGCTCCAGGCCCAGGCGAACCGGTCGGTGTAGGCCGCCCACTCGGTCTCCATCTGGCGGGCATGGGCGCCGTAGTGGCGGGCGGCGGGGTTCTGGGGCAGGAAGTCGGCGTTGAGCTGCGGGTCGCCGACCACCCCGCCCGTCTCGCTCATATAGCCCATGAAATTCGGCGTCTTGCTCCAGAAGTTGTCCGCGACGGTGAAGCTGGCCGGATCGGTGTTGGGGCCCGGCCAGGCCAGGGCCGAGCCGTTGTACTCGATCAGGTTGTTGGAAAAGGTGTTGTGGGCCGTCGGCGGCGTGCCGGCGTCGCCCTCGTACAGGATGCGGATCACCTCGCCGCCGGTGAGGTTCTGGATGGTGTTGTAGCGGAACTCGTCGTAGCGGGCCGTGGTGTAGACGACGCTCTGGGGGCTGGCGCCGTAGATGACGTTGCCCATGGCGATCTGGTCGTAGTTGGCCTCCCGGTTGCCGCCGAACTGGAAGTTCCGCTGGCCGGTGTTGTTGACCACGTTCTTGTAATACCCGATATCGTGCGAGCCGTGCTTGGCGTGGGCGAAGTTGGTCCCGTGCGACGTGCTGCGCATGACCAGTTGCCGGGCCGAGCCCATCATGTCGAAGGTGGTGTCGCCGTTGATGATGCCGGTGCAGTTGTAGAACAGCACGTCGCTGGTGTAGTCGGTCTTCCAGTTGTCGGTGTTGCCGGAGGCCGCCGAGGCTGCCATCGTCACCTTGATGTTCCGCATGATGATGTGGTTGCTCGGCCCGGAGCCGGCATTCTGCAGGTGGATGCCCTCGGCCGTCGCGCCGCGCACCTCGATCCCGTCGAACAGCATGTACGAGCAGCTGGCGATCTGCAGCCCCTCGGAGGCGCTGCTCTGGAAGATCGGCGGGCGGGCCGGGTCGGCGGCGATGACCTGGATCAGGTTGCCGGGGGTGCCGTGCTTGTTCGACAGCCAGTACCGGCCGTACGTGCCCGCGTCGCCCCGCAGCAGCAGCCGGTCACCGGGGCCTGCGGCGTTGAAGTTATACAGGAAATTGCTGGGGGTGCAGACATAATCCACGGCCAGCGCAACAGGCGACGACAGCGCAATGGCCAGCGCTGAGACAGCAAACAACGACTTCAATGCGTTCTCCCTTCCTTGGCGAGTTCGGCGAGTGTCCCGACTGTAGCAGAATGGGCGGACTGGTTCAACCCCAAAGCTGCGGCTGAATCAGCCTTCCAGCTGGTGTGCCGAGGCGACACGCATATACTGGTCCGCTCCTGCGTCGCATGCCGGCCCCCCTCCGCGCGTCCCTCTATGATCCGAGGTCCTTTCGTGCAAATACTCAGCACCTGACGTCCCGCGGCCCTCCGGCGGCGACATCCTTGCACCGGCACGTCCCCTGGCGGCCGCAGATCACGAGCTGGGGATTGGCCTTGAGCGCCTCGACCGCCGCGGGCACCATTTCCGCAAGCGGATAGCAGCGAACCTGGCAGGGGCCGATCCGGGCCGACCGCAGGTGCTCGGCCACGTGCGGCGCGAGGTTGTCGAACCCCCCCGAGCAGCCCGACTCCCGGAACCGGCGAACAGCGCCATCAGCGCCGCGGGACCAGCGGATCAGCGTCCTGGCCCCGGCCAGTTCCTCGGCCAGGTGCACGCTGGTGCAGCGGGTCAGCGTCACGCCCAGCAGCAGCGCGTAGCCCCGCCGCTCGTAGAGCCGGCGCATGATGATGTTCGGATCATCGGCCGGATGGTCGTGCGTGTAGAACGGGGCGTCGGGGCCCTTGGCGACCCAGGAGACCGATGGGTGGACCGAGCGGCACGCGCCGGGCTGCTTGAGAAGCGTCGCCGGGATGATGCCCATCTCCTGGACGGTGATCGGCGAATCGACGCCGAACGCAGCTGGGTCGAACGGCACGAGGTCCGTCTCATCGACCGGGTGGCTGTCATAGTCCCAGCCGTTGAGGTCGGGCCGGTCATCCGGGGGCGGATTGCACCTGCCCAGCGAGTGGAACGCGGGCATCAGGACCGTCGAGCAGACATCCAGCAGCGGCTCGATGACCCCCAGCGGACCGCCGGCGAGATGGCCGAACGCCCTGAGCGAGGAGTGGACCTCGACATCCTGTCCCTCCAGACCGAGTTGGACCAGGGCCTCTCGAACATGCTGAGGAGTTACTGTCATCTTTCCACCATCCCGGCAGACGCCGGGTCGCCAGTTGCCTGATCATCGCCAGATCCCCGTGCCGCGCGGCCCGGCGAACCCTCTGCCCGCCGACGCCCATTCTCAACCTTCCCGGCCCGAACGGCTGATCGGCCGCCCATTGTACAGGCCCGGGACGATCGTGTCCCCGCATGGTTCCGACGGTTGTCCGGGGGTCTGACCCCTGGTAGCACGCCCGCGTTCGAGCCTATGATTCAATTCCCTTGGCCGCATCAGCACCTGATGGATTTGGCGGGGTCTGACCCCCTGGGGTAAAACGCCCCGGACGGGTGTCACAGTCCTGCAAAGCGGGGCTGTGCCGGCCAGATGTCGATCCGCTGTGCCTCTGCCAGCGCCCCGCCTTCCGTGCCACGGGGTCAGACCCCGGTGACGTGCACAGGCATCCAGACCGCCACGAAATCCCGGCGTTGATTCCGCCGGGAGACGTGCGACCCGGGGTCAGACCCCTGGAAGATCCCATCCCGGCTTTCACTTCCACCAGATCAAGGGTGCACCCGGCCGGGCGGATCAGTTGCCCTTCTTCGCGGCCGCGGGCTGGTCGGGGTCTTTCGCCCCGGCGATCGCCGGCGGCGTGGGTTCGACCTCGGCCAGCGATCCGAACTGTCGCAGGCCGGGGAACAGGCCGGCCCATGCCAGCACGATGATCAGGGTGCCGACCCCGCCGCTGACCACCGAGATGACCGCGCCGAACCAGCTTGCCACCAGGCCCGACTCGAAGCCGCCCAGCTCGTTGGATGAGCCGATGAAAATCGCGTTGACGGCCGACACGCGGCCGCGCATCTGGTCGGGGGTGATCACCTGCACCAGGGTGTGGCGGATGACCACGCTGATGTTGTCGAAGACCCCGGTCAGCAGCAGCATCGCCAGCGAAAGCCAGAAGTTGCCGGACAGGCCGAAGATGACCGTGGCGATGCCGAAACCGGCCACGGACCAGAGCAGCGTCCGTCCCGCCTTGCGGATCGGGGGCATATGGGCCAGGACCAGGGCCATGATCAGCGCGCCGGCCGCCGGCGCGGCCCGCAGCCAGCCCAGCGCCTCTTCGGGGGTCAGGCCCAGCCCGCTGACGTCGATGATATCGCGGGCATAGATGGGCAGCAGGAAGACGGCCCCGCCCAGCAGCACCGCGAACATGTCGAGCGAGATCGTGCCGAGAAGCAGTTTGTTCCGCCAGACGAACAGCACCCCCTCGACCACCTGCGGCAGCATCCGGCCGCGGACAGCACGGGTCGCCGCGGCGATGGGCAGGCTCGCCAGCACGAACATGAACAGGATCTCGGAGGCAGCGCTGAGCAGGTAGGCCCCCGGGATCCACCACGCCAGGATAAAGCCCCCGACGACCGGCCCGATCATCCCGGCGACCTGTCCCGT
>JAWLBS010000313.1:0-5893 GCA_041687575.1 Phycisphaerae bacterium | reverse complement strand
AAAAAACGGCGATACATGTGCTTACGACGATTTTCGCGCTATAAAACTCGTTCGGAGTGGGGAGATCAGCCCGACTCCAAACCGAGTCGGGCTTTTTTCTTGCGCGGATGAATCGCCCGCAACCCCGCGTCGTAACGCCGGTTATGGCAACCACTTACAATTGGCGTCCCGCTCTCCGTCTGGCTGGCTGTTAACCGGTCCGAGAGGCTCTCGGGGTTTTCTCGGCCACTCTCTCGCTCTCTGGCCCGGCCAGCAGGTTTGCGGTTAACAACCCTGGTTGGAGAGGGGTATGTTCCGGCCGGGTTCGCCACCGGTGGTCGCACGTTGTGTGGTGGCAATGATTTACGGGGCGTGAGAGGCCAATACTCACACGTGCTCGGCGTTACTTTGCGAAGTACCCAGACACGCGCCATTCGCCATCCGCTTCCAGCATGGGCGTGACAGTCTCGACTGCCTGCTGCTTATTCTCAAAGACTGATTCAAACTGGATCACCACGTACTGGCCGTCCGGAGCTCCGGGGATAGAGGTCGTGTAGGTCGCCGAAAGCAGCTGGCGGGACTGGAACTTGCCCAGCGGTTTTCCGGCCGACTTGATGGTCTCGATCCACGTGTCTTTGGCGATGGCGGCCTGGAGCGGTTTGGCTGCCTGCTCCCACGATTGCTCGATCTTGCCCGCATCCAGCAGGGCAAGCCACGCCTGCGCCACCGGCACGGCGACATCGACGGCCCTCTGATCCGCCGATGGTTTAGTGGCTGCCTGGCTGGTCCTGGTGGTTGCAGTGAACTTGCCGCCGCGTGTGACATGCATCGTGCTGCTGCCTTCGCTGGCTGGGTAGGCTTTGTGGAACCCATCCACAAACTGCTTCACTGCCTGTTCATTGGGCAGCATGTCGATGTCGCGGATGAGATAGTTCTCGCCGACGCGAATCATCCCAAGACCCAGCGACACGGTGGTATCTCGCCCCTTCGGTGTGACCGGAGAGACCACAACGCATGCTGCCTCCATCGCCACGTACACCTGTGTCGGCTTGGCATTCGATAGGTCCATGCGCTCGGTCAGCTGTTCCAGTCCGCCCTTGTGCGCCTCGCGATACTCGACCGTGGCGTGGCGGTACGCCTCTGCTGGCATGTCCTGCCGAAGCGCACCGAGGAAGAGGTCTGCTGTTTGCAGGGCACCTTGGAACCATTCGGTGTGGGCAGGCCTCGTCATTGCCTCAACCGCTGCTCGTCCAAGTCGATTTCGATACGCCTCTACCTCACTGACGACCCATCGCAACTGAGCCTGTTGGGGCGTGAAAGACACAATCTCCAGCACGGCCAATTGGCCTTCGCTTGTCAGCACAGCCGCAAAGCGAGCCTGCTTGGCGGGCACGCCGCGCTCCTGGCTGAGCGCCAGCAACTTCTGCATGTCCGGCTCGATGACCTTGCGAAGCAGTGCGTCGCTCATCTCCGTTGCCTTATGAAGCGCCAGGATGCGGGCCTTGGAGTTGGGCGCGACCATCAAAACGCCGCCCATGTCGTTGTCCCAAGCCAGTTCATGCGTCTGCGGCCAAGCCTTCTCAAGGGGCATTACCTTGCCTGTGTCCAGGTCCACAACGGAGTTGTCCTTCAAGTCGCCCGAGAGCAGAGCTATGAAGCCCTCATTGATGATCTTGGCTCGCTTGACCAGTTCTTCCGGCAGAGGTGTTGGTTTGCCGTCGGCGGAGCGCGTGGCGAAGAGGATCTGGTACGTCTTGGCGGGCGTGCCGTCGGCGGACTTGAAGCTCTGGTGCTGCAGGCTGTTGACGCCGACCCAGTAGACCTTGCCCGGCTGGAGGTTGACCGGCATGGTGCAGGTCGTGCGAGCTGCGTCGTAAGAAATCTCCCCGGCCCGCTCGGGGAAGACCGACCCGGTCTTCTCGCTGAATGCCTTGTCCCCAGCCGTGAACGACCAGCTCTTGTCCATCATCGGCCGATCGAATGTGACGGTGATCCTGTCCAGAGCCGGATCGACGTTATTGGCGAACGCCATCGGGGTGGTATGCAGAACGTGCGGCGCGGATGCAGCCGTTTGCAGCATCTTGTAGCGAATCTTCGTGCCCTTGGGGTCGTCGGTGAAGCCGACGATCTGGAGCACGCCCAGGCCGCCTTCGCGCGTCTGGAACTTGTATGTCGCGGGCACGCCACCCTTGGCTGACAGGTAGACTGGATTGCCCGGCGTGCTCACTGCGAAGGCATTCCGCTTGTCGGCCATCAGCCCGGCATCGCCCGACAGGTTCCAAACCTTGTTGTCGACTGCCAGTGCGATGATATCGAGCCCGATAAGACCCTGAACCTCCGGCTGTGTTCCGCCGCCGGCGTCGATTCCGTTCTTCCGCGCCCATTCAATCGCCGTCTTGGAGCCGCCCTCGAACGCCTCCTTCGGCGGGGTAACAAGCTTTCCGGTGTCGAGGTCGATCAGGCAGTTCTCGCCCGTGAAGCTCACTACACGCTCGATAACCGGCCCGAGGACCATGTGTTGGTGCAGGCCGGGCTGCAAAGTCGACTGTGTCCTCTGGCCTTCTCCTGCCTTTGATGCCGCCCACAGGGCCACGGGCGTGAGGACTGCAATAACGGCCAAGAGCAGCCACAGTGATATCCTTGATTTCCCCATGTTCTTGTTCCTTTCAGATAGTGTGAACGCTTCCACCACCTCCCGCCGGCTTAGAACGACCAGCGCCCAAATGCCCATCGGCAGGCCAATAATGTTGCCGGGCGCGGCAATCAGGGCCAGGATCGCTCCCACGATGGCTAGACCTCGGTTGCGAACCTGCATCATTCGTATTGCGCCCCATAGGATCACAACGGTCGGCACAATCGTGAGGACCAGCAACACTTGCCACCAGAACAGAACTAACGGCTCAAGCCTGGTCACGATGGTTGTGTCCGTGGGCTGAAGTGTGACGATGAAAGCTCTGACCACAACCATCGCAAGAATCGGCAGCGCCACCAGAGCCTGGATTCCCGCCGCGACGATCATGCCGATGGCTGGGGCCTTCACGGCTTGGCGGGCGGTGTCCATCCGCTTTGCTTCTTCCGGCGTCAAC
Organism: Phycisphaerae bacterium; assembly: GCA_041687575.1. GTDB lineage: Bacteria > Planctomycetota > Phycisphaerae > UBA1845 > JANYLN01 > JANYLN01. The sequence continues at coordinate 2,828 of JAWLBS010000313.1, read as the reverse complement.
GCGGGCAGTTTCCGACCGCCACGTGGCGCGTCCAATGGCGTCAATTGCTCCGGCGGCAGTTGGCGCATCCGGGCGAGGTTAATGCCGATGAAGGCTATCAGGATTCCGAAAGCTATGCAGACATTGCGCGACCAGTCGCGGTACTGTCCATCCCAGGCCAAGCCAAGCCACAGCGCAAGCACCAAGGCAATCACCAGCAGCGGGAGCGTGAGCGCAAGCACACCCGGCCAGTTCACTACCGCCTTGCCGTTGCGCTCGCCGACCAGCACGATCCCCTTTCGTCGGCCGCCTCCGTGAGACTTCAGGGCCAGTCCGACAAAGATAGCGACAAGTGCCAGAACCGGAAGGACTACGCCAAGCAGAAGAACACTCGGACCCTTCGCGGTATACAGCAAGCTCAGGTAGCCGGCGATTCCCGCCGACAAGATGGCCAGAAGTATTCCGCTTCTCAGTGGGCTCGCCTTTTTCTGGCCGCGGACTGAAGACTGCGACGGCAACTGGGGAGAATCCGTTCCTGAGGGCTGTGTGCCGATGATGGTCTCTACCTGCGTGCGAACCTCGCTGACCTGCTGGTATCGGCGGGCGGGTTCACGCTCCAGGGCGCGGAGTACGACTTCGTCCAGCCGCACGTCGATGAGCACCTTGCGGCTGGGCGGAGCAAACTTCCCCTTTGGCAGCTCGCCGGTGAGCATCTGGTAGAACACCACGCCCAGCGAATAGATGTCGGCGCGGTGGTCAACCTCACGCGGGCGTTCGATCTGCTCCGGGGCCATGTACTGCGGCGTGCCCATCACCTTCTCGCCGGCCTGCGTGACGCCTGGAGCCCCCGGACTCCCGGCCTCCGCGCCCGACGCGGCGGCGGCGGTGAGGCCCACCAGCTTGGCCAGGCCGAAGTCGGCGATCTTCACCTGCCCGGCGCGGTTGAGCAGGATGTTCTCCGGCTTGATGTCGCGGTGGACGATGCCGCGGTCATGGGCGTACTGGAGGGCGTCGCAAATCTGCGGCACGATGGCCAGGGCTTCCTTCGGGCTGACCGTGCCGGCGTCCAGCAGTTGCCGAAGCGACAGGCCGTCCACGTACTCCATAATGAAGAAGTACAGGTCGCCTCCGGCGGCAAGCTCACCCGCAGCCCGCTGGCCGAAACTGTAGATCGTGACGATGTTGGAATGACTGAGCTTGGCCATCGCCTGGGCCTCGCGGGCGAAGCGCTGGGCGAAGGCAGGCTCGCGGCCGATCTCCGGCGGCAGAATCTTCAGCGCCACCAGGCGGTCAAGCTGCTTCTCGCGGGCTTTGTACACCGCCCCCATGCCGCCCCGGCCGATGAGTTCCAGGATGTCCAGCTCGGGGAAGATCGGGGCGAGTTGCTCGACCGTCGGCGGCGTCCACCGCTTGGCTGCCTCGGCCTGGTCTTCATCGGTAAAGCCGACAGTGTTGGTCTCCAGCCCGCGTTTGAGCAGGCAGGCCGGGCACAACCCCCCGCGCACGCTGGATGGCAGCGGCGCTGCGCATTTCGCACATTTATCTTGTTCTGTCATTCGCGGCTCCGTTTGCTGCCTGCCTGACAGCAGTCGTGCAGGTGCGTGTTCACCAGCTACAACGGCAAACGGGCGCAAACGTTACAGGCAGTTCAGAAGATATCGGATTTCCTCGTCCACAAGCTCGGCATCTGCAACAGTTCGCATAATCTCATCCTGCAGCAATTCCCTGTACCGCCGGCGCATCCGATGGGCCATGACCCGCGCAGCCCCCTCGGACATACCCAATTGGCTGGCAATCTCGGCGTGGGATTGACCATCGGCCTGCCCGTCCAAGCAGTATCGCAGCGCCTGGAACACGCCCGTCTTGCCACGCTCGGCGTATTCCTGCTCCAGCCGCAGCACGACCTGGTTCAGAACGGCAATTGCCCAGCTGCGCTCGAACAGCCGCTCCGGCGTCATCGTGTGGATCAGTTCCTTGGCGTAGTGCGCCTCGGCCGCGACGGCGTCCAGCGAGATCGCCCGCCGCTTGCCGCCGCGTTTGGCAGCGCAGGCCTTGTCGCGCTGGTCGGCCGCGAAGTTCTTCAGTGCGGCCAGGAGGAACGAGCGGAACTTGCCCTTCGAGCGGTCCACCGTCGTCAGGCCGTCGTTCCCCAGGAGGTGGACGAAGAAGCCCTGCGTGAGGTCCTCGGCCTGCTGCGGGCTGTTGCCCTGTCGGCGGATGAATGCGTACAGCGGGAACCAGTAGGTCCCGATCAACTCCTCCAGCGCCCTACGTGATGCTGACGCGCTCGCTGCCACGCCGCCGCCCGTCCCGCCGCGACCAGCCGCCGCAAGAACCACGCTCCACCGTGTGGCCGCGAACCGCGCACCGGATGTACGCCGAGCGCCGGCGGCGGTCCCGCTATCGCCAGCATCATGCAACGAAGTTGTCCGCCCAGGAGATGCCATGCCGAAGGTTATACCTCCGGCCGCGAATACCTTCAATGCTCCCCAGCCGGGCGGGTGCTGGCTGGGTGCGTGACAGGATCCCCGCGGCAGGCCCCAATCCGGGCAGTTCAGTCGTCCCTGACGGGACTGCAACAACAGAAACAACAACCCAAGGTATTGGAGCCCAGCCGCCCCCGCCTTGGAAAGGCGGGGCTACGTTCGGTCGCCCCTGCCGGGGCTCGAAAACCAAAGACAACAGCACCCCGCACATACCGCCGAAACCACCCGCGAAAAGTGTCACGCACCCGCCGATGCCGGGGGCGGTTTCCATCAGGGCAGACTTCTATTACAATCTTAAGCTTGACCTGGTCGAATCAGGCCGGAAGGCAAGAAAGGAACAAAGGAACCAATGAAGCCCATTAT
>JAWLBS010000312.1:0-5922 GCA_041687575.1 Phycisphaerae bacterium | reverse complement strand
CCCTTCAGGCCCGTCGCAAAGGCAAAGCGGCGTCTGCGGCGCCGCACTCCAAAGATGGCTGACGCCGGGTCTGTGCGTTGGCAGATACGCCGCGGCACTCACCTGCGGGTCGACCGGGCTGATGCTGATGTGGCTGTACCAGCGACACTCGCCATACAGCGCCCGGGCGACCTTGGTCTGCACATCCACCTGGATCACCACGCTCCGCGGGCACTGGAATTGCGTCTCGATCTGCGACGAGTAGATCCGCCCCGTCCCCGTGCTCGACGGCAGCACCTCCCGGTACGCAAACGCCACATACCGCCCGCACGACGAGATCGACAGCGCCGTCGGCGCATACCCCTGCGGACAGCGGTACAACTCGTCGCAGCCCGACCCGTCGATCGCTACGCATCGCAGCACCGGCCCCGCCCAGTAATAGACGATCCCCCGCCGGCCGTCCATGCACGAGCCCCCCGGCTGGACGCCCTGCTCATCGCTCAGCTGAATCAGCCGCCTGGCCTCGACATCCACCACGCACGCCTGCCACGAGCCGGTCCGGTCGCTGGCGGCCGCGAGGTACCGCCCATCCTCGCTGAACAGCGGCTGCGTGAAGTACGGGTGCCGCGTATTGCCCACGTCATCGCTGAGCCGCTCGACAACCACCCCCGTATCCGGATCTTCCCGCCGCTCGACCGCCAGCGCCCACGAATCGCCCCTGCCCACCGCCAACTCCTTTCAACTGCCTCGCCATCCGGATCACGAACAGGTCGCCAACCCCTGTTGTTTTCAGGCCGGCCCCCCCGATCCGGCAACAACGAGCCGCGACCGTAAGGAAGCGCCCCCCACGTCACTTAGTGCGCTTCTGCCTTGCCCCCCAGCAATATACATCCCGCGCGCCCCATCCGCGATGCCCGCCACGCCCGCAAATCTTCCCCGACGCCCCCGGGGACTGGACAGTTGGTCACCCGGCTGCGCCCGCCCCGGCGACCGGGCGGGGCGGACCGGCCCGCGGCCCATCTGTAACTGTCGCGACACAAGGTACTTGCGCAACCCTTTTCCGGCCGGATCTGTCGCCTGCGCCATTGACCCCGCTGCCGCCGTCCGGTACCATGACGTAAGATCCTACAGGCTTCGTGGCCTATGGCACCGCACGGGATACGTTATTGGCCGGCTGAAGAGGGCATGCTGATGAAACCGACAAGCCGCAAGGCATTCACGCTGATCGAACTTCTGACCGTGATCGCGATCATCGCGCTGCTGATCTCGATCCTGATGCCCGCCATGGGCCGGGCGAGGGAGATGGCCCGCCGCACCGTGTGCCAGACCAACGTCCGCACCATCGCGCAGGGGAGCATCACGTACGCGGCCGGCAACAATAGCCGGTTCCCGTCGTGGACGATGCGCAACTCGGCTTCAGGTGCGAATCCGGCGTTCGGTATACTCCCGGACCCGGGGTTCACGCAGTTGGGTCTTGGTTGGAACTGGGACGGCGACCTCAACAACGGCGATCCTGATGTGACTGTCCCTAACGTTGGGGACCGGCACGGCAACTCCCGCAACCTCTGGCTGCTGACCCAGATCCAGGCGGGTGACCCGAAAACCTTCGTCTGCCCGTCCGACGGCGAAGCCGGTGAGCCATTCCAGCCTGCCGATGCGCGCAATGTCTACGATGTGCAGAACCGCAGTCAGCTCTCGTACGTGTTCCAGTATCAAGGTCCAGGCACCGCCACAACTAATGCTCGCGGATGGAACACGAGCCTGCGTGATGACCCGAAAATGGTCGTCGCCGCCGACTGGTCGCCGATGCTCCAGGCCGAAAACGCAAATGCCATGGATCCCGCTGATGCCAACGCCCACTACCTTAATGTCGCAGGAAGCACGAACTACACTGCAGACTTGCTCATCAACACGCTTGACAGTCTGACTCCTAAATTCGACACGAATACCGCTACGGGGACGTACAGCTTCAACAATGCAGCCTACAACGACGTAACCGACCTGAACAGCCCCTGCCACCGCGGAGAAGGCCAGTCCATCGCAAGGCTCGATGGCAGTGCGGAGTTCGTGCAGAACCCATGGGCCGGTGCTTATATGGACAATATTTATACCGTGCAAGATAGAACCCCCTACACGAATTCGAACCCGACGAAGGATGCGCTTCTGACGAGCCGGATGAAGGGTCTTTACAGTGTAAATGAGCCTACAATGCTGCAGGACTGGGTCTTCGACGCAAGAAGCAAGACTGAATTCCCCGACAGCTTCCTCGTCCCGTAACCGGCGGCAACCAAACGCAATCAACCCCCGAACAGTGGATTCGGGAGGATCCGACAGGCCGCGAGGCGAACCGCCTTGCGGCCTGCCTCTTTTCTCGCACGCTCCGCCATCGCCAGCGCCATCCAGGCCGCACTCCCCGCCCCGGCCGGCCCGAGACTCCCGCCCTGCCCAGCGCCAGAAGTTTAAAGCCCCGGCTTCACCCGATGCAGGACAGGCTTCCTGCGGTGAGCAATCGCAGCGCGCCGAACCGTGCCCGCCATGTTAGGAGTCCCCGCTTCAGCGGGCGTTAGGAGTCCCGCCCTATGCTCTTTGACAAACTGGCCTGGTGGTCGGGTCGTTCACCTCTTGCCCTTGGGCGTCGTCATCCTCGGCCCTGAAAGGGTCGAAATATGTAAGCCCAGGGGCAAGGCCGGTCCCGGCCCGCAGGCCGGGACCGGCCGCGAACCTGGGTCGAGGGGCCCCGCCCTGTTGTCTTTTCCCTTTGTCTTCCCGGGGACCTGTAAGGGACCCGCTAATCGATCCAGGCGTAACCGCCCTCGCCGCCGAGCGCGTGGGATGCGGTCTCACACGCCGCCCAGGGGTTATGTCGCCCTTACAGGGCTTCCAACTGTTTGCCTCGTCTACCCAGGTTCGCGGCGGCTGCGCCGCCTTGCCCCTGGGCTTACATATCAGGCCCCTTGCAGGGCCAACGACAGCGGCGATTATCCCACCTGCATCGTCCACCGCCCGCGACCCCGATGCTCTTTGACAGACTGGGCAGGCGGGTCGGGTGGTTCGCCTCTTGCTCTTGGGCGTCGCAGGACATCAGATTGTGGCCGTCCGCAGCCACATTACCCGATTAGTCTGTCAACGAGCATAAGCGGGCTTGAAGTCCCGCATTCAGGCGGCCCGCCCGAGCGAGCGAAGCGATGCGAGTGGCCGAGCTGCAAGGTAGCCAGAAAAGCCCCCCCAGCGCGAAGACGCCCGAAGTCGCCCCATCCCTCGAAGCCCGGACGTAAGACCACTTTCCCCGATAACGGCGCCGCCCCTTCACCATCGCACTTTGCACGCCCCACAAACCACAATCCATTGCATTCTGCAACCCACACAACCCCTCCCGCAAACACCCTACGCCCCAACTTAATGCCGCAACACGACTTACAACTACTCCCCCACTCTGGCACGCCACTTGCTCTGACAGACCACCGATGAACGTGGCGATTCCAATCTGGTCGGGCCGGATCTCGCCGGTCTTCGATGCGGCCGCACGGCTACTCGTGGTAGCCGACGACGAAGCCGGCCGGCCCCAGCGTCACGAGGTGGCGCTTACCGCCGACAGCCTGCCCGAGAGGGCCCGCCAGGTGGCCGACTGCGGCGCAGCGGTCCTGATCTGCGGCGCGATTTCCCGGCCGCTGGAGGACCTGCTGCGGCGCCACGGGGTGACGGTCGTCCCGCACGTATGCGGCGACGCCGAAGAGGTCCTCCAGTGCTTCCTGGCGGGGCAACTGGATACCAGTCGCTTCCTGATGCCGGGCTGTTGCGGCCGGCGGCGCGGATGCCGCGGTGGCGGCGGTGCGGGTCGAGGCGGCCAGAGACGGATGCGGCACAGACAAGGAGACCGGACATGAAGATGGCAGTAACGGCACAGGGTCCGCAGCTCGATTCGGCGGTCGACCCGCGGTTCGGGCGAGCGCGGTATTTCGTGGTTTTCGACGATCAGACGCAGCAGGCCGAGGCGGTGAACAACGAGGTCAACCTCAACGCGGTCCAGGGTGCGGGCATCCAGGCCGCCAGGCAGGTCGTCGACCTGGGCGCGGGGGCGGTCCTGACCGGCAACGTCGGCCCCAAGGCCTACATGACCCTCCAGGCCGCCGGCGTACAGGTGCACACCGGCGCAGCCGGCACGGTCCGCGAGGCCCTCGAGCAGTTCAAGGCCGGCCAGCTGACCGCCGCCGCCGAGCCCACGGTTGAAGGGCATTGGACGTAGCAGGCACGACGAGGAGACGATCATGCCTCGTGGAGATGGAACGGGTCCGGCCGGACAGGGTCCGGGTACCGGACGGGGAGCGGGACCCTGCGGCAGCCAGGGCAGCCGGGGCATCGGCCTCGGCATGGGCCTTCGCCGCGGACGGGGCCAGCCGGCCGGTCAGGGAACCGGCTGGGGCTGGCCGTTGGGAACGGGCGGCCGCATGAACACCAGCTGGAGCTGGTGGCGGCTGCTGCGGATGTTGATGGGAAGGAGATAGCAGATGCCAGGTGGCAATCAAACAGGCCCGATGGGAATGGGGCCGATGACCGGACGTGCAGCCGGCTACTGCACGGGAAATGAAATGCCGGGCTTCGCAAACCCCGGCGGGATGGGGATGGGCCGCGGCCGCGGCATGCGCGGCGGGTTCGGCGGCGGCTGGGGGCGCGGCGGCGGCCGCGGCTGGCGTCACTGGTTCCACGCGACCGGCCTGACCGGCTGGCAACGCGCCGCGATGGGCGGGTTCGGCGGTCCGCAGCCGGTTCCCACGCAGCAGGAACTGACCGTGCTGCAGGACCAGGCCAAACAGATGGAGACCGCCCTGGACCAGGTCCGCCAGCGGATCGACCAGCTGCAACAGCAACAGGACACGTAGGGCGGGCTGTGCCCGCCAAAGCCGTTGGCGTTGAAGTCCCACCAGGGACGACAGAACGCATCAACACTGAGGACGTACGGGGCCAACGCATACGCAAGGCGTTGATATAACGATTTTGTACTATTACTTTTGAGGAGAACCATTCAGTGGCTGCAACAATCGACACCGAAAAATGCACCGGCTGCGCCGCGTGCCTGCCGTCCTGCCCCGTCGAGGCGATCAAAATCGAAGGCGACAAGGCGACGATCGACGACGACCTGTGCATCGAATGCGCAGCGTGCGTGGGCGAGTGTCCGAGCGGGGCGATTTCGGTAGGGTGACTCTTATGCGCATTGCAGTGGCCAGCGGCAAAGGCGGCACCGGCAAGACGACCCTCGCGACAAACCTCGCGCGGATCGCCTGCGACAGCGGACTGTCCGTCGTCTGCCTCGACTGCGACGTGGAAGAGCCCAACGCCCACATCTTCCTCTCGCCGCGCATCACGGACGAGCGGCCGATCGACAAGCCCGTCCCGCAGGTCGACCCGGACCGCTGCACCGCCTGCGGCATCTGCGGCGAGGTCTGCCAGTTCAGCGCGATCGTCTGCGTGGGCGGGAAGGTGCTGGTCTACCCCGAACTCTGCCACGCCTGTGGCGGCTGCTCGCGGTTCTGCCCGGCCGGGGCGATCCGCGAGGTGCCCCGCACGATCGGCACGCTACGGATCGGCGACAGCCGCGGGATCGGCTTCGTCGAGGGGCGCCTCAATATCGGCGAGGCGATGAGCCCGCCGGCCATCCGCGCGGTCCGCGCAGCGGCGCCCCCGGCCGAGCTGGTCATCCTCGACGCCCCGCCGGGGACGAGCTGCCCCGTCGTCGCGAGCATCCGCGGCTGCGACTTCGTCGTGCTGGTCACCGAGCCGACCCCCTTCGGACTCAACGACCTGGTGCTCGCGGTGGCCATGGTCCGAGAACTGACACTGCCCTTCGGGGTGGTCATCAACCGCGCTGACAGCGGCGACGACCGCGTGCGGGACTACTGCTGCCGCGAGCGGATCGACCTGCTGGCGGAGATCCCCGACGACCGGGCG
>JAWLBS010000311.1:0-5922 GCA_041687575.1 Phycisphaerae bacterium | reverse complement strand
GCCTGGGTCATGTGGTCGTTGACGCCCGCCAGCAGGACATATTCGAGGGTGATCTCCCGGCCGGTGATCTCGAAGTAGTACCGGGCGGCCTCGAAGATCTCCTGGATGGACCAGTTGGCTGCCCAGGGGACCAGCTCGCGGCGGAGGGCGTCGGTCGGGGCGTGCAGGGAGATCGCCAGGTTGAGCTGCAGGTTGTGGTCGGCGAGCTGGCGGATGCGGTCGGGCAGGCCGACGGTGCTGACGGTGATGTGCCGGGCGCCCATTCCGAAGCCGTGCTTGTCGTTGATCGTGTAGACGGCTTCGAGCGTGGCGTCGAAATTGGCCAGCGGCTCGCCCATGCCCATGATCACGACGTGGGTCATGCGGATGCCGGGGCCGATCTCCGCCTGCAGCCGGAGCAATTGCTCGACGATCTCGCCGCCGGTGAGGTTTCGCTGCAGCCCGCCCAAGCCGCTGGCGCAGAACGTGCAGCCGACGGGGCAGCCGGCCTGGGTGCTCAGACAGGCGGTCCGTCGCGGGCCTTCGGGGATCATCACGCACTCGACCTGGGCGCCACCGGGGAATTCCAGCAGGAGTTTGACCACGCCGTCGGCGGCGCGGCTCTGGCGGACCAGGCGTGAGCGGAAGATGTCCAGGTTCTGCTTGAGCGTCTCGCGGAGGTCCTTGGACAGGTTGGTCATCTTCTCAGGGTCGACCACGCCCTTCTGGTAGACCCACTCGAGGATCTGGTCGGCGCGGAAGGGCTTGAGGCCCTTCTCTTCGAACCAGAGTCGCAGGCTGTCGCGGTTGTGGTCGAGCAGGTACGTCCTGCCGTCGCCGGCCTGGTCGGCGGGTGTCGTGGTCGCCTGCGGGGCCGGTGTTGAGGGGTCTGTATTGTTTGGTTGCTTATTCATAGCTGCGTGATTGTATGCGAGGAGGCGGGTCCGGCCAAGCGAGGCGTTTCCTTGGAAGGTTCTTCCGACCCGCAGAAGACCGCGGCGTGACAGCGGTCGTCAGAACAGGCCTCAGCGGCGGGGGCGGGGCTTTCGCTGCCTGGATCGTTTCGTCAGCCGCTGGGTCGTCTGCGTGATCGCCAGCAGCGATCGCAAGGCTTCGTTGACGGCCGCCGAATCGGGGAATGCCTCGGCTACATCAGGGCCCAGGACGGCGATATTCGCCCCCTCTTTGAGCAACCGCTTGTGGTACTTGCCCCTGACGTCCTTGCTGTAGTCGAAGTCGTATTCGGGGCGGAGGTCGTCGTTTTTGGCCTTCTTAGCCTTCATGTTTCTTTTGCCCCGCCGGAGTTGCAGGTCGGGTGCTGATGATACGGATCGCCCCTGCTTGTGAAAAAGACAGCCTTCGCTTCCGCCCGCGCTGCGCAGCCGGGACGACACCCTCGCTTACGCTTCGGGCTCCTGCCCTTTCGCTTCCGGGGCGTCCGCTCATCCGGGGAATTCCATGGCCGCAACGACCCACTGCCGGCGCTGCGCTTGGCAGCGGGTGCCCCGCGGCCATGGCACCCAACGCAACGGATTGACGGGCGCAGCCCGCCCTACAGCAGCCCGGCTTCGGTCATCACCGTGCGGAGCTTCTCCTTGTTCGCCGGGGCCATCGGGCACATCGGCAGGCGGAACTCCTCGGCGAGCATGCCCTTCAGGGCCATGGCCGTCTTGATCGGCATCGGGTTGGTCTCGATGCTCAGCAGGGCCCGCGCCAGGGCGAAGAGCTTGTAGTGCTGCTGGCGGGCGGCCTCCAGGTCACCCTTCAGGGCCGGTTCGGTCAGGGCCTTGACCTGTTTGGGCAGCAGGTTGGCGATCACGCTGACCACGCCCTGGCCACCCAGGGCCATCAGCGGGAAGGTCATCGTGTCGTCGCCGCTGTAGATCTCCAGGTCCGGGGCGGCCGACTTGAGTGCGCTGACCCCGTCGATGCTGCCGGTGGCGTGCTTGACGCCGATGATGCTCGGGTAGTCCTTGTGCAGCCGGACGATCGTCTGCTCGCTGATCTCGACCCCGCAGCGCCCCGGGATGTTGTACAGCACCAGGGGGAAGTCCCCGCACGCCTCGGCGATGGCGGCGAAGTGGCGGTAGAGGCCCTCCTGCGTCGGCTTGTTGTAGTACGGGGCCACCTGCAGCGAAGCGGTTGCGCCGGCGCCCTGGGCGTGTTTGGTGATGTCGATCGCCTCGGCCGTGCTGTTCGAGCCGGTGCCCGCCATCACCGGGACCCGCCCGGCCGCGTGGTTGATGACGGTCTCGATGACCTTGTCGTGTTCCTCGTAATTCAGGGCGGGCGATTCGCCGGTGGTCCCGCAGGGCACCAGCGCGTCGGTGCCGGCCTCGATGTGCCAGTCGACGAGCCGCTTCAGGCCGTCGAAATCGACCTTGCCGTCGGTGAAAGGCGTAACCAGTGCCACCATCGATCCGCTGAACGTCATACTCTAAGCCCCTTTCGGCGCGTACTGAACCAGAAGTTCCTTCATCTGTCGGACGGCCTCGCGGACCCCCACGAACATCGCCCGCGCGATAATCGAGTGGCCGATGTGAAATTCCCGCAACCCCGGCAAGGCCGCCACCGGTGCGAGATTGTAGTACGTCAACCCGTGGCCGACGTTCACATTCAGACCGGCCTCCTGTGCAACCTTAATCCCTTCCTGCAACGCCTGCAACCGGTTGTGTATTTCGCCTTCGGTTGTCGCATTGGCGTACCCGCCCGACCAGAGCTCGACCGTGTCGAAGCCGACGTCCCGGCTGGCAAGGATCTGCTCGGCGATCGGCTCGATGAACGCGCTGCAGGTGCAGCCGGCCGCGATGAGCTGTTCGACCGCCCGGGCGACCCGGTCGCGCTGGCCGACCACATCGAGGCCTCCTTCGGTGGTGATCTCCTGCCGTTTTTCGGGCACGAGGGTGCACTGCTGGGGCTGCAGTTCGACGGCGATGGCGACGATCTCCGGTTCGACCGACATCTCCATGTTCAGCTTGATCGCGACGGTCTGCTTGAGCAGGCGGGCGTCGCGGTCGTTGATGTGGCGGCGGTCCTCGCGGAGGTGGAAGGTGATCGCGTCGGCCCCGCCGAGCTGCGCCTCGGCCGCCGCCCAGACCGGGTCGGGCTCGAAGGTCTTGCGGGCCTCGCGGACGGTCGCCACGTGGTCGATGTTCACGCCGAGGGCGGGCATGCCGGGTTGCGGGCCGGCGGTGTGCGCGTGCGAATGGTTCTGTGCGGTCATGAATCAAGCCCCTTGTCTTATGCGGGCGTAGGTGCCAGCGTTTCAGATACGCAAATGTACCGCAGGATCGGGGGGATTGGCAACGGCGGAAAAGAAACCCTCGCTCTCGCTTCGGGCTCGTTTGGGCGGGGTGCAGGATGTGGGAGCGCTGCGCATGTGAGGAGTTCCATGGCCGGAAACAGCCCCTGCCATGGCACCCGGCTTCGCCGAACGACGGCTACGCCGTGGCAAGCCCGGCGCGGCGGGGGGGTCAGTCGACCTTGATCCGGAAGAACTTCTCGGAGTTTTTCAGATAGATCCTTTGCAGCACGTTTGGCGGCAGGTCCAGGCCCCGCACGCACACCTGGCCGTCGGCGTCCTTGTCCGGGATCGGCGAGAGGACCTCGCCGGGCTGCTCGTAGAGGAACTGGTGGACCCAGTACCGGCTGGCGTAGTGGGGCAGGCCCTCGTTCTTGCGGGCGACCAGGTCGGTGCCGAACAGCAGCCGCCGGTACCACTTGAGGAAGAACTCCCGCGCCTCTTCCCGCTTGGGCGAGAGCTCCCGGACGACCCACTTGGTGGCGCTGGTGTCCAGGTAGCAGTTGGGATACGTCGACAGCAGCCGGTCGAGGTGGTCCAGCCGCTCGGGGTTGCCGCCCATGTGCGCCACGACGACCCGCAGCTTCGGGTACCGCCCCAGCGTGTTGGTCAGCTGGCGGTAGGTCGCCCATTTCGGCTCGAACTTGTCAGGATCGTTATAGACCCGCTGGTACCAGACGTCCGGATCGGCGATGTGGACCAGCCCGGCCAGGTCGTTGTCGACCATCGCCCGGTAGATGTCATCGAGCCGCCAGTCGTCGAAGTAGAAGCCGGTGCGGTAGTTGAACTCGGGCTTGTACCAGAACTTGATGCACCGAGCCCCCTTGCGGGCGACCGACTTGATCAGCGCGACGTTCTCGCGGGCGAAGCGGCGGGGATTCTCGGCGTGGGTGTAGTCGAGCCAGACGTTGAAGATCACCCTGTCACCGAAACGCCGCCGGAGCCCGTCGATGTGATGCGCGCGGACGATCGCGACCCAGCGGGCCACGCCGAACATCGATCCGCCCTTGAGCATCATCGCCGTCGGCCGGATCAGCGACGCGTGGTTGTGGGCGTCGATGATCGGCACGTCGACCTTGCGGGGCAGGGGTTCGAGCACGTCGACCGACTCGAGCAGGGTTTCCTTTGGCCGCTGCGGTGGTTTGAGCATTTTCATGACGTCTGCTGATGCACCCGCATGCGAGGCACCGACTCCTTCCTGCGATCAAGAACGCTCCAGCACATATAGCAATCCGCCATTGTTGGCCCCATGCCCCGGTGCGTCAATCGAAAGCGGCGGCCATCGGCAAGTCGAACGAATCGCTAACCGGCGCACCGGGTAGGGCTCGGCCGTTTCCATGTCCTATCATAGGGGCGGTCGGGGGTTTGTCGTGCCGGGATGGCGCTGGATGAGCGTTGGAGTCGCCGAAAACAGGGTCCGATGCATGGCGCTTGCAGTTGCAGGGTGGGCTATTGCCCACCAAATCCTTGCGCGAGGGCGCCGGGCAGCATTCGGGAGCAACGCTCGTCCGAAGGATTCCATGGCCACACACCCGGCTTCGCCAGACAACGGCTGCGCCGTGGCAAGCATCGTGGCCATGGCACCGGCAACTCCATGGCTGCCAACAGCGTGGCCATGGCACCCGGCACTCGGTTTGCTGTCAGCTGTTCCCTGCCACCTGTCCCCTGTCGTTGTTGTTATCCGCGTTCAATTTGTGTTCATCCGTGGCTGATATTGTCGTTGTTGCTTCTTATCTGTGTAATCTGCCAAATCTGCGGATAAACGTTGTTGTTCTTCGTACCCTTCGTGGTCGCACTCTCGTTGTCGTTGTTTCTGCGGATTGTCATTTCACGTTGCCGGTTTCCGTCAGCAGGAACAACCCCTCCAGCGGCCGGAGGTTCGTGCGGAACGTGTGAACCGCCTGGTCGTCTTCGCGGCGGGACTGGCAATCGGCGGGTCTCCACTCCCCGCCGGGCGAGAGCTGCCGCAGCCGGGCCCGCGCCAGCGAGCGGTCCGTGCGGACCGTCAGCGTCCGCACCGGGTCGTAGGTCGGGTTGAACGCGGCCAGCAGCGTCCCCTGGGGCAGCGCGGTGCGGTACAGGTGTATCGGCGATCCCTCGGCGACCGCCAGCCGCGCCTCGGGCGCCAGGTCGAACAGCAGCCGCTGAAGAAACACTCGCCGGAAGGCGTTGAAAAAGCCCATGTAGAACTGATGCCCGCCGTCGAAGGGGTAGGCCAGGATCGCGATCCGCCCGCCCCGGCGATTCTCGTGGACCAGGCACCCCGGCAGCATCGCCCGGCGATCCGGCCCGCAGATGTTCGTCAGGATCCGGGTGCTTTTGGAAGGCTCCATCCGCAGCAGCCGGGTCGCGCAGCGACTGGCGGTCATCCGCGGGCGGGCCAACCCGTACACCAGCGGGTCGCCGGCCAGGATCTCCTCGAAGCCGTAGCCTGCCTCGTCCAGTTCGACCCACTCCGCCGATCCGACCCCGATCTGCCGGCCAAACCCGCGCTGCACCAGGATGTCAGCCGAGAGCGCATCGAGCAGCACCGGCCCGCCCAGCAGCGTGCGGATCTGGCTGTCGCTCAGCGCCCAGAGCGTGCCGCCGCCGACGGCGACCGGCTGGGCGGCATCCTTTTCCACTTTCGTGGTATATCCGTG
>JAWLBS010000310.1:0-5943 GCA_041687575.1 Phycisphaerae bacterium | reverse complement strand
CTACTCATACCGCAGCGACTCCACAGGGTGTTTCCTGGCCGCAACCAGCGCCGGCACCAGCGCCCCGACGATCGCGGCAATCACCGCGACCACGCCGATGACCAGTGCATCGTCCAGTTTGACCACGTTGGGGATCTGGTCGAAACTGTACACGTCCGCTTTCCAGACCCGCAGCTCCGGGTGCAGGCTCGCCAGCCAGTCCTGAATGTCGTTGATGTACCGCACGAACACCGTGCCCAGCAGCAGCCCCAGTACCGCGCCGACCATGCCGATGGCCGCGCCGTAGCTCAGGAAGATCGCCGCCACGCCGCCGGCCGATCCGCCGACGCTCTTGATGATCCCGATGTCGCGGGTCTTTTCCGCGACGATCATGTAGAAGATGCACAGGATCAGGAAGATCGCCACCACGCTGATCACCCCGAACAGGATCAGCATCAGGACCTTCTCCTTCTCGACGGCCGAGATGAAGGCCCACTGCTTCTCCTCCCAGGTCTGGACCCCGACCCAGCTCATCAGCTGCAGGTCGACCGGGTCGTCGGCCTGGCGCATGATCTCGTCCCAGGCGCTCATCAGGGCGACCTTCATCTCCCGCAGGTTGCTGCCGGGCTTGACGCGGATCTGGATCTGCGAAGCCCGCGGCTGGACGAGGCTGCCGTCGACCTTCTTGCCCGGGCCCATCATCAGCCAGTCCTGCAACCGGTCGAAATCGACGTAGACGTGCTGCGAGTCGATCTCCCACACGCCGGTACGCGAGTCGTCGGCATAGCGGAAGGCCTTGGTCACCCCGCCGGTCTGGCCGGCGATGGCCCCCTTGCTGCGGCTGATCGGCAGCATCGTCAGCGCGATCTTCATGCCCCGCGGGTAGTCGTGATAGCGGCGATATTCGCCGGTCGGCATCCGCTGGGCGATGATGTCGCGACCGATGATGATCCCGGGCAGCAGCGGCTCGACGGCATCGGGCGGCAGGGCATAGGCGGCAATCTGCTCGCCGGTCGGCTCGGCGGGGTTGAGCTGGTAGACGCCGGGGCCCGGGAAGACCGGCACGGTCCGCTTCAGGTCGCGGTTCCAGCGGGCGGCCTCTTCGGGCCGGGTCTGCAGATCCTTCCAGGCCTCACTGCTGTCGAAGGCCTGCTCCAGCGGCAGCGGCAGCACCGGCCGACCGTCGGCGCTGATGCCGTAGACGTACTGCGGCTGCTCGTCGAGGCGGGTCGTGCCCGGGTACCACTCCTCGTAGAAGAGCGAATTCTTAAAGCCGGTGACCTCGTCGGCCTCGTTCAGACGCATCCCGACGATCCGCACGGTGCTCGTCCGGCTGTCGGGAAACCGCAGCAGCCCGTAGCTATAAATCACCGGGGCGGCGGCATCGATCTGCGGCCACTGTTCGATCTTGTCGATGAACTGCTGGTAGTACGGGAAGCCTTGAAGGCTGTCGTTCTCGACCACCAGGTCGCCCAGCAGCCCGTGCGAGCGGTCGCGGACCATGTCCAGAAAACCGCCCATGACGCTCACGACGATCAGCACCATCGCCACGCAGAGCGTCACCGCCCCGAGGCTGAAAAAGGCGATCCGCTTGCGCTGCAGCAGCCGCATCGCCAGAAACGGGCTGTACTGCCGCGGCAGCCGCCAGTACTGCGATGCCTTCCAGGTCAGCCACCAGACCAGCGCGGCCGCCATGATCGCGATCAGCACCCATGATGCGGTCAGCGCAAAGTCCTCGGCCGCCGGCACACCGGCGGCGAACGCCGCCACGACCACCCCCGTGGCCACCCCCACGCGAAGGAGGTAACTCGCCACACCCACGACGCCGCCCCGGGCGAGAAGGCCCGTGCCCGGCCAGCGGATCATCAGCAGCACCGCCAGCAGCAGACACCCCGGCAGCATGCCGACCCGCTCCTGCCGGTCGAGCGACTCGTCGGCGAACCGGTAGTACCACGGCAGCCCGGCGATGTAGCGCCGCACACTGGAGGGAAAGTGCGAAAGCAGCATGTACTCCTGCTGAAGGTCCAGCTGGAGGTACGGGGCGCCCGGCTCACCAACCATCGTCTCCCGCATCGCCGCCGCGGCCGGAGTCTCCGCCATCAGCCGCTGCCGCCGATCCTGCAACGGCCCCTGCAACTCGCCGAGGGTCAGGTCCACGTTGGCCGCGTAGCGGTACGCCTTCTCGCCGGGCAGGTTCTGCCCGAGCAGATCCCAGCCGGCCCGCGGGTCGATGCACGCGGTGACGATCCAGATCCCCAGCAGCACCCAGATCACCCCGAGCGTCCCGGCCAGCCGCGGCGCCTTCAGGCCCGTCTGCCACCGGCCGATCGACACCGCCCACCGCCCCAGCGCCCGGACCAGCCCCAGCGCCGCATGCACGGCCCCCGCCAACGGTGCCACCAAGATGATCAGCGGGCTGAGGGCGTAGACCATCCAGTCCTTCAGCACGATCGGCCGGCCCAGAAGCGGGCTCAGCGACGATTCGATGACCAGGTTGTAGCACGCCCCGGTCAGGTTCAACCACATGTGCGCCAGCAGGTAACCCGCCAGGCTCACCGGCCCCAGCGCGACAAACAGCAGCCGCAGCAGCTTACCATTGTCGCCGCGGCTGCGGGCCGTTTCCGCCACTTCATATCGATGTTCTGCCATCAGGCGATACTCATCCTGTCTGCTATAGAAGGCACTCGCGCGGCCGGTTTTGCAGCCGCGCACCTTCGTACTACGAGCGCCGCAAGGAGCGGTTGGCCCGGTCTGCGGCCGGGTCCGATCTTCCGCCGGCGGCCAGCATGATCAGGATACCGGTTCTCGGGTCCGCCGCAAACTCGCCAAGTGCCGGGGGTGCCATGGCCACGCTGTTGGCAGCCATGGAATTCTGCGGATGAGCGCCTCGCTCCTTTTTTGGGAGATCCCCCCGAAGCTGTCATTCTGAGAGCAGCGAAGAATCTCTATTGGGCAGCGTGTCCATGGTCTAGCGCTCCGCTTGGCCGAGATCCTTCGCGCTTGCTCAGGATGACAACGTGCAGCCGGCGTCCGGATTGTCGGAACGTCACGCAATCGTCATCCGACCATTGCCCCGAAACTCCCCTTGCCGCACTTGATCTCACCGCGACAGCTTCGCACTGGCCAGACGGTTCAGACTCACCCCCGCCTCGGCCGCCTCCATGGCCAGTTCCCGATGCACGGCGGGAGGCACGCGAACCATGAACTTGCCGCTGTAGGTCCGGCTGGCCAGCGGCTCGGGGACAGGTTCGCCGGCCTTCTTCAGATCCTCCACCGCCTCGGCCACGACCGCCCGGATACCCCGCAGCGCCGCTTCCGGCGATTTCGCCAGCCAGCTCAGGCTCGCAAACTCCGCACAGAGTCCGACGTACTCCCGATCCTCCTGCGACCAGGTGACGCGGTAGGTGTAGCGGTCATTCTGTACGATCTTCATGCTCCACCCTCTCGATCGCCAGGAGCACCTGCCGGACCTGGTAGGCTTTGGCCATGCCCTTGGCGTTTTGAATGTTCACCCTCGGGTCTCCCGGCCAGGGCATCCTGTACACCCGATGGCTCGTTCCGCTTCGCCGCGGCGGCCCGAAGTAATGGTCGCACACGCGGCACAGGTCCGCGAAGCGTATCCCCGCGGAATTGGCACGCATTTGATCGACCAGGCGTTCAACCCTTGCCGTCATGAGATGGTACCATTAGTGATATCAACGGTCAAGAGTGGCCCTGAAGCAGCCCAGCTCAACCGCCTCGACCCGCCCACTCGGTGAAGATCTTTCGCTTCGTTCCGAATGACGACTGGGCAGCGCACAGAACGCAAGCGGACAACAGCCCGCTTGGCAGAGATCCTTCGCGCTTGCTCAGGATGACGGCTGGGGAGCGCCCCGCGAGCCAGGGATCCTTCGCATGGCTCAGGAGGACAACCACGGCGTTCAGGATGACCGCCTGTGGCAGGCGCGACCCGGCATACGGTTCTGGCGGGCGCAGCTCGGCATACGGTTTTGGCGAGCGCAGCCCGCCCTACAGCGGCGCCGGCGTCCTCTCCTCCGGCCGCTTGCGGATCGCGCCGACCGGCTCTTTCGCCGTGTCCTTGACCAGGTCCCGGGGGCTCTTTTTCATCAGCGAGATCCGCGAGATCAGCGACGTGCGGACAAGGACCGTGCCGGTGTCCTTCTCATCGGCATATTCGATGATGCCGGTGATCCGGTCGTCCTCGTCCAGTTCGAACCAGCAAACGTTGTCCACCCGGAGAAACGGCGGACCCTGGTTGTCGCCGGTGAGTTTCTCCAGTGCCGCTTTGTCCACCTGGCCGAAATAGTACTGCTCTTCCTTTGACGCCGGGTCCGTCCAGGCGATATCCACCCACACCTTCTGCGGCGCCTCGGCGACAGCCAGGCCGGCTAGCATCGATACAACCATGGCGAGCACCATGACGGCTCTCCTTGAAGGACGTACAACAAGCGCAATCGGACCGCTGAATCCGCATCCGTGCAGCGGTGCGCGCGTCTTGGACCGCCCGCACACCGCCCCCCTGGACACATCAACCCGCAACCGGGCCCCTACGGCGACATGCTGATGTCCGCGGGGATGCCCGTGTACTGCCTGTTGCCGATGGCCAGCTCGGACAGGCCCTCCGGCCAGGCCGAGATCGACACGCCCACCGACTCTTCGATGTTGTCCAGCTGCAGCGTCGTCGCCACGTACCACCGCGGCAGCTTGCGGATGTAGGTGACAGTGAACGCCTCGTTCTCGCCGCGGTCGATGTCGAAGTACTCCCGCACCGCGAACGAGTGCAGCTCCGTCGCCTTGTAGTTCGCCCCGAAACCGATCAGGTTCGAGTCGGTCGGCTGGATCTGCCGCCAGCCGAACAGAAGACTCAGCCGCGGGTCCCGCTCCAGCGCCACCGTCAGGTTCTGGATGTCCATCCGGTCATTATCAAAATCGTAGTAGCCGTCGTAGACGACCACCGTCGAATCGCTCAGCCGCCAGGTGACCTCGGGACGCACAAAGTCGCGGGGGACCGAGTTCTCCGGGCGCCACGAAATCACGTTGCCGGCCGTGATCAGCCGGTTCGGCGGCTCCTGGTCGAACAGTCCGAACGTCAGGTCGAAGGTGATCCAGTCGACGCTCCGCCAGCGGCCGGGCCCGCCGCGCTGGGTCTGCAGCAGGTTGCGCAGCCGGTAACTGAACCCGTTGAAGTCGTCGATCGTCTCGACGCCGTGGGTGAACGGCGAGAGCTGCCTGCTGCCGTAAGATGAATCGCTCCACCAGGTCGTCACGTCGCTCTTGGCGATGTGGCGGAGGCGGTTGACGTCCAGCAGCCGACTCTGGACGTTATTGTAGACCCGCCAGGCGTATGCGCTGCCGCGCAGGCCCAGGCTGTAGAAATCGTTGAAGATCGCGCCGTGGTCGTCGACGTACTGGCTCTGGTCCCAGTACGTGCCGCGGATCACGCCGAACGGCGTCAACCGCACCGGCCCGATGTCGAGCGGCACGTTCGCCTCCCGCCGCAGGTCCATCCGCGCCGTCGTCGGCGTCGAGCCGGTGTTGGGCCCCGGCGGGACCGTGTTGAACGCCGGCGGCTCGCCCTCGCGGAACCGCACCAGCCCCGCCCGCGCCTCGGTGAACAGGGCGACCTTGTTTTCCAGGACCGGCTCACCCAGCAGGTAGAACGCAAAGTCCGGCAGCGACTCGCGCTGGGTCAGGAAATCGTTGATCCGCCACTTGGCCAGGCCGGTGAAGGCCCAGTTGTCGCGCTGCTTCTTGACGTGGAGCAGCGTCTCCTGCTGCTTCCAGGTGTAGAACTCCTTGGGGTAGTACTCCTCGAGGAAATTCTTGTCGGACAGGTAACTCAGCTCCAGCGTCACCTGCCAGTCGCGCGGCAGGTAGTGCCGATGACGCCAGGTGAACCGCCCGCGCGTCTCGGTCGGCGGCTCGATGTCCGCGCGGTCCCGGCCGAAGGTGTCCTCGCCCTTG
>JAWLBS010000309.1:0-5952 GCA_041687575.1 Phycisphaerae bacterium | reverse complement strand
TGGCAACTGACAACTGGCATCTGGCAACTCCTCCTGACCCCTGACCCCTGACCCCTGCAGTTCCGACACCCGCCGGTCATTCGAGATCCAGCTCATACGTGACCATCCCGCAGGTGCAGTCCGGGCCGCATGGAAAACGGGCTACCTCCACAAATCCGCATGCCTCGTACATCCGCTGGGCCGGCAGGAAGAACGGGTCGTCACCGGTCGATACGACGGCTTTGTGCATCCCCAGGACCCGGAACCGCCGCAGGACCTCCCGGATCTGCGCCCTGCCGTAGCCGCGACCCCGAAACGACGGCAGGATGCAGTTGTGCCCGATCACGCCGCTCTGCGGGCCGCAGCGCGCGTCCCACGAGGCGAAGCCGACGATCCGGCCGTCGACAAGCGTGACGAACACGCACCGGCCGACGGTGTCGGGGTTCTCGTAGACCTCGCGGTCGAAGGCGGGCCATTTCTCGCTCGGGACGATCCGCGACAAACAGCCGGCCGCGATCAGCGGCTCGTAACTTCGCGACAGGATCAGGCCGATCGTACCGGGTCTGTGCGCGGACGCAGCCGTGAATTCGATTTTTGCGGCCATTGGACGGCCTCGACATTTTGTGCAACGCCTGACAGGACCTTGGCTTCGACTTGCGGCTTTCGCCGAGTTGTACGACCATCGTACCATGAGCTTCGGCGGGTGCAAGCGGTGTTTTTCGGTGATTGAGACAGAGCCCCGCCGATCAATGGACATTCGCTGGATAGTGCGGGGATGCCGTCCACATGAGGGTGTGCTACCGCGAACGGGACTGCCGACGAGGCCTCTGTGGCCGTTTCATCAAATACCCAAGCCACAACCACGAGACCGCAATCCGACCCATTCGTTTTCTGCGACGGGATGGATATATTGGCGGATCGGCGGCAGAGGCAATCTGCACGAACCGGCAGGACCGAACCATACCCAGGAGCACATGAACATGGCGACCGACAGACCGAACATCCTTCTGATCACCACCGACCAGCAGCGCTACGACGCCTCCGGCTCGGGCGGGCCGTCGTTCCTGCGGACGCCCCACTATGACCACCTCGCCCGCGAGGGGATCACCTATAGCCGCGCCTACGCCGACTGCCCCCTCTGCGTGCCGTCGCGGGTCTCGATCATGACCGGCAAGACCGTCGCTGCCCACGGCATGCTCGGCAACGGCAACAGCAGCCGCGTCATGGGGCGCGACGAGACCCTGCCCGCCCAGCTCCGCCGCCTGGGCTACCAGACCGCCGCCGTCGGCAAGATGCACTTCACCCCCGAGCGCAACCGCCACGGCTTCGACGAGATGATCCTGCCGGCCGACTACTACCGCTGGATCGACCGGGCGGGCTTCCCATTCAAGCCGATGCATCATGGCCTCGGCCAGAACGAGCTCTACCCGTCGATGGCGACCGTGCCCGAGGCCCTGACGCTGACGAGCTGGACCGCCGAGCAGTGCGTCGAGTACATCCGCGAGCGGCGCGACCCGACAGCGCCGTTTTTCCTGTGGTGCTCGTTCAGCAAGCCGCACCCGCCGCTGGACCCGCCCGAGCCGTACTACTCGATGTACCGCGACTGCCCGATCCCCGAGCCGATCCATGGCGACTGGTCGAGCGACGAGGCCGCCCCGCAGGCCTTCGTGCGGCACCGCCAGCGCTACTCGTTCGACCTGATCCCGCCGGAGGTCCAGAAAGCGGCGCGGGCGGCGTACTACGGGCTGATCACCCAGTGCGACTACAACATGGGACGGGTCTTTGCCGCCCTGCAGGACCTGGGGATGTTCAACGACACCCTCGTCCTCTACACCAGCGACCACGGGGAATACCTCGGCGACCACCACACCGGGGCGAAGACCTTCTTCCACGAGCCGGCCGCCCACGTGCCGATGGTGCTGCGGCTTCCCCAGAGCTGGGAAGACCGCCGGGCCGGCACGACCGTCGAGAGCCCCACCGCCCTGGCCGACGTCCTGCCGACGCTGGTCCGGGCAGCCGGGGGCAAGCCGGACGAGGGGGCCGATGGTCTGGACCTGACGGCGATCGCCCGCGGTGAGGCCCCGCCGCGGGAATATCTCGAGGCAATGATCGCCGACGGCGGCGAGTCGGTCCCGCAGTACGCCGCCATCACCGACGGCCGGTGGAAGTACATCTGGTACAGCGAGGGCGGCACCGAACAGCTGTTCGACCTGCAGACCGACCCCAAGGAGCTGCGGAACATGGCCGGCTCGGGCCAGCACGGGGACCAGCTGACCCGGCTGCGCGACCAGGTCATCCGGCGGCAGCAGGAGCGGAACTCGCCCCTGGTCGAGAACGGCCGACTCGTCGCCCGGCCGGTCGAGGAGGACTCGGTGACGGACCGCCGGAACCGCAGCTGGCCCGGCTACCACACCGAGCACTACGACAAGGACGTGCGGCACTGAGGGCATTGCATCTGCGGCGCCGCGTGTCAGCATCCAGGGGTCTGACCCCGAGTCGCACGTCTCCCAGCGGGATCACCGCCGGGATTTCGTGGCGGCCTGGATGCCTGTGCACGCATATGGGGTCTGACCCCGTGCGGGCGGGGGCCGGAACGTTTTCCCAGGGGGTCAGACCCCGTCGCATCTTTCAGGTCTTGGTGCCCCCAAGGGGATTGGCGCGTGGATCTGAATGCGGGCGTGCTACCAGGGGTCAGACCCCCATCAATCGCCCGCTCGCCACCGATCGGCGGATGTGCCCGCTGCTCTTCTTCGATGGCCGCGGGCATTGCATCTGCGGCGCAACGCGTCAAAATGGCCGGTCGATGCGAGGACGGCTCGCACGCACGCAAACAGGAACGAAAGGAAATCGGACATGCCTGCCCCGATCGGTCTGCAGCTGTACACGGTTCGCAAGGTCGCCGAAGCCCAAGGCTACGAAGATACCGTCCGCAAGGTCGCGGCGATGGGCTACGCCGGGGTCGAGCCGGCCGGCTTTCCGGGTTCGACCGCCAAAGACGCAGCCAAGCTCTTCGCCGACCTGGGCCTGGCGGTCCCCAGCGCCCACGTCCCCCTGGCGATCGGCGAGAAGAAGAACGAGGCGATCGAGACCCTGCAGATCCTCGGCAGCAAGCGTGCGATCAGCGGTCTTGGGCCCAAGGAGTTCGAGACCCTCGACCTGGTCAAGGCGGCCTGCGACAAGTTCAACGAGGCCCACGCCAACTGCAAGGCGGCCGGACTCGAGTTCGGCATCCACAACCACTGGTGGGAGTTCCAGGAGGTCGAGGGGCAGCTGGTCTACAAGGTGGTGCTCGAGCAGCTTGACCCGGCCATCCTCTTCGAGATCGACACGTACTGGGTCCAGACCGGCGGGTGCGACCCGGCCGCGGTCGTCGCCGAGATGGGCAAGCGATCCCCCCTGCTGCACATCAAGGACGGCCCCGCCCAGCAGAAGGTCCCCCAGACGGCCGTCGGCGAGGGCCGGCTGGACTTTGCCAAGATCGTCACAGCCGGCGGCGCCAACACCGAGTGGCTGATCGTCGAGCTCGACGACTGTGCGACGGACATGATGGAAGCGGTACAAAAGAGCGTTACATTCCTGACAAGCAAGGGGCTCGGCCGTGGAAAATAAGGTCAAAGTCGGCATCATCGGTTGCGGGAATATCTGCGGGCAGTACTTTCAGCACCTCAAGGATTTCCCGATCGTGGACCTCAAGGCGTGCGCCGACCTGGCGATGAGCCGCGCCGAAGAGCGGGCGGCCGAACACGGCATCAAGGCGATGACCGTCGAGGGCCTGCTGGCGGACAAGGACATCGAGATCGTCGTGAACCTGACGGTCCCCAAGGCGCACTTCCCGGTCAACATGGCCGCCATCGAGGCGGGCAAGAGCGTCCACTGCGAAAAGCCCCTGGCGATCAACCGAGAGGACGGCCGCAAGACCGTTGCGGCAGCAAAGGCAAAAGGCGTGCTGCTGGGCTGTGCGCCGGATACGTTCCTGGGCGGCGGGGCGCAGACGTGCCGCAAACTGATCGACGACGGCTGGATCGGCGAGCCGGTGGCCGCGACGGCATTCATGCTGTGTCACGGCCACGAGAGCTGGCACCCGAGCCCGGAGTTCTACTACGAGGTCGGCGGCGGGCCGATGCTGGACATGGGCCCGTACTACCTGACGGCCCTGGTGAACCTGATGGGGCCGATCAAGCGGGTGACCGGCTCGACGCGGGTCACCTTCCCCGAGCGGATGATCACCAGCCAGCCCAAGGCCGGCACGCGGGTGAAGGTCGAGACGCCCACGCATATCGCCGGGGTGATGGACTTCCAAAACGGCGCGATCGGCACGATCATCCAGAGTTTCGACGTGTGGGGCCACAACCTGCCGCGGATCGAGATCTACGGCACCGAAGGGTCGATGATCGTGCCCGACCCGAACGGATTCCAGGGTCCGGTGCTGATCAAGCGGGCCGGGGCGAAGGAATGGTCCAATGTCCCGCTGACCCACAGCGACACGGTCGGCCGGGGCATCGGCGTGGCGGACATGGCCTACGCCCTGCGGTCAGGCCGCAAGAACCGCGTCAGCGGCGACCTGGCCTGCCACGTGCTGGACGTGATGTGCGCGTTCGAGGATGCCTCCAACAGCGGCAAGCACGTGCAGATCGCCAGCCAGGTGGAAAAGCCCGCCGCCCTGCCGGTCGGCCTGCAACCGGGCACGCTGGACAAGTAAGGCGCAGGAGCGGGCATGTAGGGCGGGCTCTGCCCGCCAAATGTAGGGTGGGCTATTGCCCACCACGTTCGGAGTCCCGGCTTTAGCCGGCGTTCGGAGTCCCGCTTCAGGCGGCCCGCCCGAGCGAGCGAAGCGATGCGAGTGGCCGAGCCTCGAAGTAGCCAGAAAAGCTGAACGAAGGGAAAAGAGCCGGAAGGCGTCCTGATGCAGACGCCGATGCGAAATGGGCGATCCACTCGCAAGGAGCACGGCCCTGCAAACGGCCGCAGGACCGTGGCACCCGAAGGCAGGAAGCGTCGCAGACAACATCGCATGGCCGCGCCGTATGCGGCCATGCAATCGAAAAAGAAAGGAAGCAGTTCGTGGTCAAGAAGGTCAAGGTCGGAATCATCGGCTGTGGCAAGATCAGCGCGGCCTACTTCAAAGGGTGCAAGGTCTTCGACATCCTCGACGTCGTCGCCTGCACCGATCTGAACATGAGCGTCGCCGAGGCGGCCGCCAAAGAGTACGCCTGCTCCGCGGTCTCGGCCAAAGAGATGCTCGCCAATCCGGACATCGAAATCGTCGTCAACCTGACGATCCCGAAGGTGCACGCCGAGGTCGACATCGCCGCGATCGAGGCGGGCAAGCACGTCCACTCGGAAAAGCCCCTGGCGGTCACCCGCGAGGAGGGACGCAAGGTCGTTGAGGCCGCCGGCCGGCACAAGCGGCTGGTCACCTGCGCGCCGGATACCTTCATGGGCGGCGGCGGCCAGACCGCCCGCAAGATTATCGACGACGGCTGGATCGGCCAGCCGATCGCCGCCACCGCGTTCATGGCCTCGCACGGGCCGGAGGGCTGGCACCCCAACCCCGCCTTCCTGTACCAGTTCGGCGCCGGCCCGATGATGGACATCGGCCCGTACTACATCACCGCCCTGGTCAACCTGATGGGCCCGATCAAGCGCGTCACCGGCTCGACGCGGATCACCTTCCCCGAGCGGATGATCACCAGCCAGCCCCTCTACGGCACGATGATGAAGGTCGAAGTGCCCACCCTGGTCGCCGGCGTGATGGACTTCGCCAGCGGCGCCGTCGCCTCGATCATGACCAGCTTCGACATCTGGAGCCACAACCTGCCGCGGATCGAAATCTACGGCACCGAAGGTTCGATGGTCGTGCCCGACCCCAACCATTTCCGCGGGCCGGTGATGGTCCGCCGGGCGGGGGCGAGCGAGTGGAGCAACATCCCCCTGACCCACAGCGACACGGTCAGCCGGGGCATCGGCGTGGCG